>JAZHDH010000118.1:2005-74938 GCA_036584335.1 Pseudodesulfovibrio sp. | reverse complement strand
GACGGGATGGCGGCCGAGTCCGTCTCCTTGCTGATCTGGTTGATCATCGTCGTGGGCACGGGCGCGTCCGCATCGAGCCGGAAACCGCCCCGGACCTCGACCTCCTTGTCCATGAGCCCGAGATCCGACTCCAGTTTTTCCAGCGTGATGTCGTTTTGCATCTTCAGCGTGTCGACCAGGGTGGCGATCTTGTTCTGAATCGTGGATCGCCCGAGATAGTCGAGAGCCCTGACGGAGATCACGTACGAAGTTCCGACAGCGACCGTGAGCAACAGCAATGTGGATGCGATGACGGACGCCATGAGTTTTGCGTTGAAGTTCAACTTCATATTCTCCCCTTGGATGACGGATTTGCCCACTATCGCCGACTGGCAAGCGCGGTGCGAGCGCAGTTCCAATACGTAGCCGGGCCGGGCCATACCGAAACCCCATACCTGGTATAGGCCCTAACTCCTTAACGATATTGCACAACAGGCTCAATGTCCATACGTCTGTTTGGAACAAGTGGCTCAATCCCGCATTTTTGGGCGGGATGTGCGCATCCTCGAGTGGCCGGAGATGGGGTTGAACGTGATTAATTGAATGACGTCGGGTGGCTACATTCTGCTAGGATAAGCATATATCAAGAAAAAAAACGGCCGCTCACCTCGCGAACGGCCGTTTGCGCTGGGTATGGGATCAGAACTTCTCGAACGCGTCGTCGTTCATCTCCAGGTCGACGCCGGAGTCCGGTAGCTGCGTCCTGGCTGCCTGGAGCGGCTTGCGCCGGGCAGGCGCGGATCGGCTGATCGCGGCGACCGCCTTGGGTTTCTTCGGCCGGACCGCCGGCCGGACGTCCGCCCCGTCGCCCAGGTTGAAGAAGGCCATGCTGGAACGCAGGTCCTCCGCCTGAACGTTCAATTGTTGCGCGGTGGCGGCCAGTTCCTCGGACGAGGAGGCGTTCTTCTGGATGACGCTGTCCAACTCCTGAATGGCCGAATTGATCTCCTGCGCGCCCGAGTCCTGCTCGACGCTGGCGGCGGCTATCTCCTGCACCAGTTCGGCGGTTTTGCGGATGTCCGGGATCATCTTGGCGAGCATGGCCCCGGCCTGGTCGGCCTTGCCCAGGGTCGTCCGCGATAGATCGCTGATCTCGGCGGCGGCATGCCCGCTGCGTTCGGCCAGCTTGCGCACCTCGGCCGCGACCACGGCGAACCCCTTGCCCGCCTCGCCCGCCCGGGCGGCCTCGATGGCCGCGTTGAGCGCCAGCAGGTTGGTCTGCCGGGCGATCTCCTCAATTATGGAGATGCGCTCGGCGATGTCCTTGATGGAATTCACCGCCTCCATCACCGCGTCGCCGCCCTCCTGGGCGTCGTTGGCCGTGCTGATGGCCATGGCCTCGGTCTTGCGGGCGTTGTCGGTGTTGCGGCTGATCTGGGCGATCATCTCCTCCATGGATGCGGAGACCTCCTCCACCGAAGCGGCCTGTCGGCTGGCCCCGTCGGACAGGTCCCGGGCCGACTCCGTGACTTCCGAACTCCCCGAGGAAACGGTCTGCGCGCCGGACTTGGCCCGCCCCGCGATGTCGCGAAGCCGCTCGGTCATGGTGTCGAGAGCAACGGCCAATCGGCCGGGCTCGTCATGATAGCCCGTGGGGATGTCCTGGGTCAGGTCGCCGCAGGAAATCCGGTTCGCCAAATCCACGGCCTCGTCCAGGGGGTGGGTTATCGAACGGACGATGCTGATGCAAAACGGCAGCAGAATCAGCAGGAACACCGAAATGATGGAACCGCCCACCCAGCGCATGTACCGGGAGACCAGCGAGTCGATGTCCGAGGAAATCGCCACTTTCTCGTCTTCCACGTTGTCGAGGTACACGCCGGTCCCGATCCACATGTCCGTGCCCGGGATGAGCTCCGCGTAGGAAAGCTTCGGCTGATCCCCCTTGTCCGGCTTGGGCCATATGTATTCGACGAATCCCCCGCCGCCGTGCGCCTTTTCGTTGAGTTCCCGCACCAGAAACACGCCGTTCTTGTCCTTCATCCCCGCCAGGTCCTTGCCCTGGAGCCCCTTGTTGGTCGGCAACGCCACGTTGGTGGTCTTGTCGTAGACGAAAAAATACCCGGAGTGGTCCTTTTCAAACCGGATGCCGTCCACCAGCGTTCGGATGACGGCAATCTTCTCATCCGGATCGGCCGCCCGGCCGACAGCGGCGCCGATGCTGACGGCCATGGAGTGCGTCGATACCTCCAACTTGCGCTTTTCCCCTTCCAACATGGCCGCCGTGGAGCGCTCAACGCCAATTCTCTTCACGTTGTCGGCGCCATGCATGAACGCCAGCAGAATTCCGACCGTGAATGCCGCCATCGCGACAATGAGAACGATCATGCGCATGCGGATGGTGATTTTCCTCAGCACGGCCCCTCCTTCTTATGCGGTTTGCGCCATGCCAAACCGTTATCCGGAGCAAAGACCTGGCTCAATTATAAGTTGTGTCAACCCCGCCCCTCGTGCCGAAATGGCCGATGCGGCTCGGCATGTCGCCTACGGAAAAACGCCCATCGGCGCGTCTCGAAAGCTCGCAATAGGGCAAGACGGGCCTGCCATCTGCACTTCCGGCAAAGGGATACTGATATTTTCTCCATACAGAACGGGATAATACTGGATAGTTTTGACCAATTGAGTATGGTCCAAACGTATGGAGACGCCGGTTCTCACGGCATTCAATTCCGCATCGCCGCCCATGGGACAATCCGTAGGCGCGGCCTGGCCGGATGTGAGGCAGTCGATTCCGAGCGCCCGGCACGCGAATGAGAATCATGGGTATATATTCAGGACACGCGAGGCAAAGCCATGAAAATCGGAATCAAGATGACCGCGTTGGGGATCTCCCTTGTCGGCCTGACCACTATGGGTATACTGGGAATTCTGCTGTGGCAGAGTTCCATTGTGGGACATAACCTGGCAACCTATTTCGACAAGCAGGCGCGGCACGAAATGGAGTTGGCCGTGGCCGATGCAAGGAACCTGCTGGCGACCCAGCACGCCACCCTGGGCAACCAGCTGGAAAACGACATGCGCGTTCTCCTCGACATCGTCGCCCGCAACGGCTCCATCTCGCTCGCCGCAGAAACCGTCGAATGGCAGGCCGTCAACCAAATCACCAAAGACAAATCCGCTGTATCCCTGCCCAAGATGACGCTGGGCGGCGAGTGGTTCGGCCAAAACAGCGATCCGAACGTACCCACCCCGCTGGTGGACACGATCATGAAGCTCACCGGCACCACCTGCACCGTCTTCCAGTCCATGAACGACAACGGCGACCTGCTGCGCGTGGCGACCAACATCCTCAAGACCGACGGCAAGCGGGCCGTGGGCACCTACATTCCCGGCTCCAGCGCCGTGGCCAAGAGCGTCAAGTCGGGCGAAACCTATCGCGGCACGGCCTTCGTGGTCAACGCCTGGTACCTGACGCAATACCGGCCGATCAAGGACAGGAACGGCAAGGTTCTCGGCTGTCTCTACGTCGGCATCCTCCAGGAGGGCGTGGAGCAGCTCCGGCAGGGACTCAAGTCCGTCATCCTCGGCTCTTCCGGCTATCTTTCCGTGCTGGGCGGATCCGGCAACACGGCCGGAGACGTCAAGGTGCACAAGGCCGCCGATCAGGAAGGCCTGAATTACCTGGACAAGAAGGACGACTCCGGCAAGTCGGCCTTCAAGGAACTCATCGAAAACGCCAAGGCGCAGGACGGCCAAACCGTCACCCTCACCACCCGGATCGACGGCAAGGAGACCATGCTCACAGGCGTCTACTTCAAGCCCTGGGACTGGGTCATCGTCGGTGTGGGCTTCGTGGATGAATTCATGGCGGGCAAGCGCGCCGCAGACAAATCCCTGTCCCATGCCCAATGGTGGTCCGCCTCCATCGGCGGCGTCATGATCGTGATCGGCCTGCTGATCACTCTCTTCTTCGCCGGGCGGATCAGCGCCACTGTGGGCCGCACCGTGCGCGTCCTCAACGCGATAGTGGATGGCAGGCTCGACGTGGAAACCTTGCCGGTCCATGCCCGGGGACCGCGCGACGAACTGGAAGTCCTCGGGGCAGCGCTCAACTCCATGTCCGCCAAGCTGCGGGAGATCGTATCCAACGTCCAGGCGGCGGCCCAGAGCGTGACCAACGGCAGCAGCGAGCTGGCCGCCACCTCGCAGTCGCTGTCCGAAGGCGCGAACAGCCAGGCCAGCGCGGTGGAGGAAGTCTCGGCCTCCATGGAAGAGATGACCGCCAACATCGAGCAGAACACCAATAACGCCCGCGAGACGGAAAAGATCGCCCGCCAGGCGGCCGGAGACGCCCGTCAAGGCGGCGAGTCCGTGAGCCAGACCGTCGCGGCCATGCGCCAGATCGCGGAAAAAATCGCCATCATCGAAGACATAGCCAGGCAGACCAACCTGCTGGCCCTCAATGCCGCCATCGAAGCGGCGCGGGCAGGGGAACACGGCAAAGGGTTCGCCGTGGTCGCCGCCGAAGTGCGCAAGCTGGCCGAACGCAGCGGCCACGCCGCGTCGGAAATCAGCGAACTGTCGGCCAGCAGCGTGCGCATAGCGGAACAGGCGGGCCGGATGCTGGGCAAGATGGTCCCGGACATCATCCGCACAGCCGAACTGGTGCAGGAGATCACGGCCGGGTCCACCGAGCAGCACACCGGCTCCACCCAGATCAAGAGCGCCATTCTCGAACTGGACCGCGTGGTCCAGCAAAATTCGGCCGAGTCCGAGGAAGTGGCGTCCTCCTCCGAAGAACTGGCGAGCCATGCCGCCCTGCTGCAACAAACCATAGGCTTCTTCCGCCTGGATGGAGAGACCGCCCGGCGGACCGCAAAGGCGAAGCCCGCGCTCCGGGGCCAATCCCGGACCCGGGCCATCGGCAACGGCGTCGCCCTGGAAATGGCGGACGGCGAGAAGTAATTCGAGCGTTTCCAGCCTTGAATCACCGCCCCGGGTGCGCGCCGTCGCCCTCGCCCGAGCGCACCCGGGCGGTCAATGCTTCGCAGAATCAAAAGAGGTGGTATTACCCGAACCGTATTCCAACATCCTGGCCCGAACACCCGGGTAACGTCATCAAAAAAACACATGCATTCAGTATCGATGGGATGCAATCAGCATTGATTATCGCCGACGACTTTTCCACAGCCCGTGGCCCGACGATTCACGGATTCGCCATATTCTCGGCATTTGCCGTTTGCCGGTCTTTGGTTTATGTTTGAATAAATGAGCGTCAAATTCAAGTTGCTGGCGGCCCTGTCGCTGATACTGCTGGCCGCCTTCATCACCACCAGCCTCGTCAACTACCGCATCACCCGAGATTCCGTCAGAGAAGAATTGCTGAATTCCTCCCTGCCGCTCACGGGCAAGAACATCTATTCCGAAATCCATTCGGCCCTGATGCGGCCCATTCTGGTCTCCTCGTCCATGGCCAACGACACCTTCCTCAAGGACTGGGTGACGGGCGGCGAGAAGGACACGCGCAAGCTCACGAAATATCTCAAGGGTCTCCAGGAAAAATACGGATTTCTCACGACTTTCTTCGTCTCCGCCGTCACGGACTATTACTATTATCAGGAGGGCGTGCTGAAAAAGATCGGCGCCCGCGACGCCCATGACGTCTGGTTCTACTCCTTTCTGCGCAAGAACCGCGAATACGAGCTGACCGTGGACACCAACGAGGCGGAAAACCACCAACTGACCATCTTCATCAATTTCCGCGTGGAGGACGAGCACGGCAGGCTGCTCGGGGTCACCGGCGTGGGCGTGAACATGGACCGGGCCGCCGCGCTGCTCCGGCAGGCCCGCGAGCGCTACCACCGCAACGTCTACCTGGTGGACCAGGACGGGCTGATGCAGGTCCATCCGGACACCAGCCTGATCAAGCATCAGTACATCACCGAGACGCCCGGCATCCGCACGGTGGCCAAGGATATCCTCCAGCACCGGGACGGTTCCACCAACTTCGAATACGACCTGGGCAAGGAGCATATTCTTCTCTCCACCCATTTCATTCCCGAATTCGACTGGCACCTGATCGTGGAGCAGGAGGAGTCCGGCGCGCTGGTCACGGCCAGGAACAACCTGATCCGGACCATCACCATCGGCCTGATCGCCTCCATATTGATCATCGTGCTGTGCGCGGTCACGGTCAACCACTTCCAGAGCAGGCTGGAACACATGGCCAAGAGCGATCCGCTCACCGGCGCGGCCAACCGCCGAGCCATTGATGAACGGTTCAACCTGGCCGCGTACAAGGCGGACCGCTACGGCACGCCGTTCTCGATCATCCTCATCGACCTCGACGCCTTCAAGGAAATCAACGACCGCCACGGCCACATCGAGGGCGACGCCATCCTGCGGGCGGTATCGCAAAAGATCATGTGCACCATCCGCCCGTCCGACCTGCTGGCGCGCTGGGGCGGCGACGAATTCATGGTCCTGCTCGACGGCAAGACCTTCGAGGCCGAAACCCTGGCCAAACGAATCCGGGCGGCCATGGCCGAAGACGCCAGCATCCCGGTCTCCTTCAGCTGCGGCATTGCCGGATTCCGCGAGGGGGACAACCTCAACGCCCTGGCGAAACGAGCGGACATCGCCATGTACGAGGCCAAGAAAAGCGGTTCGGAGTGGCTGGTCATAGAACGTTCCTGAGCCGGATGGACGCATGCGCCTTCTCCCCCTGCTCGCCCTGCTTCTGCTCCTGCCCGCCCCGGCTCCGGCCGAGGTCACCGTCTCCACCAGCGAGGACCACTACATCGTCGAGGGTTCGACCATGGCCCAGATCCTCGCCTACTACCGGCAGCGCGAGGACAAATACACGGCCTACGCCCGCCCTCACTTCAAATACAGTTACACCTGGCTTCAGCAGGGCGGCGCCTGCACCGTCACCGAGGTGAAGGTCCACCTGCACATCCTTTACATCTACCCCAGGCTGGCCAACCCCACCGGCAAGTTCACCGCCCATTGGTGGGACGTCACCCTCAAGCAGCTGGCCAGACACGAACACATCCACGGCGACATCTCCAGGGACGCCGCCAATGAACTGGAACGGGAAATACTCACGGTGCGCGGGGTCCCCTGCTCCACCATCAAGAGCGTGGTCGCCGCCCGTGCCAGCCGGGTCCTCCAGGACCACCGGCGGCGGCAACAGGAATACGACCGCATAACCGAACACGGCCTCAAGCAGGAACGCTACCGGGGCCGGTAGACGAAAATGAAAAAGGCGGCGAACCGGTGTTCGCCGCCCTTGATTTCGTCGATGACCCCACCCTATTCCAGGGGGGCCGGATTCTTCATGTCCCATATGCCGCACGGGCAGGAATCGGCGCAGAACCCGCAGGCGATGCACTTGTCCGGGTCCACCACGCGCTCGAATCCGCCGTCGGGCAGTTCCCTGCGGATGATGGCGGCCTGGGGGCAGACCGTGTCGCAGACGTAGCAGTCGCGGCAGGAACCGCAGGACGAGCACTCCGCCCCGCACTGGTTCATGTCGCTGAACCGGATCACGCGCGGATCGAAGTACTCCAGCGTCATGCGGGTGTAGTCGATCATCTCTCGGGTGTCGGACAGCGGACGGCGGCCGTTGAGCAGATCGTCGATGACCTCGGCGGCACGGCGGCCGTGGCCGATGGCATGGGTCAGCAGGCCGGGACGGACCACGTCGCCGATGGCGAAGATCTTGGAATCCGTGGTCTGGTAGTCGCCGTTGACCACCACGTACCCGCGCTCCACGGCGACGTTGCCGGGCAGGAAATCCAGCTCGGGCGCGTCGCCGATGGACATGATGACCGTGTCGGCCTCCAGCAGTTCGCCGGACTGGAGCAGCACCCCCTTGCCCGTGACCTCCTTGGTGAAGCAGGGCCACTTGAAGCGGGCTCCGGCGGCCTCGGCGTCCTTGCGCTCCTTGCCGAAGGAGGCGGGCTCCTGGATGTCGATCAGGGTGATGTCCTCGGCCCCGATCCCGGCGGCCACGGTGGCCACGTCGCAGCCCACGTTGCCCGCGCCGATGATGACCAGCTTCTTGCCGATCTTGGCCTTGCCCTGCTTGGCATCCTTGAGGAAGGTCAGGGCCGGGTAAATGCGCTCGTGGCCGGGCACCGGGATGACGCGCGGCTTCTGCGCGCCGGTGGCCACGACCACGTAGTCGTATTCGTCGCGCAGGGCCGCGAAGTCGTCGGCCTTGAGTTTCTGCTGAAGATGGACATGGGGCAGGACCTCGGCGGCGCGCCGTACCTCGGCCTCCACGACCTCCCTGGGCACGCGGCTGTAAGGGATGGCGGAGACGATCTTGCCGCCCAGGGTCTTGTCCATGTCGTAGACCACGGCTTCGTGGCCCTTCATGCGGATCTGCCAGGCAACCGAGATGCCGGCAGGGCCGCCGCCGACGACGGCCACGCGCCTGCCCGACAGGGGCGGCAGCTTCGGGGCCTTGGACTTGTGGCCCTCGCGGCCGAGCTTGGTGATGTCGATGGCGGCCATGCCCTGCTGCTTGGATCGGGTGCAGCCCTCCATGCACAGGTTCGGACAGAGGTAGCCGCAGACCGTGGCCGGAAACGGCGTGTAGGCCAGGGCCAGATCCACGGCCTCGTCCACCAGCCCGTCGCGCACCAGCTGCCAGCGCTTCTGCACCGGCATGCCCGTGGGACAGCTGGACTGGCACGGGGCCATGTACTTGCGGTTTTCCCACACCGGCACCCTGCGGCGCAGGTCGCCGTGCACGATGAGCGGGATGGGCGAACGGTCGAGCGAGGTCAGGTCGCCGATCAGGCCGCCCCTGCCCAGTTCCGCGTCCCACACCTTGGTCCGGAATTCGCCCATGGACCGGCGGACCTTGCCCTTCTTCTCGAAGGGGGTCTTGGCGCGGATGAGCTGCCACTCCTCGCGGCGGGTGAACCGCTTGAGGAGCCGGGTCCGCTTGATTTTCTTGAGGAAGTCTTCGAGATTGGCGGTCAGCCACGCCCAGGTGGCGTCGTCGATGGGCTCCTCCACCGCGTCCGGACGCGAGAAGCCGTCGATGGGACCGCGCACGAAGATGCGGCCGCCGACCATTCCCACGCAGGGGCGGTAGCCGAGGACGTTCTTCGGGTTCTGGGCCTCGTGGCCGCAGACCACGGCCGTGCCGCCCGCCATGAACTCGGCGAAGTAGTCGCCCACCGAGCCGAGCACCCAGAGTTCGGGCGCGTCGAAACGGGGGTTGGTCTTGGTCATGGTCATGCCGCGCGAGCCGATGTTGCCCGCGATGAAGACCTTGCCCTGGGCCATGGCGTTGCACGCGCCGTTGCTGGCGTTGCCGTGGACGATGATCTCGGCCCCCGCATTGAGCCAGCCCACGTCGTCGGACGCCGCGCCCATGACCTCCACGGTAGTGCCGGGGAAGCCCTTGGAGCCGATGCGCTGGCCGGGCGAGCCGGTGATGCCCACGTAGACGGGCTCGTCCTTGGACACCCAGAGGCGGCCGCCGATGCCGTGCTGGCCCATGGCCTCGATCTCGAGCTTGCGAACCCCCTTGCGGACCGCGGCCTGTATGCGTTCCTCGAGGATTCGGGATTCGACGCGAGCCCCGTCCTCGATGCCGCTGATGCGATATGTTCTCTTAGCCATTGTGCTACTCCGTTCCTGGACTTCGGGGTTAGATCACGTACTTGATGCCGAGACGATCGGCGGCGTGCTTGTCGCCGATGCCGAGCCCGTCCGACATGCCGATGGGCAGCGAGGTGGAACGGCCGAGCGGCGCGAACACCTTGCGCAGTTCCGTGTCAAAGCTCAGGTAGAAGTCCACCACCCGCTCGGCCACCTTTTCGGGGTCGAGACGGCGGTAGATCCTCGGGTCCTGGGAGGTGATGCCCTTGGGGCAGACGCCGATGTTGCAGACGTTGCAGCGATCCTTCTCGCTGCCCAGGCAGCCCGCGCCGGCCTGCATCACGTACTTGCCGATCTGGACCATGGAGGCCCCGAGCATGATCAGCGCGCCCGCGTTGGCCGCCAGGTTGCCGTGCTTGCCGATGCCGCCGCCCGCGATGAGCGGAATCTCGTTCTGGGCGCCGGAGACGCACAGGGCATTGTAGCAGTCGCGCAGGTTGGAGGCTATGGGATGGCCCATGTGGTTCATGGACACGTTGTAGGCCGCGCCCGTGCCGCCGTCCTCGCCGTCGACGGCCAGGCCCGCGGCGTAGGGGTTGCGGCAGAGGTTGTTCAGGACCGCGTTGGTCGTGGTCGTGGCCGAGATCTTGGGATAGACCGGCACGCGGAATCCCCAGGCCATGGACATGGACTGGATCATCTTGGCCACGGATTCCTCGATGGAATACTGGGTCTGGTGCGTGGGCGGGCTGGGCAGGCTGACGCCCTGGGGCACGCCGCGGATGGCCGCGATGAGCTTGTTGACCTTGTACCACATCAGCAGGCCGCCGTCGCCGGGCTTGGCGCCCTGGCCGTACTTGATCTCGATGGCGCAGGGGTCTTCCTTCATCTCGGGGATGGCGTGGATGATCTCGTCCCAGCCGAAATAGCCGGACGCGATCTGGAGAATGACGTACTTGAGGAAGCGGGAGCGCAGCAGGCGCGGCGGACAGCCGCCCTCGCCCGTACACATGCGCACCGGCATGTTCAGTTCCTCGTTCAGGTAGGCCACGCCCATCTGAAGGCCTTCCCACATGTTCGGGGAAAGCGCACCGAACGACATGCCGCCGATGACCAGGGGATAGATTTCCCGGACCGGCGGCTTCCAGCCGTTCTCGCGCAGGCACTGCAGCTCGGCCTCGGGCGAGAGCACCCGGCCGAGCAGCGTGCGCATCTCGAACTCGTGGCGGCCCGCGTCGAGCGCCGGGTCGGTGAGCATGGAGATGCGGATGAACTTGATCTGGTCGAGCAGGGACTCGCTGTTATTGCGCCGTCCGCCCCGGGTGCGCGGCTGGCCGCCCCGGTTGTTCTGGAACTGGAGCGTGGTCGAGTCGTACTGCCGTTCGGGCTTGATGGCGTTGTTCGGGCAAACCATGTTGCACATGGCGCAGCCGATGCAGGCGTAGGCCGGATCGGTGCGCTGCCGGATGCCGTAAAAAGTGGAGAACGTGTTGGTCGGCTTGGCGGAAAGGCCCATGGGCGCGTTGATCTCGCGCTTGCGGAACACGCCGAGCTCAATGGCGTTCACCGGACAGACCGAGGTGCACCGCCCGCACTTGGTGCAGGTATTGATGTCCCAGTTGATCTGCCAGGGCAGGTCCTTGACGCTTAGCGTTGAAGGCGTAATGGGTCTTTCTGAGAGCATTTGGTTACCTCCCGGCAGTCAGGCCTGACGATGGCCGTATCGAGATGCATGGGTTGAAAATCTTTGCTTCTGTCGCGCTCGGGGATGGCGGCGTTGAGCCCGCAGATTTCCGAGGAGAAGGCGTACATGCCGAGCTCCGGATTACCGCCGACCACGCCGGGGCGCAGCTTCTTGCGGTCCTGGACCATGAACATGGAGCCGTCGTCCAGACAGCCGATGACGCAGTTGGGACCGTCGATGATCAGCTTGCGGCAGGCGCGCTTGAGGCCGACCAGGAACTCGCGGTCCGGGTGACCGACCATCTCGTCGTCGTTCATCGGGGTGATGACGTGCTTGTAGGCGGAGATGTCGAGCCCGAGCTTCTTGGTGGAATAATGGGCGATGTGGGTGAAGACCTCGGAATCGGACTGGTAGCCCTGGTACCCGGTCACCCCCCGCGACTGCAGGTACTCGCGGATGGGCACGAAGGCCGTGTTCTCGCCGTTGGTCATGGTCGACACGCCCTCGATGAAGAAGGGATGGCAGGCGTAGAGATTGATGGCGTAGTTGGTGTTCTGCCGCCCCTGAGCCAGAATGTGGCGGGCGTGCAATTCCTCACGGCCGAGTTGGAGATACTCGCCCACGGCCAGAGGATCGCCCACTTCCTTGATCATGATGGTGTCGGGCCACAGCGAAAAGATCATGATGTCGCCCGTGTCCTCGCCCATGGCGCGCAGGTCCAGGCGCATGCGCACCAGCCGCTCGCCCCGCTCGTCCCTGGAAAATTCCTTCCACTCGCCGGGAATCTTGAAGGCGATGGAGGCGTAGGCGCCGCGCTTGGGCGTGCCCGCCGGAGGCTCCACCTCGGGAGTGAACATGGCGGAATATTTGGTCTGGAACCCTTTCTCTCCCATATATTCGAAAACCCGCTTCAGCCCGGACTCGGTAAAGATGCCGGACAGGATGGGACAGTCCTTGAACTCCTCGAAGGGGCCGCCAAGGCCGCTGAGGAACAGGCCGACGCCCGATCCGTCATGCCCCTCCTTCATCACGTTGAGGGCGTCGATGGCGCGCATGGGCGACACCGGATCGCGGCTCGTGAGTGCAAATAAACGGCACATAGTCTCTCGTCACTCCACGGTTGAACGTTATGGTCGGGGAAGTGGCAATGATGGGAAAAACGGCCTGCCAAAAGCGAAACAACTCGGCAATCCGGCTTGCAACCGCAGGTCATTCACATTTTTGCAAGAAAAATCGAATTTTTTCCCCCCGCAAAACTCCAGGAACCATTTCCCGCTCCGGAGGAGGAACGTAGACCAAAAGCCAAAAGCGTGCAAGCGGTTGGGAAAGGCTATTATTGACAACATTGTCGAATGGAATATGCGAGGAACCACGGGAGGTTTGAGGCAAAATAAGAAAAATCGCCGGGAAACGACAACGAATGTTATCCTCCCGGCGATTTCAGATGACAAAAAGGTAGGACGCCGTCAGCCGCCGAAAACATCCTCGCGCAGGGCGAGCCGGGCTGCGGCGGCCAGAAAGTCCGCCGGGGACACGCCGTGGTCGTCCGCGTACTTCTCCACGCGGGCCAGCAGATGGCGGTGCATGGCGACCTCGAACTCCTCCCAGTCGCTGCCGTCCCCGGCCACATCGATGTTGATCGCCTTGCACCCGTTGCTCCCGGGCCGGGAAAGGATGACTTTCTTATCCGTGGGTTCGGGCAGGGAAGCCCCGCCTTCGGCCAACATTTCCACATACGAGGACAGGGCCTCGTGAGCATGATCCACGGCCTCGTCCAGGTCCTCGCCAAAGGTGACGCAATCCGGAAAATCCGGGAACGACACGGCGAACCCGCGCTTTTCCTCATCAAAAAGGGCCACGTACCGCATGAAAGAATCCTCCTATTTGGCCACCGCATCTGCGGTCTGCATCACCTGCCGACTGACCAGCAGGAAAACTTCCGAACGTTCCTGAAGATGCCCGGCCAGATGCTCCGCTTCCGGGGTCGATCCGCAAAACAGGTCCATGCGCGTGCCCCGGATGGCCCCGCCCGTGTCCTGAGGCAGGACCAGGGAGCAGAACGGCTTCTTTTCGCCGGTTTCGGTGTCGCCCAAGGTGGTGGACAGCACGCACGCCCCGCCCAGCGGAATCATGGACGGGTCCACGGCCACGCTGACCCAGGGCGTGAGAATGGCGCTGATGGAGCCGAATGGCCCACGGTCCGACAGCCGGAAAAAAACGTAGCTCGGGTTCTCGAACATCAGCCTGAGCGCCTCCACCGGATTGGCGCTCAGGAACTGGCGGATGCGCTGCATGGACATCTCCTCCTTGGGCACCAGGCCGCGCTCGATGAGCACCCGCCCCAGAGAAACGTATCTATGCCCGTTCTTTCCGCTGTAGAGGATGTGCCGGGAGGAGCCGTCGGGCAGAACCAGCCTTCCGGAACCCTGGATCTGAAGAAAGAAGATGTCCACCGGGTCCCTGGCCCAGGCGATTTCGTACCCCTTCCCGGCCAGGGCCTCGCCGCTGTCGATGGCCTGGCGGTCGGGATACGGCTCGATGCCGTCCGGCCCCATGCGATAGATGAGCCGCTGCCCCTGCCAGCGGCTATGAAACTTGCCCAGATCAACCACCTTGAGATCGTCGGGCACGCCGTAGAGCGGATAACGGTACTCGGCGTCGGGTGCGAGCGAAGCCTCCAGCCACGGTTCGTAGTAGCCGGTCAGCAACGTGTCCGGCGAAACCCGCAGCCAATCGAAGCGCTCGGCCAGCAGGCCGGGATCGCCGTCGAGCTGCGGCAGAAGCGCCATGAGCTCGGCCACGCTGTCGGCCAATTGGCCCCAGGTCAAGGTCAGGCCGGGGCGATTGATGCAGGCCGCTTCCGAAGGCTTCCTGAGGAGATAGCCCAAGCTGTCCTCCAGGCCTGCCCGATAGTCGGTCCAGGAACCAAGGCCCTGCGAGGACGGGGAAACCTCGCGGGAAATCCGGCGCGCGTCGCCCTGCCGAAGGATGTGGTAGAACGGCGGCTGGTCGGGAGCGCCTGGCGGCGGCACGTCCTTTTTCGGACAGCCGGCCTGGGTCAGGAACGTGGCGAAAAGAAGAAACAGAACGGCAAGGCGATATGACCTCATGATGCGTCGTCCCGGGTATCCTGGAGGTCTTCCGCGTATTCTTCGACGTAGATTTGCAGCATGACCATGACGAAGCTCAGGATGAGCGGTCCGTACAGGATGCCGAGCATGCCGAAGGTGTACACGCCCCCGAGAATGGCGAGAAAAATGTAGAAGGTTGAGATGCGGGAAGCCTCTTTCATGAAGATGGGACGCAGCACGGTATCGATGCCGACGACGAAGACGCCGAACCACACCCCCAGAAACAGGGCCATTTTCCAATCGCCCGACAGCAGCAGGTAGGCCACTGCGGGCACCCAGACCAGGCCGGTGCCCACCACCGGAATGAGCGAGGCCAGAGCCACCACCGCCCCCCAGAAGAAGGCGGGAATCCCGGCCACGGCCAGCCCGACCCCGCCCGCAAAGCCCTGGAGCACGGCCACCAGCAGACAGCCCATCAACACCCCGCGCGAAACTCGCTTCAGGGAATCGATCAGAAAATCCTCCTGCTTGGGCCGCAGCGGGGACAGGTGCTTGAGGTAGGCCACCATCTTGGCCCCGTCACGCAGGAAATAGAACAGGATGAAGACCATGAGCAGGAAGTGGAGGATCAGCTTGGCCGCGTTGCGCGCCAGGTCCGTGCCGTAGCTGAGCATGGCCTGGGCGAACTCTTTGGAATACTGGATGAAGCTGGCCTGAATGTCGATCTCGTTGATGCGCAGAAACGGCAGCTTGTCGTGGAGGATGGTCACATAATGGGTGAACATGGCCGGGCCGACGATCTCTTCGTAGCCGCCCCGGGCGACCCAGCCGTTGAGCGCGGCCAGGGACTGCACGCCCTGGCTGATCAGGGCCATGAACAGGAAAATCATGGGCAGCAGCAGGCAGAAGACGATGATGGCGACGGTGACCATCGAGGCCACGGCGCGGTGCCCGTTGAACCATTTCAGGACCCGGGCGTAGACTGGTGAGAAGAGCGCGGCCAGCACCGTGGCGAAGATCAGCGTATGGACGAACGGTTCGACCAGGGAGAACCCGAGGTACAGCGAAAAGAGCAGCAACAGGATGAAGAAAACCTTGTAGATGCCGCCGGAGAGCAGGGGCGGCACGCCGTTGCCGTTCAAATCGTTTCGGTATTCCATATCCCAAAGAATATTACCACAATCCCCCCCAAGTCAATCGTTGCACGCAGGTCGAACGCCTCAGGCGGCCGAACGGGTCCGCTCCCCGAGGGTGGACTGGATGATGGCGGCCACGGTCTCGATATCCACAGGCTTGGGCACGTAGCCGGTCATGCCCGCGTGCAGGCAGCGCTGCTCGTCGCCCCACATGGCGTGGGCGGTCAGGGCGACTATGGGCACCTCGGGATCGAGGCAGCCGGTCTCGGGGCGACGGATGGCCAGGGTGGCCTCGATGCCGGTCATCACCGGCATTTCCACATCCATGAGTACAATGTCGAAGGGCACGGCCCGCAGGGCCTCCACGGCCCCCTCCCCATCCTCGGTCAGGGTCACGGCGCAGCCCATCTTCTCCAGCAACCGGGTGATGTACCGCTGGTTGACCGGCTCGTCCTCGGCCACCAGCACCCGCGCTCCGGCCAGGGGCTTTTCCTCGCCCATGGCCATCTCCAGGGGCGACCGGGCCGCGTAGCGGCTGCGGCCGAGCGGAAGCTCCACCGAAAAGATGCTCCCCCTGCCCTCCTGGCTCGAACAGCGGACCGAGCCGCCGAGCATGGCCACCAGCCGGTTGACGATGGCCAGCCCCAGGCCGAGGCTGCCGGTTGTGTGGGTCAGATGGTCCGCCCCCTGCACAAAGGAATCGAAGATGGCCTCCAGTTTGTCCGAAGGAATGCCGATGCCGGTGTCCTGCACCAGCATCCGCAGGGGTAGAACGTCCGATGTCCCGGCCCCGTTCCCGTCCTTGTCGAGGGAAATGTCCACCATCACCTGGCCCGCCGCCGTAAACTTGACCGCGTTGCCGAGCAGGTTGCCCAATACCTGGCGAACCTTGCCCGAATCGCCCCGCAACCAACCGGGGATGGCCGGATCGAGGGTGTACCCGAGCTTGAGTCCCTTGGCCGCAGCCGTGCGCTGGTGCTGGGAAAGCACGCCGGCCACCAGGTCCTCCAGCCGGAAATCCGCATCGCGGAGCTGAAGTGAGCTGGCTTCAAGCCGGGAGTAATCGATGATCTGGTTAAGAACCGTGAGCAGGGACATGGCCGACTCGCGAATGAGGCCGACGTTTTCCCGGTAGGGCTCCTCCAGGTCCGAAAGCAGGAGCAGTTCGGTCATGCCGAGTACGCCGTTCATGGGCGTGCGCAGTTCGTGGCTGATGGTCGCCAGAAACGATGTCTTGGCCCTCTCTGCCGCCTTGGCCGCCTGCCGCGCCTTGCGCAGTTCGGCGGCCATGTGCAGCTTGCACCGCTCCAGCTCCAGGGCCGCCCGCAGCCTCCGTGCGGTTGCGGGCTTGCGCAGGTACCCCCTGGGCAGGCCCTCGGCGTCTGTCTCCACGGACTCCTGCCCGTCCGCAGTGGTCAGCAGGATGACCGGCAGGTCCAGCTTGGCGCCGATGGCTTCGGCACTGTCCCCGCAGCCCGTGCCCAACTCCAGGCGAATGTCCATGAGCACGAAATCGGGCCGAACCTCGCGCGCCAGGGCCAAGGCCCCGACCCCGGAATCGGCCGTTCCGGCCACGGCATACCCGGCCTCCAGCGCCGCGTCCCGAAGGGCGATCCGGCTCCCTTCATCCATGTCAACAATAAGAATCCGCTCCACACGCAACTCCCGGCCCGTCACCCGGGCCTGACCGTTTGACCGTTTTCCCGTTGCCATTTCATCATTGCGCAGTACCGACCAAGCGCCGAACAAAAACAATTATTATCATGAGACACCACCGGACTCCCCGCTGCGGCGTCCCCTGACGGGCGAAAATACGCCACCTGTTTCAGCCCCGGCGCGAATTTCATTCGCAATTTTTCGGCACAATCCATCAAGAATTGAAATATATTTCCCCCCGGACCTGCGCGCGCCCGAAGAACTAGCCTTGTTTTTTTCACAAGTTGCGGATATGAAGTACTGTCGTCCTGCAGAGCAGCGCTCCCCGGGGACACATTTGTCACAGGACCATGGGATTGGGGAATCGGTTCAACCCGGCCGTTTCGCCAATACGAGGTATATCAACCCACCCTAGTTTCATTGGAGGAAAGGATGAAACGTCTCATTACTTTGGTTGCTGTCATCAGCGCCATGCTCATGCTCTTCGCATGCAGCCAGCAGCCCTCGCAGCAGGCCCAGGCCCCCAAGGAAGACACCAACGTCCGCCTTGATCTGCAAAAAGCATCCACCCTGGAAAAGATCGTCAACCGCGGCTCCCTGCGCGTCGGCCTCGAAGCGGGCTACATGCCCTTTGAAATGACCGACAAAAAAGGCGCCGTCGTCGGCTTCGACGTGGACATGGTCGCCGAAATGGCCAAGGCCATGGGCGTGAAGCTCGAAATCGTCAACACCGCCTGGGACGGCATCATCCCCGGCCTGATGTCCGAAAAGTATGACCTCATCGCCTCCGGCATGACCGTCAACCAGGAACGCAACCTGAAGGTCAACTTCGCCGATCCGTACATCATCGTCGGCCAGACCGTCCTGGTCGGCTCCGGCTTCGCCGCCGAGATCAACGACTGGCGCGACCTGAACGATCCCAAGTACGTCATCACCTCCAAGCTGGGCACCACCGGCGAGCAGGCCGTCAAGCGCCTCCTGCCCAAGGCCACCTACAAGTCCTTCGAGATGGAAGACCAGGCCATGCTGGAGACCCTGAACGGCAAGGCCGCAGCGACCATCTACGACCTGCCCATGATCTCCATCTTCTACTCCCAGCGCGGCAAGGAAGCCAACATGAAGTTCCTGGACAAGCCCTTCACCTACGAACCCCTGGGTTGGGCCATCAACAAGGGCGACCCGGACTTCCTGAACTGGCTGAACAACTTCCTGCGCCAGATGAAGAACGACGGCCGTTACGAGCGGATCTACAACAAGTGGTTCGCCTCCAACGACTGGTACGAAGAAATCGCCCACTAATGACATTTCGGGGGCCGCGGCAAGCGGCCCCCGATCGTTTTTTTTCGCAAACCATTTCGAGCTGTCCCCATGATCAAAATCAAGAAGGTTGGTCCCATCAAAGGGGTCAACAAGGATGCTATGTGGAAAGCGCTCTTCGCTTTCCTGCTGATAAGCACCTGCGCCGGGTTCTTCTGGGCCACGACGCAGACCAACTACATCTGGCATTGGAGTCGGCTGCCCAAATATTTCTACTACACCGACACCATCAACGTGACCGCCGAAATCGAAGGCGAGGTCACATCCATCTCGTTCGCCAAGGGTGAAACGGCGGTCATCATCAAGGGTGGCGGCCAGTCCGAGCACTATACCTTCCCCGGCAACGACGTGCGCGTAAGCGAAGGCTCCACCGCGTACATGGGCGATGTGGTCGGCGTATACCAGGAAGGCAGGATAGGACTGCTGACCGAAGGCCTAATCATCACCATCGAGGTCAGCCTGGTTTCCATCGTCCTGGGCATTCTGCTCGGGCTGTTCACCGGCCTGGCCAGGATTTCGACCAACCCGTGCATTAAGTGGACGGCCATCACCTACATCGAGATCATCCGCGGCACCCCGTTGCTGGTCCAGATCATGATCTGGTACTTCGTGCTCGGCACCATCATCAACAACCTGCTTCACAAGGCGGGCTTGTTCACGATCCCGGAGCTGTGGTTCGGCGTGGCCTCCCTGGCCATCTTCGCCGGGGCCTATGTGGCCGAAATCGTCCGCGCGGGCATCCAGTCCATCGACCGAGGACAGATGGAGGCCGCCCGATCGCTGGGCATGACCAAGGCCGTGGCCATGCGCAAGATCATCCTGCCCCAGGCCTTCAAGCGCATCCTGCCCCCGCTGGCAGGCCAGTTCATCAGCCTGATCAAGGACTCGTCCCTGCTCGGCGTCATCGCCATCCGCGAACTGACCAAAGCCACTCGCGAGGCGGTCACCACCAGCCTCATGCCTTACGAACTCTGGTTCCTGTGCGGCGTCATGTACCTGGTTATAACCTTTGCCCTGTCCATGTTCGTCCAGTACCTCGAAAGACGGACGGCGGAGGTCTAAGATGATTGATGTAAAAAACATATTCAAAACCTTCTTCGTTCCGCACGAGGTCCAGGCCCTGCACGACGTCACCTATCACGTCGACCCGGGCGAAGTGGTCGTGGTCATCGGCCCCTCGGGCTCGGGCAAGTCCACCTTCCTGCGCTGTCTCAACCGGCTGGAAAAGGCCGATTCCGGGCACATCGTCATCGACGGCACCGACATCCTCGATCCCAAGACCAACATCAACGGGGTCCGCATGGAAGTGGGCATGGTTTTCCAGTCCTTCAACCTCTTCCCGCACCTCACGGTGCTGGAAAACGTCACCGTGGGCCAGACCTCGGTGCGCAAGCGGGGGCGCAAGGAATCCAAGGAAAAGGCCATGACCCTGCTCAACAAGGTCGGCATCCACGCCAAGGCCGAAAACTACCCGTCGCAGCTCTCGGGCGGCCAGCAGCAGCGCGTGGCCATCGCGCGCGCCCTGGCCATGGACCCCAAGGTCATGCTCTTCGACGAACCCACCAGCGCCCTCGACCCGGAAATGGTCGGCGAGGTCCTGGACGTCATGAAGACCCTGGCCAAGGAAGGCATGACGATGGTCGTGGTCACCCACGAAATGGGCTTTGCCCGCGAAGTGGCGGACCAGGTGGTATTCATGGACGAAGGCAAGATCATCGAGGTCGGCACGCCGGAGCACTTCTTCACCAACCCGGTGAACGACCGCACCAAGCTGTTCCTGAGCCAGATCCTTTAGACACGCTCGACAATGATGAAAGCCGCCGGTCATGGGTTCATGACCGGTGGCTTCTTGTTTGACATGGAACGCTTTCAGCCAGGAAGTGTCCCCCTCCCCTCTTGAACAACCGCAGCGGCTATCCTGCCGCTTCCCCCTCTACCCGAGGTTCATTGCACGCATCGGCAATGATGAGGCTGTAGGGAATGCGCAGTATGTCCGTCCGAATATCTATGACCAAGGAAGGGAAAACACCGTTGAAAAGAGCACGGTAGTCCGCCTCATTACGCACATTGCGCCCCCGGTCCCTGTCGATCATGAATCTGGAGATGCAGTTCTGATTGTCGTGATACACGCCGTCGATGGTCACCAGCCGTCCTCCGGGCAACAGGGAATCCTTCGCCCGCCGGATCATCGCTTGCGCCTCGCCGTCGTTCAGATGATGCAGCAGACCGTAGCCGATGATGATGTCGAAACCCTCCCGGGACTGCTGGAGGAACTGGTTGATGTCGCTCGATATGAACCGCGTCCTGCCCGAAAACTTCCTCTTGCGAGCCCGCGCGATGTACCGCTCGGAAAGATCGGCGCCGAGGTAGTCGCATTCGGGCAGATAGCGGAGAATGCGCCCCGTACCGCACCCGATGTCGAGAAGCCTGTCCCCCTTGCTCGGACGGATATACGTCTTGACATACTCCCGCTGCCCTTTGTGGCCGTAGAGGACGTCCTGAAGAAAGTCGTAAACCGCAGGATGGGAAAGTATGGAATAAATGCCGCTGGTGATTTGCATGACTTACAACCAGTTGTGATTCACGGTTTATGCATGTCCAAGGATGAACACCCCCGACACGCCGATGGAACAGGTCACCACCCACCCTGTGGGATCGCCGTCTGCCGACGAGCCGCAGGCGCGCCCCTTAGCCGACGGAAGGAATCTTCTCCACAAGGACGAGCCGAGGTTGGAACGCCTCGTAGTTACCCGTGAGATAGTACCACCAATACCAGACCCGGCCTTCCTGATGATATCCGTCCAGGTACAGATTGAACCGGGTATAGGCGTCCCCGCTGACCTGGTCGGAAAGAGTGCCCTTGGTCCCCTTCGTGGCGGCATACAGTTCCCTCATGTTCTCGGGGGTCGGAATGTGAGACCTGCGCCAGGGATCGTTGAGCATCCACGCCGTCTTCCCGAAGGCGGTGTACAGGGAGCGGGCAAGCTCATAGGCATGGACGTGTCGCGGTGCCTGCCCATCCACCAGTTGGATTACCACATAGCCGGAATCGGGCTCCCCCTGCTTGGCGATTTCCTGCGCGATGATTTCCCGATAGGCCAGTGCGGCGACCTTGTGGCTGTATCCCTGGTGCTGCAGGATGACCAATATCAGCACCAGCCCCCCGGCGACAAGGGTGGCCGCCTTCGGAGTCCAGAGCCGTACCAGCACCTCCCACACCAGGGCGAGAAGCAGGGCGAAGGGAATGCAGGTCAGGTAGGTATGCCGGGAGCCATAGCTTCCGAAGGAGAAATAGCGCATCGGCAGCCCGACGGCCCAATAGGCCATGACAGCGAAAAACCCCAGGACCAGCAGGGAGAGCACGTTCCGCATGAATCTGCGCTTGAACTCCTCCTCCGGGAGTTTCCCGAGGGTGAACCGGGCGACGGCAAACACCAGCGCCGCCCCTAGTGCGTATCCGACAAAGGAGCCTGCCATGCTGGCGTTCAACGTATTGTACGTCCCGCTGAGTTCATGGATGTTGACGAACGTATCAAGGAGAATATAGCCGGTCAGGAGAATCGCGCTGAACAAAAACGTCTGTACGGCTTTCCGCCGAAAGTTATTTCTTTCCACGGTCAAGACGAATTCGGATACGGCCAAGCCAACGGCAAATGCAAACAACGAGTAATAATTCAATGATATGACAAGGAGGATCGCCGCCCGGGCATAATGGCTCCGCCACCACTGGATGACTGCAGCGGTGAAGAGATAGAAGAACAGGACGTAACTGAAGACCGAACCGGAAATCTGCGTATGCCAGACAGGAAAAGCCAATATCCCCCATGCGCCCAGCAGCGAGGCTTCCCAGGAAAACCCGTACCGCTCGCGCAGAAAGAAAAACACGTTACGCGCCATCCCCATGATGCAGAGTACGGCAACGACGTTCATAACCATCTTCGGGGAGATACCGAGCTGGTAGAGCTTTTCAAGCAACACCAGAATCAGGAACCGCACATGAAAGCACTGCCGGAAAACCTCAAAGTACGAATCATCGTGGCGAAAGAAACCCAACTCGACCACGGCGAAATCCCACGAGTCGACCAACGGCAGCAAGAGGGGAAACAGGGAAAAACACACTATCCCCGCCGTACCCATCATCCAATACTTTCGAGAATCATTCATACCTGGACCTAATACTCCATGCAACGGAACTCATGACAAGGGCATGAATCCCAGAGAACCGAATTTCCGACAGGTTAAATTTCCATAAGACTTACGATGGAAGAACCGAAAAGCCCTCCAGGCAGACACTTGGCCTCCAGGCACAAATACCCTGAAATGAACTTGTTCATGGCCCTGGACATCGGCGATTCCGGAGCCTGAATGATCGTATTTCTGTCAATGTTCAAACAGGACAGCACCAGGGCGGGCAGATACAGCAGATGAAAGCAATACCGCAAGGTCACCGCCCGGCATCCCGGGAACAATGATCGGCAATCGCCCAGTGAATACCGCCTGAAAGCACCCACATATCGATCGTAATTGGAATAGATTTCCTGGCGTCCCACGATCCACGCCAGGATGTATTCGACATTGGGAAACCGCGCGCGATGCTTCTCCACGAAGTCGGCGGGGTCCTGGATGTGGGGAAGAACGTCCAAGAACGAAAGGAGCCTTACGTCCTTCCGGAAACTCTCGGGTAATTCCAGGGAACCCTGATCAAGGAAGAGAAACGGCTTTGTTTTCGGATAATATGGGGTGGGGACGCCGACATCCACGCCATAATAGTCGAACCCGGCGTCCCGAAATTTCTGGACATCCATCCCCCGTCCGCAGCCAACGTCCAGGGCGACGCCGGAAAATCCGATCTTCTTCAGTTGGTTGCAAAGAATCCTGTTCCGCGCGGAGTGCCAGTAATGAAACTCGATGCCGTCCGGATAGGCGGAATCATACTGCTGCTGGGTGTGTCTGGTGCTCACGGCAATTCCCGCTCGCGCGCCATTTCGCCTGTGAACAAACTCGCCTCGTGTCGCCCGACACCTGCGATCATTGCTTGTAAACCTTGCGGATGCAATATTGCGGCGTCTTGTTCTGGCTCAGGAAGATGCGTCCCACATACTCGCCAAGCAACCCGATCATGACGAGTTGCGCGCCCGAGAAAAGGGTGATCAGGACAACCGTGGTGGGCCACCCGGCGGGCAGGTCCGGCTCAATGAAATTGCAGATCATCACCCAAATCATATATAGTAGCGCGAACAGGCTCATCAGGCATCCCAGCAACGTGGTCACCCGCAGCGGCAGCAAAGAAAAGTTGACGAACATGTTCATCCACAAACGTATGAGCTTCGCCAGGGTATACCCCGACTCGCCATCGAGCCTTGCGTCATGCTGCACTTGGACCACGCCATACCGGTCAGTGATACGGAAGATGAGCCCGTCAATGTAAGGGTACGGGCCGTCGTACTTCACGATCTCATCCACCACGAACCGGTTGATGCACTTGAAGCTCGAAAGGTACAGGTCTTTCGGCTTCTTCAAGAGCACGGTCGCCACGCTGTTGTTGAACCGACTGCCCAGATTCCTGAAATAGCTGTGTTTCTTTTCCTTGTAGCAGGAATAGACCACGTCATGCCCGTTCCGTTTCGCTTCGGCGACCAGTTTCAGCACCTCTTCCGGCGGATTCTGGAAGTCATCGTCCATGATGACCACGTAATCCCCGGTCGACTGGTTCAACCCGGCCATGACCGCACAATGCTCGCCATAGTTTCTGGACAGCTCCACATAGCGAACCATGTCCGGATAGTCCGTCTGGGCAGTTCGACAGACCTCGCTGCTTGCATCCCTGCTGCCGTCATTGACAAGAACGATCTCGAGCGGTTGGGACAGGATACGTATCAGCTTGTCCACAAGCGGCCGGATCGTCTTCTCGGAATTGTAGACAGGGATTACGATACTGATTCTAGAGCTTTCCATGCCAAGCCATCTCTCCTTAACAATTAAGGATTTGATCTTACCCAAAGAAAGTCTTAAGATCAAGCCGTTCAAGGTCGGCCGTCCATCTCCAAACCGCAGGCACAAAGCCGCGCCAAATCGTATGGGAACCAAAAACACCGCATCCAAAGGCAAGGCAAAACGTCCCTCCCTGCAGGGCGGGCGTGTCTCCATCGGGGAGAACTGCTCCATATCGGAATACGCCGTCCTGGGCGACGATATCGTCATCGAAGACAACGTCGTCGTGGACTCCGGCTGCCACCTTTGCGACGGCATGCGGGTCGGGAATGGCTGCCGCTTTGCCTCTGGTGTCGTTTTCACCAGGGATGACGGCGGGGACGGCGAGACACCGGACCAACCGATCGTCGTTTCCCCGGGGGTCTCCATCGGGGCCAACGCCACCATCTGCCGGGTTTCGATCGGCAGCAATGCGGTCATCAGACCGGGCACCGTTGTAACCAGGAAAATTCCCCCGAACGCCATCGTCTGCGGCAACCCCGCCAAAATCACTGGCTACGTCGGCACCGATATCGTGACCCGGCAGGAACACACGATCTACAAGCAGGATGCTCCCTATGCGTCCAGAACCGGGGCTCGCATATACAACATTCCCAAGTTTTCCGACATGCGGGGCGACCTGAGCGTCATCGAAATCGAACAGCTGCTGCCGTTCCCGATCAAGAGGATGTTCTACACATACAATATCGACACCGAGCTCGTCCGCGGCGAGCACGCCCACATCCGCTGCCATCAATTCCTGATTTCGGTAGCAGGATCGGTCAACGTCCTCTGCGACAACGGAGAACAAAGGGAAGAATTCATCCTGGACGGCCCGCACCTGGGGCTGCATGTCCCCCCGCTCTGCTGGGGCGTCGAGTACAAGCACTCAAAAGACAACATCCTGCTCGTCCTGGCGTCCCATTCGTATGACGCGGAAGACTACATCAGGGACTATGACGAGTTCCTCAAACACATAGCCCCGACGTCGTAAGTCGTCGCAAGAACCCATATGGCAGTATACGTCTGGCAGTATCTCAAGGAATATGCCGAGGAAAAGGACGAGATTCTCAGCGCCGTTTCCGAAGTGCTCGAATCGGGCAAGCTCATCCTCGGCCCCAACGTCTCGGCATTCGAAGAGGAATTCGCCCGCTATTGCGGGACGAAACACGGCATCGGCGTGGACAACGGGACCAATGCCATCACCCTGGCCCTCAGGGCGGTCGGGATCAACCCCGGCGACGAGGTCATAACCGTTGCCAACACCGCCGTGCCGACCGTCTCCGCCATCGTCAGCATGGGCGCCACCCCCGTCTTCGTGGACATAGATCCCTGCACCTATCTGATGGACACGGATACAATCGAGCAGACCATCACCGACAAGACCGCCTGCATCCTCCCTGTCCACCTGTATGGGCAATGCGTTGCCATGGACACTGTGAACGCCCTGGCCAGAAAACACGGCCTCAAGGTGATCGAAGATTGCGCGCAGGCGCATGGGGCAAGGCAAAACGGCCAGGTGGCCGGCTCCATGTCCGATGCATCCTCGTTTTCATTCTACCCGACAAAGGTGCTGGGCGCCTTCGGCGACGGCGGCATCGTCCTCACATCCTCCGACGAAGTCAGGGACCGGCTGAAACGGCTCCGCTTCTACGGCATGGAATCGGTCTATTACGCGGTCGAGCACGGATACAATTCCAGGCTCGATGAGTTGCATGCGGCCATCCTGCGCAAGAAACTCGCCCACCTCGACGAATATATACGAGACAGGCGGAAACTTGCCCAAATATACGACGAGATGCTGGCGGATACCGACCTCAGGCTCCCCGCAACCGGATGCGACAACTTCCACGTCTACTACCTTTATGTGGTGCGCCATGCACAGCGTGACCGGATCATGGAAAAGCTGAAGGAGCGGGATATCCACCTCAACATCAGCTATCCATGGCCCATTCACACGATGAAAGGATACGAATACCTGGGATATGCGGAAGGTGCATTGCCGCATACGGAAGCGGCGGCAAAGGAGATTTTTTCGCTCCCCATGTATCCGACACTCGACCCGCAAGATGCGGAGCGAGTCTGCCTCGCCCTCAAGTCCATCTTGAAGGAATTGTAACCGGCGGCGCGCTCCCTACGATTCGGCCGACGTCTTGAAGACCCAGTATTTCCCGATCGGGAATGTCGCCAGCGGGGTGATGCATACGGTGACCACGGTGGTGGGCAGATACGGCAGACCGAACACATTGAGACAGACGTAGGTAATCAAAAATGTCAGCCCGAGATGGAAGCCGAGCATGATGGCGAACCTGACGGGCATCCGCTTGTGGTCAGCCTCCACGCGGTAGGTAAAATAGATGTGCCCCAGATAGGACGTCGCGGCCGACAGGCACCAAGCCACGGCCGTTGCAAGCCAGATGGGCGCGCTGAAACAATACAGCACGTTGCTCAACACCAGATAAACGACCAGAGCCAGAACCCCGGTTATGCCGTAACGAACAAATTCAATGGCGGTGCGTAACACGAACAGTATCTCCGGCGTTCCCCTGCCAACGTGCAGGTCGAGCGCAACAGGCTATCACAGGAACAAAATGGGAGGGGAACCCGCTTTCTTGTGGATTCCGGATATATAACCAACACGGCCACTCCGTCAAAGGGGAATTCGAAAACAGAAGTTTCCCTTGCAGGCGGGGCCGTTGGTCTTTGCAGCGCTCTTTCATGTTGCCGCCTCCTTCCCATCCGCAGGCAAGCGCCTGCCCCGATGAAGGAACTGGAACCGCAGGCATAACGATGTCCCGGATTTACTTTACAGCCCATCGCAATTGGGCAATAACTCCTCATCTACGCAACAGGGGCAACATTTTCCCTCAACAGGAACCGATAACGGCATATGAACAATCCCAGCATCTTTACGCGTCCATTCACTTTTTCCGTCGTCGTCCCCTGCTACAACGAGGAGGACACCCTGAAGGAAAGCGTGGAGCGTCTCCGGGCCATTGCCGATGAGCAGCTCTCCCTGCAAATTCTGATCGTCGATGACTGCTCGACCGACAACAGCCTGGCCATTGCCGAAGACCTGGCCAGCCGCCATCCCGACGTCACGGTACTCCGCCACGCAGTGAACCAGGGCAAAGGCGGCGCGCTCCAGACCGGCTTCGCTGCGGCAACGGGCGAATTCGTCGGCATCCACGATGCGGACATGGAATACAACCCCATGGACCTGCGACACCTGCTGGTCCCTCTCGTTGACGGCCGCGCCGACGCCGTGCTCGGCTCACGTTACCTTGCCGCCAACGACACCCGCCGCGTACTCTACTTCTACCACACCATGATCAACAAAGGGCTGACCTTCCTCTCCAACGTGTTCACGGACCTGGACCTGACCGACATGGAAACCTGCTACAAGGTCTTCCGGCGCGAGCTCATACAGTCCCTCGACCTGCGGGAAAAACGTTTCGGCATCGAGCCGGAGATGGTCTCCAAGATCGCCCACGCCAAAGCACGAGTGTACGAGCGTGGCATCACCTACGCGGGTCGGACCTACGAAGAGGGCAAGAAAATCGGCTGGCGGGACGGCGTACGCGCGCTCTACTGCCTGTTCCACTACAATGCCCACCGCGCCCCGGCTCCCTTGCAGTTCCTCATCTATTTCTTCATCGGTGCGACGGCCGCCATCGTCAACGCCATCAGCTTCATGGCCCTGCTGCCCTTGGTCTCCGCAGGGTCGGCTGCGGCACAGGCTTTCATCGTTGCGGCTGCCGTCAACTACTGGCTCTGCATCAAAATTCTCTTCAGACACAAGGCGCGATGGAGCGCTCCGGGAGAGCTCGCCGTTTACGCCGCCTCGGTGGTGGTCATCGGCGTGCTGGACGTGGCCATGACGGTCGGAATGATATCGCTCGGCCTAAGCGCCCTCGCGGCCAAGCTCCTTGCGACCCTCGTGGGTTTTCTTTTGAACTTTCTGGTCCGCAAGCGATTCGTCTTCCCCGAGAAATAGAAACCCTTGGCGGGTCTCCCGGTCCGCCTCAAGGCGCGCTTGCGGAGCCAAGGCGGGGATAGCCCGCCCCCCTTCCAAAGCGACTGCCTCAATGCGCTTGACAGACCATCAGCATGGATTATTACTAGTGGCGAAAATCAGTCCACGCGACAACTATTGCCCACTTCTCAAACACGATTAGGAAGCAGGATGCTCAACGGAAAAAACATTCTTGTAACCGGCGGCACGGGTTCTTTCGGTAAAAAATTCATTGAAATCGTTCTCAGCCGCTACAAGCCGAAAAGACTGATCGTCTTCAGCCGAGACGAACTCAAGCAATTCGAGATGGCCCAGGACTTTCCCGTCGAAAAATACCCCTCCATCCGGTATTTCATCGGCGATGTGAGGGACAAGGAACGGCTCTGCCGCGCCTGCCGTGGCGTGGACGTCATCATTCATGCCGCCGCGATGAAGCAAGTTCCGGCTTCGGAGTACAACCCGACCGAAGCGATCAAGACCAATATTTACGGAGCCGAAAACATCATCAATGTGGCTGCGGACCTCGGGGTGGAGTGCGTCGTCGCGCTCTCCACGGACAAGGCCGTCGCTCCGATGAACCTCTACGGAGCGACCAAACTGGCCTCCGACAAGCTCTTCGTGGCGGCCAACGCCTTTGCCGTGGGACCACGTTTCTCCGTGGTCCGCTATGGCAATGTCCTTGGCAGCCGAGGAAGCGTCGTCCCGTTTTTCATGAAGAAGCGCAGGGAAGGCATCCTGCCGGTAACCGACGAACGCATGACCCGCTTCTGGATCATTCTGGATGAAGCCGTGGAGATGGTTCTCCGAGCCATTGAACACTCCTCCGGCGGCGAAATTTATGTTCCCAGGATACCGAGCATGAAAATAGTGGACATGGCGAAGGCCATCGGCCCGGAATGCCGAATCGAAATTGTGGGCATCCGCCCTGGGGAAAAGCTGCACGAGTGCATGATCCCGGGTGTCGAATCCCGCAATGTGGTAGAGACGCCTTATGGATACACCATCCTCCCGGAAAACCACGTATTTCGTTACAAAGGGGACCTCAGCGGGACCAAGCCGGTTCCTGAAGGATTCTCCTATGATTCCGACACCAACACGAAATGGATTTCCATCGACCAACTGCGCGCGACCCTGATCGAACAGGGGTACAGGCTGTAACATGCCCATAATCCCCTATGGTCGGCAATGCATCGACGATGACGACATCAAGGCCGTTGTGGAGGCGCTGCGGTCGGACTATCTGACCACCGGTCCCCGCGTTGACTCTTTCGAGACCTCGGTGAAGGAATTCTGCAGGGCCAGGCATGGCGTGGCCGTTGCAAACGGCACGGCGGCCCTGCACGCCACCATGTTCGCCCTCGGCATCGGCCCGGGCGACGAAGTGATCGTTCCGTCGATGACCTTCGCCGCCTCGGCCAACTGCGTCCTGTACCAGGGGGGCACCCCGGTCTTCTGCGACGTGGATGCGTCCACCCTGCTTATCGACCCGGCCGCTGCCGAGGCAAAAATCACGGGAAGGACCCGGGCCATCATCGGCGTCGACTATGCCGGCCAACCCTGCGACTGGCCCCGGCTGCGGGAAATCGCCGACCGCTGCGGACTGGCCCTGGTAGCCGATGGCTGCCACGCCCTGGGCGCCACCCTGGACGGCACCCCCGTGGGCACCCTGGCCGACATGACGGTGTTCTCCTTCCACCCGGTCAAGCATGTGACCACGGGCGAAGGAGGCATGATCCTCACCGACGACGACAGCCTGAACGCCCGGCTGCGCGTCTTCCGCAACCACGGCATCACCACCGACGCCCGCACACGGGACAAGTCCGGGGCGTGGTTTTACGAGATGCGTGAACTCGGCTACAACTATCGTATGACCGACATCCAGGCCGCCCTGGGCGAAAGCCAGATGAGAAAACTGCCCGAATTCCTTAAGCGCAGGTGGGAGATCGCCGCCGCCTACGACGCGCGTTTCGCAGACACGATGGTTCTCCCACTGAGCCTGCGGCCCGGCGCACGACACGCCTACCACCTCTATGTGGTGCGTGTGAAAGACCGGGACCGGGTCTACTCGAAGCTGCGCGAAGCGGGCATTCATGCCCAGGTCCACTACATCCCGGTCCACCTGCATCCCTACTACCGGGAACACCTGGGGACCGGCGCAGGCGACTGCCCGGTAGCCGAAGAAGCCTATGGGGAAATTCTCTCCCTGCCTATGTACCCGGGGCTGACGGACGAAGGGATAGACCATGTGGTGAAGGCCATCACGAACCTGTAGCCCTCCCAATCAAACCGCCGGGTTCCTGCCCAAGGCGTTCATGGTCTGCCTGATGTCGGCGTCCCATCCCCCGATGAACGCCGGAAGATCGCGTACGCTATGGCTCGTTCCCTCGCCCTGCTGTGGCTTCGGGACATAGGTTCCGGCGATGATTTCCCGTATGTGCCTGACGAAAAGCGCCTCGATGGCGGCGCACAGCTTCTGGTAGGTATGGGTGAACGTTCTTTCGTCCGAAAAGTTCACGCGTTCCTGATACAGAATAGGCCCGGTGTCCACCCCGCTGTCGATGAGGTGGATGGTCACCCCGTGCGGCGTGGCGTCGTGAAAGGCCCAGAAATTGGGGTGCGCCCCCCTGTTGTACGGCAAATAGGAAATGTGCAAGTTAAGGATGTCCCCGGCATATCCCTCCAGAAACGAGGCCGGGATTATATAGCGAAACCCGAAGCTGACCATCAGATCATAGCCTCGATAGTCTTCCGGCGGGCCAAGACGCTCCGATGTATGGTCGACAACGCACCCCTGCCCACGCAACACACTGATGAGACATGTTTTTCCTTCTCCGTAGCCAAGGAAGAGAATCTTCTTGTTCATAAGGCCCCTTTGCCAAACCTCGCTCGCCGGGCTCCCGGCGGACGTCACTCCCCGTCCCAAAGGTTGTCCTTGGTCCATCCCCCGGACGGCCCTTTCCACCACACCCGAGGATCGCGAAACCTGTCGCAGACCTCGTCAAATTGCTTCTCGGTCCAGCCCACATATTCCAGCCAACGCCAAAGGTCCTTCGACTTGACGTGGTCGCGCTGGCGTACGATCTCGACGGCCTCCTCCCGGGTCATCCGACCGGCACGAATGTCCTTGCAGGTATGGTCCGTTGCCCGGCCGTAGCCGAACTTGATATACTTCAGGTAATCATGGATGCCGTTCTCATGCATGTCGTCAAGATTGGACATGAGCCGGTAGGTTCGCTCGAAAGGTTCCTCGGACTCCTTGAACCCGTATTCCTTGACCATGAGCGGTCCATGCTCGTTGGCGTCCCATCGCACGTAGTTGCTGATAAAAATGCCTCGCACGCCCACCCGCTCTATCTCCTCGTCCGATGGATACATCCATGGGATGAGATCCTTGGCCTCCAGATGCTCGCCATGCCTCGGCGCCGCCTCGACAAAATCGTACCACTCGTACCCACGCAGGTTGTGCTCATGCCGGTAGCGGTAGGTAAACTCGACGAAATCGTTGTAGGAATGCATGCCACCGATATCCATAAACCCGTGCTCGCCCCAGATCATGAGCGGAACATTGCTCTGCACGGCCACCCGGATGGGATAGGTGAATATGCCGGCATGGGCGTGCCAGTTCATGTCGCCCATCATCAGCATGCCCAGCCGGTTCATCGCCTTGAGCACGCGGATGGAAGGAGTGAAGAAGATGTGGTCCACCCCGAAGACCTCCCGCATGTTCTTGAGATTCTTCATCCCGGTCAGCGTGTAATTGTTGCCGTGATAGGTCACCAGCAACGGGTTAAGACCGAGCATGTTCTTGATGACATGGATCTGGAAGTAGGAATCCTTCCCGCCCGAAACCGGAATGATGCAGTCATAGTTGCTGCCATCCTGGCAGCGATATTTGTCCGTGAGGCGTTGCAGCTTCTTAAAACGCCGATCCCAATCAACCTCGTCGCGCTGGTGGGCTACCCGGCATGCCGAACAGACGCCATCGTCGGCAAAAGTGATCGGAACGGCCGAAGACATGGGGCAAACGCATTTGGCGCAATACCGCATTCTTGGCGGCCGTTCGGGATGGACGAAATACTTACGGTCGGACATAAATACCTTCCTTCAGCAACGCTTTCTTGGCGCGCGGATAAGCGCGCTCCGTAAAATGGAACACGTTCCCCGCAGCCACTGCGGCGACGTTCGTTTCCTCGTAAACCTCGATAAAGTCATCGACATCCCCGGCACCGCCGCACGCAATGACCGGCAGGTTTATGGACACCGTCACCTCATTGATGACATCCAGGTCGTAGCCGTTGGCTTTGCCATCATGATCAATGGCGTGCAGGAATATCTCTCCGGCGCCCATTTCCCTGCATTGACGCACCCAGTCCACGATGTGGAGGCCGGTATCGTGAGTGCCGAAATCCGTGAAAAACTTCGGTTCGCCACCCACCATTCGGTAATCCGCCGAAATCGTGCAGCACTGGCTGCCGTACTTGCGGGCGACTTCCGGGACCAAAGAGGGGTCGTGATAGGCGGCTGAATTGATGATCACTTTGTCCGCCCCGTTCCGGATGCGCAAATCGACGTCGGCGATGGTCCTCACCCCGCCGCCGAAAGTCAAGGGCATGAAACAGACTTTCGAGATAGCGGCTATAATTTCCTCAATGGAACGAAACGCGCCGACCCGGTGGTCGTCACGGCGTGAATCGTAGGACTTGTCGCGGCTGATATCCACATACACGAGTTCGTCAACATTCCATTCGTTATAGCGGGCTGCCTCGTTGATGACGTTGCCCATGATCTGGTGGGTCGTGAAGTCCTCGCTACGGACTATCAGGCCGTTCATGATGAACAGCACGGGAATGAGGCGGCGATACTGCACCCTAAATCTCCTTGAAATTCGATAAGATCTTCAGCCCGGACGCCTGGCTTTTCTCGGGATGGAACTGACAGGCGAAAACATTGTCGGACTCGACGATCACGTCGCACTCCGTGCCGTAGTGCAGTACGCAGGTAACCTTGCCCCTGTCCTCCAGGCGGCAGAAGAACGAATGCACGAAATAGAAGCAGAGCTCCCGATCCTCCAGACCACGGGTCAGCAGTGATCGTCCTACTCTCGCCGTGGGGCACCATCCAATATTTGGCACCCGCAGGTTCCCGACATAGTCGTCCAGGGGGAGCACCACGCCCGGAACCAGCCCCAGACCGATATGCCGCCCGAACTCGAAACTCTCGTCCAGCACAAGCTGCATTCCCAGGCAGATACCCAGAAAAGGCCGCTTCCATTCGAGGGCGAACTCCCGGATGGCCTCGGACAAGCCGCTGCCGTCCAAGGACCGCATGGCGTCACCGAACGCGCCGACACCGGGCAGGATCGCCTTGTCCACCTCGGCCAACGCCTCGGGCGTGGCGACGATGCGGCACTCTGCCCCCAGCGACTCCAGCGCGTTGCGCACGGAGGCGAGATTGCCCATACCATAATCAATAATCCCGATCATACCGCTTCCCAGTCCTATTCGTCCGTCACCAGATTCCAGGCGAGGGGAGTCCCCCTCTCAATGTCCCGGCCCGCCCTCCTGCCCAGAATCTCCGGCAGATGCCGCGTATGAAGCCCCCATCCGGGGCGGATGGAGCGGACATTTTCCGCAGAGAAGACATCGCCCTGCCGCATGGCTGCGGTGACGAAGAGCGAACGGCGGAACACGGTGCTTTCCTTCTGCTTTTCGGTGAGCTCGAAACTGACGCGCCCCAGCGCCTTTTCGACATTCCGGATGCAGACGACCATGGCCTTGAATTCCTCCGGTTCCAGCGAAAAACTCGAATCCGGCCCCCCTGCGGCCCTGGAGAGGCAAAAGTGCTTCTCCACGATCCCGGCGCCCAAGGCAACGGCGGCGGCCGGGATCTCGATGCCCACCGTATGGTCGGAGAGACCGGCAACCACGCCGTAACGGTCCCGAAGATAGGGAATGGTTCGCAGGTTCATTTCCTCCGCCGGGGCCGGATAGGCGGAGGTGCACTTGAGCAGGGCCAATTCGCCGCCCCCAGCCCGACGAAAGGTCTGCACAGCCTCGTCTATTTCCGCCTCGGTGGCCATGCCCGTGGACATGATGACGGGCTTGCCCGTGGCCGCCACCCGGGCGATAAGCGGCAGATCGACCATCTCGAACGACGCGATCTTGTGGCAGACCACGTCCATCTTCTCCAAGAAGTCCACCGCAGTGACATCGAATGGCGTGGAGAAAAAGACCAGGCCGAGCCCCTCGGCGACCTCCTTCAGGCGCGGCTGCCATTCCCAGGGGGTATAGGCCTCCCTGTATAGTTCATGGAGCGTCCGCCCTTCCCATATGGTCCCGCGGATGCGGAAGAACTCGTTGTCGCAGTCGATGGTCAGCGTATCGGCGGTATACGTCTGCAGCTTAATCGCGTCGGCCCCGGCATCGGCTGCTGCGCGGACGATCGCCACGGCCTTGTCGAAATCATGGCCATGGTTGGCGCTCATCTCCGCGATGATGAAAGTGTCCCCGGAATCCAGGCTGAACATGTCTCAATAGGCTCCTGTTGTAAAACGGCGCTCAGGAACGCGCCAGCATGAAGTCCACAATCCGATAGGCTCCCCGTCCGTCCACCATGGCAGGAGCGGCCCGCGAGGCGGTCTGGTGAAACGGCGTATCCGACAGAAAACCCAGCAAGGACCGCTCCCAGGACTCCGAGGCCTCTCCATCCACGGCATCGACGATCCGGGCCACTCCATTCGCTTCCAGCGACGTTCCGATGCCCATCTGATTATCAGCAAGGATAAGCAGCCACATGGGAACCCCCATCCGGCAGAGCTCCCAGCAGGTGGAGCCGGCCGCAGACAGGGCCAAGTCCGCCCAATCGAAAAGCGCGGCCATGTCGCCGACGGAATGCAGCAACCGACACTCCCCGGGAAAACCCTTAACGGTCTCCGCAAGAGCCTTCAAGTGCGGATTCACCGCCCCGGCAACCACCCGCACATTGAACTGGCCGGGGAACCCCGCTCCAACGGCTTCAAGCACCCGCCCGCTCCAGTTGTAAATGTCCGCCCCGCCGAACGTGACCACAAGATTCAAAGGACGCGTGGAGAAATCACGTGCGCGCGGCGCGGCGGCAACGAACTCGCGGCGCAGAAGGGCGTAGCGCGTACCGAGCAGCAGCGCCGCATCCCCGTTGATCGGGTAGGCATACTCCCGGGCATCCGCGTTCTGGTTGACCAGGACGTCCGCGCAATACTCCCCGCGATCACAGACATCGTCCAGGACCAAAACCCGCCGCCCCGCCGACCACAACCCGCACTGATACCCGCCGTCGAAATGATACCCGTCCAGGACCACCCAACCCCCCGGCGAGGTTTCGGCAAGAACTCGGGTCAGATCGGCCCCGTCGGGATGTACGTCCGACAACGGAACAAGGGTGAAGCCGTCTTCCTCAATGCGCATATCCATTCCCGGCACGCTTCCCAGAAAACGAACCGTTCCGCCCCGGTCGCGCCAAGCCTGGCCCAGAGCGATCATGCGCATCACGTGCCCCGCCCCCACCGTTCGGGAACAATCGGCCCGAAGAGTTAGCCTGCCGATCACAACTCCCCCGTCTCCCGAAGGGCATGGTGCATGATCTCCGCCCGCCGCCAGTCCTCAAGTGTATCGATGTCCTGCACCCGGTGGCGAGGGATGGGAATGCCCGCGCTCTGCCCATCCATAAACTCGCGGTCGGAGAACAAGAACTCCTTTGTCGCCCAGTAGAACTGGCCGCAATCATGATAGCACTCCGGCAAATCCTGGGACCGGGACAGACGATGCTCCGGCCAGATCAAGGCCACGCGGCCGTTTTCCTTCTTCAACCCCCGAAAAATAGGATAGGGGAAGGTCGTCACCGAGATGGCGGCAAGGGCCCCCCGTTCCAGGGCGGCATGCCCGGCCACGATGTCGGCACTGCTCACAAACGGGGCAGTGGCATAGACCCCGCAAACGGCGCGCACGTCTCGGCCGTCGGCCAGGCACCATTGCAGCGCATGCCGGAAGACCGGCGTTGTCCCGGTAAAATCGTCCGAGATTCCGGGAGGACGGATGAACGGCACCTCCGCCCCATAGGAGCTGGCCACCTCGGCGATACGCTCGTCGTCCGTGGATACGATGACCGATTCGAAAAGCCCGGTGCCGAGCGCGGCCAGAATGGAGTAGGCGATGATCGGCTTTCCAGCGAACTCCCGGATATTCTTCATCGGAATCCGCTTGCTTCCCCCGCGTGCGGGGATCACGGCAATATTCATTATCTCTCCAGGCTCGTTGTATCGATTCGACCACGGACCGATGCCGCAGCGATTGTATATCATGGCATGGGGGAGTCAAGAATTCCCCCCCACTGCGGATGCCCCCGATGCTTACCGCACGGCACGCTTACAGTGTGCCATATCTTCAACCATATCAGAATAGTAGACAGACCACAACGCACTCTTAACCGCTTCACGTGTAAGGCTTGCCGTCGCCGATCGTATGGCATAGGTTGGCGACGCAGCGCAACGGATCCACCAAGGGCTCCGCAAGGGCCAATGGTCGAAGTCCCCTCCACTGAACCGCTTCACGCCGCCCGTCGCCTGCACGATTACCCGTGACAACGCAAACACTACGATTTACCGACCCAATATGCCCGAAGCACTCAACGATTTTTCTCCTAAACGCATTCTCGCCTGCCAACTGCGCCAGATCGGCGACGTACTGCTGGCCACCCCGTCCTTCAGGCTGCTGAAAGAACGCTATCCCGAAGCCGAACTGCATGTCCTGACGGAAAGAAAATGCCTCCCGGTCCTCGAAAACAACCCGCATGTGCACACAGTCTGGCCCATTGACCGCCAGCAGCTGAAGAACCCCTTCAAGGCGTTGCGCTATTATGCGCACATCGGCGGGCAGGGGTTCGACCTCATTGTGGACTTCCAGCAGCTGCCCCGCTGCAAATGGGTCGTCCGCTTCTCCAATGCTCCGGTCAAGGTCAGCTTCAGTCCCCCCTGGTACAACCGCCATCTGTACACGCACTGGTCCAAACCGCGCATCGGCTACGCCGCCATGTGCAAGGCCAGCGTGCTGGCTCCCCTGGGGATCGAATGGAACGGACAGGCACCGGAGATCTGGCTGACGGAAACGGAGAAGGAGCGCGCCAGACAACAGCTGGCGGCTCTGGGTATCAACGGCCCTTTCATTACCGTGGACCCGAGCCATCGCCGCGAAACCCGCCGCTGGCCCGCCCGCCATTTTGCCGGACTGGCGCGGCTCATCCGGGAAAGCTATCCGGAGATCAAGTTCCTCGTCCTGTATGGTCCGGGAGAACTTGATGTCGCGCAGGAAGTGATCCGCGATGCGGGAGAAGGAGCCCTGCTTCCCAACAGCATGCTCAGCCTGAGAGAGATGGCCGCAATCCAGGCCCGGGCGACCCTGCACCTGGGCAACTGCTCCGCACCGAGGCACTTCGCCGTGGCTGTGGGAACACCTTCCCTGACGATTCACGGCGCCACGGGCTACGGCTGGCGCTTCCCCTCGGAAGACCATGTGAGCGTGACCAAGGACATCCCCTGCCGCTGGTGCAACAAGAATTCCTGCAACACCAGGGAATGTCTGGAAGATTTCCACCCGGAAGAGATCTCGGAACAGGCGCTCGAACTGATCCGCCGCCATTGGGGCAAGGACCCGGTCCGCTCCCATCCGGCGGGCTAGTAGATCGCGAGAAGCCCCTTGGCCTGCCACCGCCGCAGGTAGTGCAAGACATCCGACTCATCCAGGTCGAACATCTGCGCCAGATGACTGGACGTGGCGGGAACGGTCATCCCCGGGATGTGGTCCATCACCTGCCGCAGCTTCTTGACCAACCCTTCCGAGATGAACGTATCGAATGCGGGCTCCCCGATGTCGACATAGAGATCGTAGGCGGGGTTTGACAGGCAGATCGTCCCCGTAAACAGCTTCTCCACCACCGAAGTGCGCTCCAGCTGGTCAATGGCGTCCAGCAGTATCTCCACCGCTTCCTCAAGCATTTCCGCACCTATGATGGAGGCGTTGTCCAAGCTGCAGTGGTACTCGGGATAGGGTTTGCGCGACAGGGTCCCCATGGAGAAGCCGTAGGCATCCCAGATGGCCTCGTCATTGCGGACGATGGTCCGAAACGGTCCCTTGCGAAAATCAGTGCCGCGCCCGCGCATGGCCTGCTCCACGGCATTGACGAGAATGCCGTCGGAATTCTTGCAGTCCTGGATGGAAACCTGGGTTTTCGATCCGAGCATTTCCAGGAACAGGGAATCGACGACCCGCTCCCCCGTCCCGGGCAGCGTCCAGGAAAGGTAATACTCGGAGCCGATCATTTCCTGGACCAGCAACAACTTGTACGAATGCTTGGTTTCGCGGGAAGCCAGCCGCCGCATCAGCTCGACCCCGACGATGCACCCGGAAAGGTCATCGTTGGCCATGCCGGGGTGATCGAGATGGGCGACAAAGGCGAACGTCAGTCCCGAGGTCCCCTGCTTCGTGTACTCGGGCACCCGCAACACGCCTGGCCGTTCGTCGGTCACAATCCGGACGTTGTATTCGCCAGGTGTTAAGCCTTCAAACACGGTCCGGGGCAGGCAAAACCCCCAATCCCGGTCCCAGGGCCTGTACATCTGCCTAAAGTGGTAGGGAATGGCCTCGGGAAACCGGTTGTCGTAAAAGAGGTGCTTCTTCAGCTCCTCCAGACCGACCCTGCCCTCGAACGGCGCGGAGAGCGCAATGGTGGCCAGGGCGTGGCGCTTGCCGTCCCAGACAAGCTTACCGTCCTTGCGGATGGTCGCCTCCACCAGATTCCAGTGGGGCTGGATCTCCCATCCGTTGTGGCCGCCCTCGAAGTACTCGTTGACCTGAAACGGAAGAAGCTCCGAAAGATACTTGATGGCCGCGTCATAGTCGTCCGAGCAGAAAACCCGGTTCAGAGGCGCGACGTCCTCAATCCAACGCATCATGTCTGATTTCATTGGTTCTCTTTTCTATATGAGCGGCAACTCGTTTTCTCTGAATTCCGGGACCTTGGCGAGAAAGAAAAACGGATCCTCAGAAAGGCGGGCCGCACCGAATTCCAGCATTTCGCGACAAGAGAAGCCGACAACCCGGCCGGATCCGAGGCGGGCCGCCCGGATGACGCCTTTCTTCTCCCCCAGCTCGGACAACCGATTGAAATCGTGCCTCACTCCGAAATCCAGGTATCGCACGAAGGCTGTCACCAGCTTGTCCACGGGCTTGCCGCCGTCGTAAACGGGGGTCCGATAGACCTTGTTGTACATGTGAGGCGATCCGACCCGCTGCTCCACGTACATCATGTAAGTGCAGGAATGGATGAAGGGCGAGCCGAAACCGATGATCTTGGCGTCCACATCCGTCATCCTGTCCCAGGGGGAATTAATGCCCCAGGCCGACGCCGTGTTCCCCCTGCAGATGAATTCCGCCTGCGGACCCACGCCGGAGAGATTGAAGAGGGGATTGAAGGAACGGACCATCTCGGGCCGGAGGCCGAGATATTCGACGAACACGCCGAGTCCCTTGTCCGGCGGCGAGGACTGCAGATCGTAGGGAATGCCGTGGCGGGCGTAGTCATAGAAGAACGTGGGGATGAGCAGCGTCCCCTTGTCGCCCAGATACTCGCGGAACACCGCATACAGATCTGCGCACAAAGTCCTTGGCGACGAGCCTTCCAGCATCCCCAAATTGAACAAGGCGGAATGGACCAGCAGGGAATCACCGGGGTTAACCCCGCAACACACCATCACTTCCTTGATGTCATTTTTAGAATACGTCTTCATACCAACCAATTATTATACAAAAAACTCCACAAAAACAGCATGCCGCCCTAGCGGCCACCCAGAACAATCCTCAGTCGACCAATCGATAGCAGAGAAAAGCTTCTTCTCTGAAATACCGCTCATCCTTGCTGTACGACTCCATCAGCCACTTGGAACCCTCAACTACAAAACCGGCTCTCTCGGCCATGTTGGTAACCCCTTCCTTGGATAAAAATTTGATCGGATTATTTGGATTTGAAAAATGTGTCTCCATCGGCTTCATCTCTCCGTTTACTGTTTCATAATCGCGAAGAATGATAGAGACCACGAACAGACCATTGCAGGAGAGGTTGCAAGCACACTGCTTGAAGAAAAAAAACAACTGATCGTCCGTCAGATAGTAAATCATGTTCAGTGAATATATCAAATCGAACTGACCGGACACAAAAGAAAACGGCTCTCTCCCCACACTAAGGCAATGGAAATGATCCAAATGAAGATTTAAACGCGTCGCCATAAATGGAATTCTGTCTGCATTGATGTCGATTCCATACAATTCTGAACAACCACGGCGTTGCATTTCCAGCATATCCTCACCATGCCCAAAACCAATATCTAGCACCCTCTTACTCGCTATTTTGAAATCAACTTCCTTTAGAAGCCTAAAAAAATGCATATTTGGGCAATTCTTATGTCCTTCATTCGTAACTTTCCAGAACTGCTCTCCTTCTGTACAATTGCTGACTGAGCTCATAGATTAATCCTTTATTGCTATGATTAAAAAACAGCACTCCGGGATCACATCATCGACGGGCCTGGCAATACGCAACGAGCCCGTTCATGGTCATGATCTTGTCGGGATCTTCGCCGCTGAAATCGAACTCGACATCGAACTTTTCTTCAAGAACGGAAACAAGCTCCAACATTTCCATTGAATCCAGGAATCCGCGGCGGACCAGGTGCGCGTCATGAGGGACATCCGCCAGCTCGGCGCCACGCTCCTTGAATATTTCTTCCAGAAATGCATTGCATTCGGCGATGACGGTCTCACGAGTCACCATTGGCCGACCTCCACTCGTTTTTTTGAATACCATCTTCAGGCGGTCTTCATCCCCTGGACACCAAGGAACTCAGCAGTTCCGCTATCCCCTTTCGATCCTTCTTCCCATTGGCGTTCTGGGGGAGAGAGTCGCAGAAGCAATAGCGCTTGGGCACCATGTAATGAGGCAACATCCGTTCGCAACGCGCCCGGATGTCGCCGAGAAGACGATCCTCTTCCACGCCCTGCGCGGCAACTATCGCCACGACGATTTCCGCATCGCGTTCCCTGACGACGCAGGCCCCGGCATCGACCACGTCGTCGTGCCCGCTCACGGCCAGCTCGATCTCGCTCAGCTCGATACGGTAGCCGTGCACCTTCACCTGATGGTCAAGGCGGCCAACGTACTGAAAAACACCCTGAGCGTCCACAAAAGCAAGATCACCGGTTTCATACATCCGCCCCCCTATCTCACGCTTAAAGGGATTGGCCTTGAATGCCCCGGCAGTCAGATCCGGCTGCCCCCAATACCCATAAGCCAGCTGGGAACCGCCGATCATCAGGCGACCGATCTCGCCCGGTTCCGCGTATTCGTCACGATCCTCCTTAAAAACGAACAACTCCGTGTTGATGTTGGGCACACCGATGGGGACGGACTTCGTCTGATCAAGCCGCTTCACATCAACCAGATAGTGCGTACAGGCGCAGGTCGCCTCGGTTGGGCCATACAGATTGTAGATTTCCATGGCCGGGTTCGTCTCCTGCAGGCCCCGGGCCAGTTCCGGAGCAAAGGCTTCGCCGCAGAAAACAGACATTCTCAGCTTCCCGTAGCTCCCGGGCTTGAGCTGACGGCCCTTTTTCATGGTAGCCAGAACGCTGGGCACGGATACCCAAACGGTAATACCCATGGTGCTGATGAACCGCCCCGGCAGGAACCTGTCTCCCGACCTGGTGACCGGGCAGAGAGTCGCCCCGGCTGCGAGGCATCCGAAAATGTCGATGATGCTCAGGTCGAAGTGGATGCTCGGATGGTTTGACACGCGATCTTTCGGGCCGAGCCGAAGGTGTTCCACGGCCCAGTTGACGAAATCCCGGAGGCTCAGGTGGGAGATGGCCACTCCCTTGGGTCGGCCGGTGGTGCCCGACGTGAAGATGATGTAGGCCAGGTCCTCTCCCACATTGCCGCCCGGAGGCAGCGGAGAGGCAGCGTCAACCTCGCGCTGGCCGATAACCCTGGTGAAAGCTGCGTTGAGCCGCCCGGAATCGACGTCTTCGGCCTCGTCCGGACCGTCAAGTACGATCACCTGCCGGGACCCCCGCACGTGTTGTACCACTTCGAGCAGGGCAGGAAGCTGGGAGCGAACCGTCACCACGACTTCGCTGCCTGCATCCTGAATGATATCGGCAAGACGGGCCGAAGGAAGCATCGTCCCCAGAGGAACATAACAGCAGTCGGCGCACAATGTCCCCAAGATGGCGATGTACGCCTCAATGGAATTCTCGATGAATATCGCGATGCGCGCGTTCCTCGCGCAACCGGCCTGCCGAATGATCGAAGCGAGCTGCCCGGCCTTCCCGACAAACTCGCCATACGTGATGCTGCGCTCCCCTTCGTCGATGGCGGTGTGATCCGGCCGAGTCCGAGCCTGTTCGACTATCTGCCTGTGTATCAGCGCAAGGCAATTCATTCCTGTATATCCACCCCAAATTTGATTTTTGCCACCCTATCCGCTTTCGACTGTGCCGACAACCAGAGCTTGCCCTCTTCCCTGCGCCAGCGACCACCAGCGTATCTCGTCGCGCAACAACTGCAGCCCGGCTGCCCCCTTTGGCACGGCCCCCTCCAGGATCAGGGGGTAGCCGACAGCGAGCCCGGCAAGATCCTCGATCACGTCGCCCCCCCCAAGCACGGCCGGAACATGCCGCACGTCCCTTCGGCTGTACCAATGTACCTGCACCTCAGCTGCAACCCGACCTCCGGAAAGGGAGCCATGCACATACCGAATTCGCCCTGCAAGAGCTTCGAACGTTTCCGCAGGTGACGCCACATGGCGCATCTCGTCCAGATGTGCCAGATCCGGGACCATCCCCAGATCCGGGTGGCTTGCCATGAGGGGCATGCAATGCTCCACCCGGTTGCCGAACGCGCGCGTGGCGTCCATCAGTTCGAGGGCAAGCCGACAGTCACAGGAATTCTTTATCAACTGCAGCAACCCTTCGCCGTCTCGGGCGAAGCAGTCGGCGTGGATGGTCAGGTCGCGGCAGCCTGTCCGGCGCATCGCCCCGGCCACCGCATCCAACACATTTCCCGGCAAGTCCCGGCCATCTTCTCCCGCATCATAGGGATGCGCCATGGACAAATGAAAACTGACAAGCCCGAAAGAACCGAGCCATTCCAGGAAACCGCCGGGGAGCGGGGCCATGTCCCACGAATCGTCAATAAAAATGAAGAGATCAATGCCATCCAGTTCATCGCGCACCCCATCCACTGCGTCCATGACCACGGCGGGGTTTTCCACCGAGCCATGGAACGCGAATGCTGCTGTGCTCAACAGGATGGGCATGTTCTGGTACCGCCCCCGCACCCCGGCTCAGAGAACGATGATGCTGTGAATCTCCGACAGCTTCGAAGGCAGGCTCAAGCTGCGTGAGACCTTGGTCTTCTCATCGAAGACGATGATCGAGGTGTCGATGGAAATGTTCTGCGACAGGCCGAGATACCGGCTGTAGTTCCGATTGCGGCTCTGGCCGATGTAGTGGAACACGCCGTCATAGGCCAGGCCACGGCTGAACCCGGGGAACTTGCCCACCGGCTGGGCGTTGTTGGTCTTCAGTTCGCCGCGCAGGGAATCCAGGACGGTCAGGCTGCCATTGATGGCGCAGACGTTATGCGGCATCCACAGGTCGCGAATGACCGGATGCAGCACCTCGCCCGAATCAATGTCGATCTCAAGGACAACGCCGTCGAAAATCTCTTTTTTCCAATTCCCCGTATAGGAGAACATCGAGACGAAGAGGCTCTCGCCAAAAGCATACGCGTCGTTGAGGTGATGCTGCGGTTCGCCGGTCCGGGCTTGCTTTCGAGAGATGTGTATGGTGTCCACCTGCCGAAAGTCGCGGTCGAAGACCAACACTGCATCCAGATAGGTCGACCCCACATAGAACCGCTGGGTACGCTCGGAGTATGAGACGCCGTGCGGCCGGGACCCCGCAGGCACGGGAGCGCTCCGAAGCACTTTGTAATCCTTGGAGAGTTGCACGAGTCCCAGCTCGGAATGCGAGGCGACGATGTCCCCTTCAAAGTGGATCAGCCCATGGCTCGGGCCGGAAAGGACCTTGCGATAGCCCCACTCCACGTCGAGGGTCAACTCATAGATGCCCCCACCCGATTTGTGGTCTTCGGTTCCGGGAAGCCCGCTGGAAAAAAGCAAATCTGTCTTCAAGGACTCGATGTCGTTGATGATCCGAAGATCGTTGAGGATCGGACTGACGATAAAATCCCGATTGACATCATACCCGTATCCCTTGAGTTGGACGGCCACATCGGGAAAGGAGGTGGTGCAGATCAAGACGAAATAGTCGTCGCGACGCCCGTCCAAAACATCCGGCTTTTGGATGCTTACACCCAGCTGCTGTTCGCCCCATAGATTGGCATTGTTGTCCACAATCATATCCAGGGGATTTTCAAGACGCAGATCCGTCTTCTTGGCGATGTTGCCCGCTCCGAAAAAAACGACCTTCCGGCCCGAAATGTTCTTGTACGCATCGCCGAAGGAACTGAAAAGAATGTCCATTGGATATACTACTCCAAACGGTTGACGAAAAGCTATGGCCGCTTCGTCTGGTACTACCCCTCGCTGGGGTAACTTACTTCATGCGCAACCGGAAGCAGTCCAGATAAACCCGAGACACTTCCAACCGCGTGAATCTTGCATCGTAAAAAGAAAACTGGTCAATATTTTCCTTGAATTCTTCCAAGGTCAACGGCTTCCACTTGGGCGAACCACAACGGCCTCTGCGGGGAAGACTCCGCTTCAGCCGTCTCCACCAACTGCGCGGGATGCCGCACAGCCGCTCCCGCAGGGCCTCTCCAAGTTCCCGATCCCGGTCGATATCGGCAACCTCCTTGAGATGACGGATCGTCGATTCCGCCGCCAGAGGGCCATCCACGGATGCAACATAGCGTCTGGCCGCCTCCCTCCAGCGCGGAAGCATGGCGCTCATCTCGACTTCCCGCTCACCCCGGAGGCATTGGCAGACCGTCTCAGGGTCGTTTGCTATGTAGACGACCTCAGCAGTCAGGCCATGGTCGATCACCGTTTCAGAGACCGGGAGGTAAGAAACGCAGGGCGTGCCCAGGAAAAATGATTCCGCCGCAGTGGTGCAACCGTGCTGGACGATGACCATTTCCGCCGCCAGAATCCAGTCATGCACATTGCCCTCACGGACGAGGTGGACATTCCCGATCTCATCGTCCATCCGCTGCCAGACAGCCATGTTCTCCTTGGGGTGCGGACGTACAATAAAGGTATGGTCCGGAAACTGCGGGGCGACGGCCCTCAGCATGTCCTGCAATCCCTGGAATACCCGGGTATCCCAATCTATGTAGGGCTGCCGGATTTCGATCGCCCCCGAGTCTTCCGAACGCAGGAACTCCTCCAGATAGCGGGCACCTCCGGCGTTGTTGACCACGGAGGCCCTACTATTGACCAGCACTATCCTGCCCCATCGCTTTTTGAGGACGTCGGCCTTGTCCTGAAGATACGGCCGCAGTTCCGGTCGCAGTAGGTCCATGCGCACGTTGCCTACGGGTACGGACTTGGCCGCCAGTTCGGCGTGGCCTCTCTCAAGGATTTCCTGCTGATGCATGCCCCATGTGAGATGAAGGTCCACGGCGTCGCACGCGGCTTGGGTCATGCTGTGAATTGCATACGATTCGGGGTCGATGATAAACCCCTCGTCATCGTTGACGACAATGCGGTTTCCCAACCGCCGCATGCGCTGAAACCAGGCGGGATACTGAGTATGCAGACTCTTGTCGTACAGGATGCCCGGTGATTCCATGACCGCGAACCTACGGAGCATGTTCTCTTCGCCTATGACGACATCGAACCCTTCAGCCGCAGCACAGCAGGCCAAAAACGTCTTCGCATCGAACTCGCGCGTGGTAATTTCCACAACAATATACAAACGCATCCGGGGATTCTCGGGTATAGGCTGTTGCCAATCGGTAGAAAAGTCGCCTCTTCTTTTCACTTGGCGCCACGCTTGTCAAGACTGGTGCGCTATTGATCCCGGTCCCGCTTCTCGTCCATCCGATTCTTAAAGGTAATGGAGGCCAGGCAGCCTGCGAGGCCGCCGAGGACAACGCCTTTGGGAGCAGCGATCAGACCCGTCAGGCTCAAGAGGAAGCCGAGAGCGCAACCGGCGATGATGCCCTTGGCCATGGCGTCTATCCACCGCATGAACTCCTTTGAATCATTCGACATGTTATCTTGGCCTCACTATTAGAGAAAGGAGTGCAGTTGCACGTACTGGTATGTACTCATGGACTCGAAGGTCGCGCCGATGCCCGGCAGCAGCGATGCGGTTCCCCAGGGCCGTTGCCAGCGGACCTTCAACTCGATGGGCGTCCGGTCATCGAACTCGTTGACCACCAGCCAGGCGGGCTCGCCCATACGCCAGTCATTGATGGAATAGATGAAGCAACCGTGCTCGGAAACATTGAGGGTCACTGTCCGCTCCCCCTGCACCTCGGGCAGGCCGAGCCGGTTGAGCAGGACCACGTTGAAGACCACCTCGCGCCGCTGAACCACACGTATGGACCGAGGCGAAAACGGCACGCACTCGTGCTCCACGAACTCGATCAGGTCGCGATTGTCGCGCAATGTGCCGCCCTGGGCCAGTCCGCGTATGCCGCCGCATTTGGGGTTGTACATCACCCGCAACACGGGGAACCGTTCCATGACCCGGGTGATCCGGTTCTTGTCCCCGCAGTCGCAACGAATCATGGTCGGCACGTCGATGACCAGACCGTTGTAGGGCGCATCCATCAGCGCACCGGCCATCTCGCCCGGCGAGGCGATGCAGTCCACCTCGACGTCCAGGTCGCGCAACACACCAAGGTAGGCGGCCCGGGGCAATCCCGGTTCGGCTATAAGCAGCAATCTGGTCTTCACCTGGTCACTCCGTAAACAGAATCGAGGCATATGAGCATAAAAGAGCACTATTGACAACCTCAGTGAATGATTCCCGCATCCTCTCCACATCCCGGATTCATTTATTCAAAACACCCTCTATTAACTTGGTATTTGATGCTCCAGCCCCCTACCGCACATTTTTTTGGCCGGATCTACTTGACATTGATTTTCAACTTCACTATCTCTTTGTTGTCCGGCCGCATCAGGCCGGGGTCAACTTTGAGGGAAGCCATGACTGATATCATCATAGTCGGCGTTATCGTCGCCATCGCCTTGCTTTTCTTCGTCCGCCGGATCGTGCGGACGTTCACCGCGAAGACGCCTTCCTGCGGCTGTTCCGGCTGCGGCGGCTCCGGCTGCCCTTCCGGCGGACGCAACGCCCCTTCCTGTTGTTCGCGCGACTGAACTCCGTCCCCGATCCATCGACTCCATCCGAAAAAGGAACCATCCATGAATGAACCGTATTGTCTGCGCAAGGCCAAGGTCAATCAACCGCTGAAGATCGTCACCGTATCGGCCGCCGGAGAGCTGGGCCGCCGCATTCGCGACATGGGGCTGATCCCCGGCACCGAATGCAAGGTCATCGGCAAGGCTCCGCTCAAGGACCCCGTGGCCCTGCGCCTGAAGGATTTCACGCTGACGCTGCGCAACAGCGAGGCCGATCACATCACAGTCAAGGAGTTGGAAGGATAATGGCCAAGTATATCATCGGAATCGCCGGCAATCCCAACTGCGGCAAAACCACCACCTTCAACGCCCTGACCGGCGCGCACCAGCACGTGGCCAACTGGCCCGGCGTCACAGTGGAAAAGAAAACCGGCACCATCAACCGGAACGGCCACACGCTTGATATCGTGGACCTGCCGGGCACCTATTCCCTGACCGCCTATACCCAGGAGGAACTGGTCGCCCGCAATTTCCTGGTGGACGAACGCCCCGAGGTGATCATCGACGTCATGAACGCCGATGCCCTGGAGCGCAACCTCTACCTGGCCGTGCAGATCATGGAGCTGGGTGTGCCCCTGGTCCTTGGCCTGAACATGATGGACGAGGTGAAAAATAGCGGCAAGACCATCGACAGCGCCAAGCTGGCCGGATACACCGGCTGCGCCGTGGTCGAGACGGTCGCCCGCAGCGGCCAGGGCACCGACGGCCTGCTCGGCGCATCCCTGAAGCTGGCCGAGGAACGCCAGGGCCGGTGGAGTCCGCTGAACATTTCCTATGGTCCGGACCTCGATCCGGTGCTGGGGGCCATGACCACCCTCATCGAAGAAGCGTCCTTTTTGACCGACAGGGTCCCGGCCCGCTGGACCGGGATCAAGTATCTGGAGCGGGACGAGGACGTCATCGTCAAGGGCCGCATGGCCAACACCGCCATTTCCGACAAGCTGGAAGCCTTGGCCCGCGAAGTGGGCGAGCATACCCAGAAAACCCTCAAGGCCATGCCCGACGCGCTCATCGCCGACTACCGCTACGGCTACATCGCGGGCATCATCAAGGACGTGGTCACCTATCCCGACCGCGACGAAGACCGCATCTCCCGTTCCGACCATATGGACAAGGTCCTGACCCACACCTTCCTCGGCCCGCTGATCATGGTCGCCATCGTCTACCTCATCTACAAGGTCACCTTCACCGTGGGCGAGATTCCCATGGGCTGGCTGGAATCCCTGTTCGGCCTGATCGGCGACGCGGCCAACGAAGCCCTGCCCGACGGGTACCTGCGTTCGCTCATCGTCTCCGGCATCGTCGACGGCGTGGGCGGCGTACTCGGCTTCGTGCCCCTGATCATCTTCATGTTCCTGATGATCTCCGCCCTGGAAGATTCGGGCTACATCGCCCGCATGGCCTACATGCTCGACCGCGTGTTCAAGATCTTCGGTCTGCACGGCACCTCGGTGCTGCCGTTCATCGTCTCCGGCGGCATCGCGGGCGGCTGCGCCGTGCCCGGCGTCATGGCCGCGCGCACCCTGCGCAGCCCCAAGGAGAAACTGGCCACCCTGTTCGTGGCCCCGTACATGACCTGCGGCGCCAAGGTGCCGGTGTTCCTGATGCTCGCCGCGGCTTTCTTCCCGACCCAAGCGGCCACGGTCATGCTGATGATCACCCTGGGCGCGTGGGCCATGGCCCTGATCGTGGCCCGCATCCTGCGCTCCACGGTCATCCCGGGCGAATGCACGCCCTTCGTGATGGAGCTGCCGCCCTACCGTATGCCCACCCTGCGCGGCGTGCTCATCCACACCTGGGAACGGACCTGGGAATACGTAAAGAAGGCGGGCACCGTGATCCTGGGCATCTCCATCCTGATCTGGGCGATGATGACCTTCCCGGAACTCCCGGCAGACCGGACGGCCCACTTCGAGTCCCTGCGCCAGGCCGCACAGACCGAGGAAGCCGTGGCCGAAGTGGACAACGCCGAGGCCGAGGAGACCATCCTGCACACCTTGGCGGGCCGCATCGGCACCGCCCTGGAGCCCATCTCCAAATACGCGGGCTTCAACTGGCGGACCAACATCGCCCTGACCGGCGGCTTCGCGGCCAAGGAAGTGATCGTCTCCACTCTGGGCACCGCCTATTCCATGGGCGAGGTCGATCCCGAAGACGCCCAGCCACTCGTCGACAAGCTGGTGGAGGATCCGGGCTTCACCACCGCCTCGGCCGTGGCCCTGATCCTCTTCACCATGCTCTACGCCCCCTGCTTCGTCACCGTGGTCACCATGGCCAGGGAATCGAGCTGGGGCTGGGCCGCCTTCAGCGTGGTCGGGTCCACGGGATTGGCCTACGTCATGGCCGTCCTCGGCTTCAACCTGACCAATGCGCTGATGTAACCGGACAACCCATACGCGAAAAACACAGGGGGAGGCGCATGCCTCCCCTTTCCTTTTGGTCGGGGATGCCCTAGAGTCCCCCCGAAAGACCGGGAAACGCATGGAAAATCTCATTCGCATCATCAAAGACATCGTACGGCAGGCCGCCGGGGCGTCCCTCGAACTGTTCAAGGTCATGATCCCGATCGTCATCGGCGTGAAGATCCTCCAGGAACTGGGGCTGATCGGCTATCTGGCCTGGCCCCTCAAGCCATTGATGAGCCTCGTCGGCCTCCCGGCCGAAATGGGCCTGGTCTGGGCCACGGCCCTGGTCAACAACATCTACACCGGCATCATCGTCCTGGCCTCGCTCGTCCAGGACCACCCCCTGACCGGTGCCCAGGCGACGGTCCTGGCCGTGCTGCTGCTGGTGGGCCACGGGTTGCCCGTGGAGTGCGCCATCGCCCGCAAGTCCGGCGCGCGCTTCCTGTTCCAGTGCCTCGCACGTCTGCTGGGGGCCTTCATCCTCGCCTGGCTGCTGCACACCGTCTACGACGCCACCGGCACCCTCCAGGGGCCGGCCGCCATGCTCTTCACCGCCGAGCAGACCGGAACGGCCGATCCCTCCCTGGCCGCATGGGCTCTGGACCAGGGCCGCAACCTGCTCTCCATCTTCGTCATCATCCTCTGCCTGCTGGTCGTCATGCGGCTGCTCCAGGCCGTCCGGGCCATCGACCTGATGAACCGGCTGCTGCGCCCCATCCTCAAGCAGATCGGCATCGGGCCGAAGGCTTCGGCCATCACGGTCATCGGTCTGACCATGGGGCTGTCCTACGGCGGCGGCCTGATCATCGCCGAGGCCAAAAGCGGCAACGTGGGCAAGGAAGACGTGTTCTACTCGCTCACGCTGATGGGGCTGTGCCACTCTCTCATCGAGGACACGCTGCTGCTCCTGCTCATCGGCGGCCACCTCTCGGGCATTCTCTGGGGCCGCCTCCTCTTCGCGCTCATCGCCATGGCGGTCATCGTCCGCATCGTGCGCCGACTGCCGGAAACGTTTCGCAACACCTATCTCTGGGCCGCCACCTAGCGCCCGGACTCCAAGGAGGTTCTCATGCCGACCATCGAACTGATCCACACGGACAAGGCCCCGGCCGCCGTCGGCCCCTATTCCCAGGCCACCAAGGCGAACGGCCAGGTCTTCGTCTCCGGCCAGCTCGGCATCATCCCGGGCCAAGGCAAGCTGGCCGAAGGCTTCAAGGCCCAGACACGGCAAGCCCTGGAAAACCTGAAGGCGATCCTCGCCGCTGCGGGCTCGTCGCTGGACAAGGTCCTGGCCGTGGAAGTCTTCGTCATGGACATGGCCCGCTTCGCAGACCTCAACGCCATCTATGCCGAGTATTTCTCCGGCCACAAGCCCGCGCGGGCGGCCATCCAGGTCGGCGGCCTTCCCCTGGGCGGCCTGGTGGAGATCAAATGCGTGGCCCTGGCCTAGGCGGCCGTCACGCACTCGCTGCTTGACAGACGGCGATCCCTTGCGCTACCCGATAGCCATGACGCACAACTCCGCCCGTTTCTTTTTCTTCTTTAGCTTTACCGACAGGAACGCCTGCGGTCTTGGTGTGCGCTAGTCATTCGGAGAAGAGTACGAACAACCAAGAGGCTGCGGGCATAGTCCGCGGCCTCTTTCTTTTTGGCCGCGCCCGGGCCGAAACAAAGGAGCAAGCCATGCACTTGGGAAAAGCCATCCGGCTGGAACGCATCATGAACCGCAACAACGGCCGCACCATCGTGGTCCCCCTGGACCACGGCGTCACCGTCGGCCCCATCTACGGCATCGTGGACCTGCGCGAGACCGTCAACCAGGTGGCCGAAGGCGGGGCCAACGCCATGCTCATGCACAAGGGCATCCCCCGCTGCTCCCACCGCGCGGGCGGCAAGGACATCGGGCTGATCATCCATCTTTCCGCCTCCACCGCGCTCTCTCCCTACCCCAACGCCAAATCCCTGGTCGGATCGGTGACCGACGCCATCAAGCTCGGGGCGGACGCGGTCTCCGTGCACATCAACCTCGGCGACGAGACCGAGCCGCAGATGCTCGCCGACCTGGGCGCGCTCTGCTCCGAGGCCAACGAATGGGGCATGCCCGTGCTGGCCATGATGTACGCGCGCGGCCCCAAGATCACCAACGAATACGACCCGGGCGTGGTCGCCCACTGCGCCCGCGTGGGCGTGGAGCTGGGCGCGGACATCGTCAAGGTCAACTACACCGGCGACCCCGAGTCGTTCGCGCGCGTTGTGGAGGGCTGCTGCGTGCCCGTGGTCATCGCGGGCGGTCCGAAGATGGACAGCGAACGCGACCTGGTGCAGATGGTCTACGACTCCATCCAGGCGGGCGGATCGGGCCTGTCGGTAGGCCGCAACATCTTCCAGCACCCCAGCCCGGCCAAGATCGTGGCCGCGCTGAACCGGGTCGTCCACGAAAACTGGGACGTGGACCGGGCCATGGAACTGCTCTAGAACGGACGCCGGGGCGGAAGGAGATTCCGCCCCGGTTCCGGCCGGATGCGTCCCGCCAATTTCCCGCCAAAGGCGAGAAGCTGACAACCTGTTGTATTTGCGGGATTGATTCAACCAGGAGCACGATTCGCCCTTGGCATGAATAGTGCTGTTATCCAGGTACGGTCCTGGGCAACAGGTGAGACCGGCATGTGATCGGGAACGAACAGAACCAGAAGGTTGAAAGGGGCACCGCCCCAATGAAACATGCGTTCCGGTCCGCCCGTCCACGGTTGGCCCGGCAGGTGAAGGAGGCGGCCAATGCCGCCTCCTTCGTTTCAGGATCGCAACTCGACGACCACGGTGTCCAGGTAATGGACCATGCGCTCTATGACATCCCCGCACCCGGCCGCATCGCCCGCCTTGGCGGCGGTTTCGAGCTCCCGGCCGAGATCGCCCATGGTGCGCATGCCGTACCCGTACCCGGTGCCCTTGGCCGTATGGCCCATGCGCACCAGCGACGCCATGTCCCCGGCGGCCAAGGCCTCGCGCATGAGCAAGGCTTCCTTTCGGGTGTTATTGAAAAAACGGGGCATCAACGGTTCAAGATCGGCGTCGATGCGTTCAATTACCGGTTCGCTGACCATGAAAATGTCCTCGTCGGAGTCCGTGCAGCATCTGCACGTGCTTGTCTTTCTCGCCAAACATTTCTATCCTGTACCTAGCCCGTAACCGGCAAACTTTAATCATCTTCCAACCACACGTGTCAAGGTCGGCCCCAGGACTCTCCGCATGCGCTCACTGATCATCCCCCTTCTGGCCCTCACCCTGCTGGCCGCCTGCTCGCGCTACGACGCCGTTCGCATAGCCCGGGCCGCCGCCACGGGCAGCCCGGCGGCGGCCGCCGAAGCCCTGGCCCGCGACAAGGCCATGAGCTACGCCATGAATCCCAAGGCGCTGCAATCCGACCTGAAACGATTCCAACAGACGATAAACGACTTCATCGACGCGGTGCGCGGCGTCTGGGGCGAGAGCGACACGCGGATTCCCGAGCCCAAGACCTACGTCAAATACACCCATAACTACCTCTCCCGGGCCAGCGTTGATTTCGACGCCGGAACCATCACCGTGGAGACCGTGGATCAGGCCGCCCCGCTGGCCAACCTGAAGACGGCCATCGTCACCACCCTGCTCACGCCCGGCGACCCCCGGGCCGTGGACCTCTACTCGGCCAGCCCGGTCAAGCTGGGCGAGCCGCCCTTCCTCCTGGGCGAGGTCAAGGACCATGAGGGCAAAGACATCCGCTGGGCCTGGCGTGCCGAACAGTTCGCCGACCACCTGATCGCCACCAATCTCCGCACCCGGACCGTGAACGGCAAGGACGCCTTTCTCGTGACCATCGCCATGGTCAGGGACCACCTGGACATCCGGGCGCGCAAGTACCGCGAACCGGTCGAGGCGGCCGCCAGGCGATTCAACATCAGCCGCAACCTGGTCTACGCCATCATGCAGGTCGAGTCCGACTTCAACCCCTTCGCCGTCAGTTCGGCCGTGGCCATCGGCCTGATGCAGGTGGTGCAGAAGACCGCAGGCAGCGACGTCTACCGGTTCCTGCACGGCAAGGCGGGCGCGCCCTCGCGGGAAACCCTGTTCCAGCCCGCCGAAAACATCACCTACGGCACGGCCTACCTGCACCTGCTCGATGCCCGCTTTCTGGGCGGCATAGCCGACCCGGTCTCGCGCGAATACTGCGTCATCGCGGGCTACAACGGCGGAGCAGGCGCGGTGCTGCGCACGTTTGACCGCGACAAATCGCGGGCGGCCGACGCCATCAACCGGAGGTCCCCGGCCGAAGTCTACAAAACCCTGCGATCCGGGCTTCCCCACGACGAGACAAAGCGCTATCTTGGCAAGGTTCTTGAAGCCAAGAAGCACTTCGTCAATTTCTAGCCACCCGACGCCATGGACCTTATGCAACTGATCGACGATGCGGGCCGCGCGCTGACCGAGGCCGTGCATTCCGTGTTTCCGGACGCGCCTGCCGAGGCCGTGCGTCTTGGCGGCGGGGCGTTGCTGGGAATGGCCGCCCTGCTTCTGGCCGTCTTCGCCCTGCGCCTCTTCTTCAAAGGCTCGCGCACACGTTCCCCGAAACGGGTCAACATCCCGCGCGCCCTGCAACGCAGCGGCGCGGTCATCGATATCCTGCGCAGCCCCAACGACGACGCCGTGCCGGTCCGTTGCGTCATCACCTCCGTCTCCTCCGGGAAAATCAAGTGCGAGATCATCGAGCGGCTCGACATCCTGGGCGTGGCCGAAGGCAAGGAGGTGACCTGCGTCTTCACCCCGATCAGGAACGGAAAAGGCAAGGTCAACGCCTTCCAGGCCCGACTGGTCGAATCCGACCGCTCCGGCCGCCGAGCCGACCGCATCGTGCTCGCCGCGCCCAGGGACTACGCGCTCATCCCCCGCCGCAAGCACGGCCGCAAGCGCGTGGCCGATCAGCAGTTCATCCGGGTCAAGCTATGGGTGACGGCCCCGTTCGATGCCGACCTCTCCTTCGAGGATGCCGCCCCGCACATCGGGGTCAACTCCTTCGGCAACGGCGACCCGTCCCAGTCGGCCAACGCGGTGATCAACATCTCCAACGGCGGCCTGGGGCTGTCGGTGCTGGACCGCATCCTGCCAGAAACCTGCGCCGTGGGCTCGGGCGTGACCATCAACCTGTTCATGTTCAATTTCCGCGAACGCACGTTCAAGCCCTACTGGTACTCGGGCCGCGTCCGGTCCATGACCGAAGGCAGCCCCGGATTCACCCGCATGGGCATCGAGTTCGACGGCCAGGCCCGGGTCGACGGCAGGACCGGCATCCTGGCCTGGGAAAAATTCTAGGCTCCCGGCATCCCGAAACAGGAACACGCGAAAAGGCCCCGGCACGACGCCGAGGCCCATTTGCTCATTGCCTTCGAGGGGGGGATCAGCCCTTCTTGTGAATGAACCGCTGGCGGGTCAGGCGGGGCATGTTGCCCGCGCCGAAACTATAGCCGGAGATGCGGCGGTTCTGCTGTTTCAGGGAAACGAGGTCGTTTCTGAGAGAGACCTTGAGCCGTTTCGCCTCTTCCGAGATGTCGTCGTGCAGCGACTTCATCTCCACCAGCTTGTCGGCCAGCTCCTCCAGCCGCTCGCGGTCGAGATCGCCGATGGCCTCGTCCAGAATCCGTTCCCGGTCCTTGGACAGGCGTTCGGCCTCGTACACGTCGCCCTGGGTCAGGCAGCCGAGTTCCTTGCGCCCTATGGACAAGGCCTCGTCGATCATCCGACGCCTGGCGGACATGTCTACTTCCTCGCCTGCCGGATGTCGTCCCGCAGGTGCTTGATCACGCGCTTCCACTTTTCCACCGCCGGCAGGAATTCATATTCAAGAAGATCGGCCAGAAGAATCCAGTCCTCGTTTTCCAGGACGGAGCTCATTTCGGTGAACAACTCGTTCAACTCCTTGGCGCCCATCTCGTAGTCGGCGTTTTCCCGCAGGGAATACTCGTCGCGCAACACACCGATCATCTTCAGGAAATTGCGAATGACGTCCAGCAGGTCCTGGTAGGTGTCCAGGGCCTCGGCATCGTCGGCCTGACGAAAGAGCCCGGCCACCTGCTTGGCGCCTTCGCTCATGATGTTGACCACCTTGTAGAGTTCCAGGGTGATCTCCACGGCCATGTCGTCGGCGGACATGGTCACGATCTCCACGGACTCCACCGAGTCCATCTCGATGTCCTCGGACTGGTGGGGATAAATTTCGGTGAACGGTTCGTCGTTGATCTTGACGTCGGTCACGACGCGATCTTCGAGACGGCCGTCTTCCATCACCTTGATGAAGACCTGCTCCAGGTTCTCGAAGTTCTGGTTTCCGATGTCATACTGCTTGCCGTCGATAACAATCATTGTGATCTCCTCCTCGAAAAGGGAATTTTTTCCGAATGGGTCGGTTGTTCCGAAACTATTCAAAATCCATGCCGACTATTCGAACTCCCCTTTGAGCGAAGCGAAAAGCGCCAGATAGCGATCCGCAAGGGCCATCAGGGTCGAGAGGTCGCCGCTACACTGCTGCGACTGAAACATCCACAATAATCCAAGGATATTGAGATGTTCATTCGTCCCCAGAATATTCTGCAGCCGCTGCCAGGAGGCCAGGAACTTCGCCTTGGCCTGTTCCCGGGGATTGGCGGCCAAAACCATGCCCTGGCGGGAAATCAGAAACAACATGTCGTGGGCGCTCGTCAAAGTTTTGTTCAGGCCAGTCGCCATGGACGGGCATATTCCGGCCGCCAGGCCAGTCTTGTCCCGGAAAATTCCGCCGTCCAGAAACGGCCGGTAATGCGCCCGCTGCATGGTGATCCACAGGGCGCGATCGGTGTTGCCGTGGCCGGAGAGGGAAACGAGGTCCATGAACCCTTCCTCTCCTGTGCGCGTCCGCCAGGCGCGCACGCCGGGCAGATGCGGCGGCTCGGCACCGTCGATCAGCACCTTGAGATAGGCATACAGGGCCTCGGGCGTGATGGAACGGCGGCAGATGTTTTCCAGTGAGCAGGGACGGCCGAAGGCGCAGGGGTGGCAATCCAGATCCGGTTCCAGGCAAATGTTGCCCGCCCGGTAGGGGCCGGTGTCCCATGGCTGGGCCGTGGCCAGGAACACGGCGCAGACGGGCACGCCCAGCCCGGCGGCCAGGTGCATGGTGCCGGTGTCGTTGGTCACCAGCGCACGGCAGGCGGCAAGGGTGCCGGCCAACACGGGCAGGGATGTCCTGCCGATGAGATTCACGCAGGGGCCGCCGAACCCGGCCTCGAACCGCTGCCCGAGCTCGGCCTCGCCCTTGGCGCCCAGCAGCACGGGCGTCAGCCGGTCGCGCTCGGCAAAAAGCCGGGCTGCGCGGATGAAATGGTCCACGGGCCAGCGGCGGCGGTCCTCGCTCGCCCCCAACTGGAGGGCGATGCATGCCGCGCCGCCGACAAGCCCGGCTTGGCGCAGCAACGCGGCGGCCTCGGCCCCGGCCTCGTCGCCGGGCGCGGCCAGGACCAGGGCGTTGCCTTCGTCGCCCAGCCCGGCCGTGCGGCGAAAAATATCGCAGATGTTGAACGGGCTGGCCCCCCGGTTGCCCCCGGCCAGTTGCAGGAAGGCGGCCCAGGCCGAACTGTCGGCGTTGAAGCCCAGTTCGTCCACGGAAAATCCCACGGTCTCGCCGCCGGGCGGGGTCAGGTCGCGCGCCAGGAGCCGGGACGAAACCGACGGGGTCAGATTCACGGTCCGTTCCGGGAGAAAGGCTTCCATAATCTCGCGCCGGAATCCGGCAGCATCGCGCACGGCCAGCCGCCAGTCGGAATCCAGCCCGGAGAGCAACCGCGCCCCGGGTAGGGAGAAGACCGCGTCGAGCCCGTCCAGCAGGGTGGCGGCGGCGGAAAAATTGTCCAGGCAGACCAGGCCCACACGGTGGCCGAGCCGCTTGAAGCCCGAGATGACGGGCTGGGTCTGGATCAGGTCGCCGAACCGGGTCAGGTTGATGAGCAGAATGTTCACGCGCGCACATCCTTAATAGTAATGGGGCCGTCAGGGAGCCGTCGGCCCGTCGGGCCTTTGCAAGATCGAAGCCGGTCGGCTCACAGCCCGGTCCCGGCCTGAACCAGGTGCACCAGCTTCTCAACGGCCTGGATTGCCGCTTTGAGCCGCGCCCGTTCCGCTTCCTCCAGGGCGGAGGGCTTGACGTAGTTGTGAGGCGGGATACCCTCGCGGTCACAGGCCAGCCCGATCTCGAGCCGCTTGCGCTGGAGGTATTCCCAGGCCGCAAGCAACTGCTCCCCGTGCCGGTCCGACACATGGCCCGCCCGGGACAGCGCCCGGACGCGATCGCAGGTGTTGTGCACCGGGATGTCGTGCTTGAGCGCCAGGATGCGCGCGCTGTTGGTCAGATGGGCGAGGACGCTTTTCTTGATGTTGAGGAACCCCTGCCACATGCCGTGCCGCTCGGTGACGAACGCGCCGTAGAAGGTCAGGGGCAGACGGTAGTCGGTCAGTTCGCCGATGAGCAGGGACACGGCGATGGGCTTGGTGCGGACGTATTCCCACAGCCGCTGGCGCAGTAGGATGGCGTCGCGCGGTGCGCCGAAGACGGAGCGGAAATCGAGGATCAGGCCGGACTGCCATGCCCCCTTCTCCGCCGGGTTCGACAGCCAACTGGTCAGCCGGGCGAGCCATGTCTCGAAATCCCCGCGCCACAGTTCGTTGCTGACCATCACCCCGCCGTCGCACAGGGACAGGCCCGCGCCGTCCAGGCCGACCACGATGGACTGGGTGGCGTCGTCGAGTTCGTCGGAGTCCGGCTGCACGCGCATGAGCAGCCCGTTGTCCTGGTCCGAGCCGACGACCTGCTCCTCGCGCGCGCCTGAGCCGAATTCCAGGAAAGTGCACTCCCGCAGCCAGGGATATTCCTCGGCGTGGGCCTCGACCACGGCCAGGATGACGGCCCGGTTGTAGGCCGAAAGCTGCTTGCAGACCACCTCGGCGGCAAGCCCGCGCTCCATCCAGTCCTGCACCAGGTCGAGCCGGGTGCGCCGTATGCCGATCAGCTTGCCCTCGCGCGCCATGGCGAGCAGCTCGCGATCCAGGCCGTCCGGCGCGCCGAAACCGCCGTCCACCGCCGCATCAAGCGGCCGATCCTGCCGTGATTGACTGCTCAATTGACCTCTCCAGATACGTTTCCCCAACCGTTGACCGGGGAAAATGGCCCGCTAACCGGGCCGGGCGCCATCCCCCGCACAGCGACCGGACCAGTTTGACCGTTCACCTGAAATCCCATGCGCCCATGATCTTTCCTACTGTAAAAGGGCTGTAACGGCAAACCCTTCAACCTTATTAGGGGGAAACAATGGATCGAATCGAAGCCATCCGCAAACAGCAGCTCAAGATCGCTCTCGGCGTCGGCATCCCGTATTTCGCCTTCGTCATCGGCATTTTCCTGCTCGTTTATCTGGCACAGGAGGCGGTAACCCAGGTCAGCCTGATGGGATTCCCCCTCCATTACTGGCTGGTAGCCATCGCCATCTACCCCATCACCTGGGCGCTCTTCATCTGGTACGTGGGCAAGGCCAACGCCCTTGAGGACGAAATCGAAAACACCCTGGGAGGCGAATAGTCATGGAAGCCGGATATCAGATCCCCGTCATGGCCCTGGTGCTCATCGGCGCCATGCTGGCCTTCACCATCGTCACCACGTTCATGTACCGCAGGCAGAAAACCTCGGCCGACTATTACCTGGCCGGGCGCAAGGTCAACTCCTTCATCAACGCCTCGGCCATCTCCTCGGACTACCTGTCCGCCGCGTCCTTCCTCGGCGTCGCCGGCGTCGCCTTCCTCTTCGGGTTCGACGGCATCATCTACGCCCTGGGTTTCTTCGTCGGCTACGTCGCCCTGCTCCTGTTCCTGGCCAGCCCGCTGCGGAAATTCGGCCGCTACACCGTGCCCGACTTCGTTTCCGAGCGCTTCCACTCCAAAAGCGCGCGCGTGCTCGGCGTGATCGGCGTGCTGTTCATCTCGCTGTTCTACATGGCCCCGCAAATGCTCGGCGCGGGCAAGGTCATGGGACTGCTGCTGAACATGAGCTATGAGAAGTCCATCGTCATCATCGCCCTGATCATCACCTTCTACGTCACCGTGGGCGGCATGAAGGCGACCACCGTCAACCAGCTGGTCCAGTTCTGGATCCTGTTCGGCGCCATGTTCCTGCTGGCCTTCATCCCGTTCATGCTCAAGGGCTACACCTACACCGACGTGGTCAACTTCATCGCCACCTTCAAGGGGCCGGACCCGCAGACCGGCAAGATGTTCGACGGCGCGGCCTACACCAGCCCGGCCTACTGGCTGCACAGCCTCAAGGACACCCTGTCCCTGCTGCTGGCGCTCATGTTCGGTACGGCCGGACTGCCGCACATCCTGGTGCGCTTCTACACCGCGCCCGACGGCAAGGCCGCCCGCAAGACCGTCATCTACGTGCTGTTCCTCATCGGCATGTTCTACATCCTGAGCCCCTACGTCGGGCACGTGGTCCGCTACATCTACCTCCAGGGCGATACCCTGGGCGTGTCCCCGCACCTGATGCAGTGGCTGGCGGCCAACGGCAAGAACCTGGCCGTGCCCGTGGCCGGCTCCCACTTCGGCGGCCAGATCCTGCTCGGCATCGTGGTGGCCGGGGCCTTCGCGGCCATCCTCTCCACCGTGGCCGGACTGATCATCGCCTGCGCCGGGGCCATCGGCCACGACCTGGTGGTCAACGTCTTCAACCCGAACATGCCCGAGCGCAACCGCGTCGTGGTCGCCCGCATCGCCTCCGTCCTGGTCGGCCTGCTGGGCATCCCCTTGGGCTTCTGGGCCGAAAACATGCAAATCGCCGTCCTGGTGGGCCTGGCTTTCGCCATCGCCGCCTCCACCTTCTTCCCGGTGCTGGTCATGGGCGTGTGGTGGCCGAAGATGACCAAGAACGGCGCCCGCGCCGGGCTGATCGTCGGCATCGTCGGCTCATTCTTCATGATCCTGGGCAAGGGCATGCTGCCCGTCTTCCTGCAATTCCAGAATCCCGGCGGGTTCGTGATGCTCCTTTCCTTCCTGGCCATCTATGCGGCCTCGAAGATGGAATACGCCGCCAAGGGCGAAGCCGCCCTGCCCCACGACACCCGCGAGGTCATGGCCATCCTGCACGGCCCCGAGCAGGCCTAGCACTCCTTCCCCAATCAAAGGGCGGTATCGATACGACATCGATACCGCCCGATCTTTTTCAAGAGGAATCGCTTCCGGCAGGGTCGCGCCATGCTGTCCGGGCGCACGGCCCCTGCAACGGCGAGTTCGCCGACACTACCCACGCGGAGAACGGCCCGCCAAGCCATCCCCCGATACCAGATCCCGCCCCATCTAGACTTCCGCGATGATCCTGCACGGCAGGCCCGTGGCGTCGGCAAGGCGCATGGGGTAGCAATGAACCGTGAACGCGCCGCTCCCCGCTTCGGCGGCAAGCCTTTCGAGGGCAACGACATTTTCCACCACAAAGGTCCCGGCGTCCGCGCAAAGAATGTCCGCCTTGGGATGCTCTGCCTGTCGGCGGACTCCGGCGAAGTCGACGCCGATCATGGCGACTTTCTTTTCCAGCAGCCTGCCGATCAAATCCCACGACAGTTGGACTGCGGAGGACATGTACTCTCTTGAAGCATAACCGAAAACGGCCAGGCACCCGCTATGAAAAAAGACAAAATCATTCTCCCCGACACGATCCAGGTCGATGTCGCTCGCCTCGATGTCCCGGCCCGAGACGGTGCGCACGTCGAAGACCTGGCCGCAGAGAGTGAAATACTCATCGGGGTACGCCTTGCCCATCAAATCGAGGTGGGTGCCGATATGCCCGAAAAGGTCCGCCTTCGAGACGTTTTTTCTTGTTGAGGCCATCGACTCCGTCAGCGCAAAGATTTCATTGGTCAGCGGCAAAGTCAGATCGATCCGTTGCATAAAAACTCCTTCAGGATTGAATGGGAATCGTCGCAATCGTTTACGAGGAAACTATCGCCACATAGTTTCCTCGTCAACTAAAAAGTTTCCTCGTTGACAAAATCTGTCCAGGTTAGTCAAATGCCCTGATCGGAAACAAGGGGGGGCTGCGGCAATGCGAAACTCAGACAATTCCAGCGAATCAATACGCCAGAAGACGCTTCAGGAACTCATGGTCTTGACCCGGCAATTTGCCGTCGTGGACACCTTGATGGGGAGAATCTTAAAAGAAATTGCCGGGTCGAGAGGCAAAGCGCCTTTTGACGAGCTTTCACTTGCAGAAATTCACTTTCTTGCGGCGGTGGAAGAGTTCACGCCCTGCAACGGCGCGCTGCTCACGCAAAAAATCGGGCTGACCAAAGGCGGCGTATCCAAAATGGCTTCCCGCCTTTCGGGCAAGGGCCTGATCGTCTCCGAGAAGATGGCGGGCGACAACAAGTCCCAATACTTCATCCTCACCGAGAAAGGCCAATTCGCCTGCAGGGTGCACAACACCCTGCACGAAATCGCCAAGGACAGGATCATCCGGTCCCTGCCCGAATACACCGCAGACGAAATGACGGCTTTCAACGGCATGCTCATAGAAATATCGGCCGCCATTGCGGAGTCCTCCGCTGATATCTCCGTCAATTTCAGGCAGTATCTGGCCGAAGACGGCATCGACGTCGCCTAGCCCCCCAGGCGCAACGCACCCGCTCCCACGCGGAAGCCGGGGAAGAAGCCGGAGGCTTTCCTTGACAGCCCGGCCCCGCGTACCTACTTAGGTCTGCGACCCCAACATCAAGGAGATTCCCCATGGATTACGACATCAGACTGGTCAAACTTTCGAGCGGCGACATGGTCGTCGGCAAATTCGACGAGGCCGCCCGGAAGATCAGCGACCCGGCCGTCATTCAGGCCTTGCCGACCCAGCAGGGAACCCAGATGGTCCTGCTCCCCTTCGGCTATCCCTTCGACCAGGAGATGCACGGCGAGATCTCCATGGATCACGTGCTGTTCGAGTACAAGCACTGCCCCGAGGAACTGAAGACCAAATACCTCGAAGCCGTGACCAACATCACCATGAGCAGCGGCGGCCTGGACCTCTCCGGCGGCGGCCTGGGCGGCGGCGGGCTCAATCTCGTCTAGCATTCCCGATACGACGCGCAATCCACGGGGCGGTTCGCTTGAACCGCCCCGTTTTTGTGTGGACCAACAACCGGAATCCCCATAGGCTCTTCCTCCCATGAAGGAACTTCTGCCCATTCTCCCCCGCCCGTCCCGCTACCTCGGCAGCGAATGGGGCGTCGTCCGCAAGGACCCGGCCACGGTCACGGTCCGCTGCGCCCTCGCCTTTCCCGACATGTACGAGGTGGGCATGGCCTATCTCGGCCAGCGCATCCTTTCCGAGGCTGTCAACGTCCATCCCCGGTTCTGGGCCGAACGCGTGTTCACTCCCTGCGCCGACGCGGCCGAAATCCTGCGCGCGCACGGCGCGCCCCTGGCCACCCTGGAGTCCGACACGCCGCTTTCGGCCATGGACGCCGTGGCCTTCAGCCTGACCCACGAGCTGTGCTACACCAATGTCCTGTACATGCTCGACCTGGCGGGCATCCCCCTGCGCTCGGCGGACCGCCACGGGCCGACCCCGCTGATCATCGCGGGCGGCGGCGCGGCCTTCAACGCCGAACCCCTGGCCCCGTTCGTGGACGCCATGGTCATCGGCGACGGCGAGGAGGCCCTTCCCGCCATCCTGGCCGCCCTGGAGCAGGCGAAAACCGACAAGATTTCCAAGGACGAACTGCTGCGCCGCCTGATCGCGATCCCGGGCATCTACATCCCCGCCTTTTTCGAGGACCAGGGACCGGGAAAACCCCTCAGGCCGCTGATTGCGGGCTACGACCAGGTGGAAAAGGCCGTGATCGACGACCTGGATGCGGCCCCGTTCCCGCGCAACCAGGCCATTCCCTTCGACGCCATCCACAACCGGCTGACCATGGAGATCGCCCGGGGCTGCACACGCGGCTGCCGCTTCTGCCAGGCGGGCATGATCTACCGCCCGGTGCGCGAGCGCTCACTTGCGGAGCTGGCCGACATCCTGGATCGCGGCCTGGCCGAAACCGGATTCGAGGAAACGTCGATGCTCTCCCTGTCCACCGGCGACTACTCGGCCCTGAACACGCTCTTCACCCGCAGCTTCGACAAATGCGCAGCCGAGCAGATCGCCATCTCCCTGCCCTCCCTGCGCGTGGGCTCGCTCTCCGCGCCGATCATGGAGCGCATCTCCTCCATCCGGCGCACGGGCGCGACCATCGCCCCGGAGGCGGGCAGCCAGCGCCTGCGCGACGTCATCAACAAGGGCGTGGACGAGCAAGGGCTCATCGACCACGTGCGCATGCTCTTCGACAACGGCTGGCAGGGCGTGAAGCTCTATTTCATGATCGGCCTGCCCACCGAGACCGACGAGGACCTTGACGCCATCCTCGACCTCTGCCTCAAGGTCCGCGACGCGGCCGGACGACACTTGAAGCGGCTCCAGGTTACGGCGGCGGTTTCGCCCTTCGTGCCCAAGCCGCACACCCCGTTCCAGTGGGAGCCCCAGATCCCCATTGATGAAATCTACCGGCGGCTGAACCACCTGCGCGACGTTTTCCGCCCGCACAAGCGGCTCAACCTCCGCTTCCACGACCCCAGGACGACCTCGCTCGAAGGCGTGTTCTCGCGCGGGGACCGGCGGCTGGCCGAGGTGGTGGAGAGCGCCTACCGCAAGGGCGCGCTCTTCTCCAGCTGGCAGGACCACCTGCGCCTGGAACCCTACCAGGAGGCCATGGAGGAGGCCGGGCTTTCGTGGGACGAATACGTCGGCCCGCGCGATCCCGAAGCGCCCCTGCCTTGGGATCACCTTTCCTGCGGCCTGACCCGCCGCTTCCTGCTGGCCGAGCGCGAACGCGCCCTGAGCGGGAAGATCACCGAGGATTGCCGCTACGGGACCTGCCGCAACTGCGGCGTGTGCCAGTTCGACGGCAAGGTCTCGACCCTGGCCGCGCAGGCCGGGGAAAAGGACATCCGGCCCCGCCTGGTCTTCGCCGCGCGCGACCAGGAGGGCGATCCGCCGCCGTACGAAGTGTTCAAGCCGGACCTGACGGTCAAGGAAGCCCACTTCCGGCTCTGGTACGAGAAGACCGGACCGGGAGCCTATCTGAGCCAGCTCGAACTCCAGGCCGTGTTCGAGCGCGCCTTTCGCCGGGCCGGACTGAAGCTGGCCTTTTCCGGGGGGTTCCACCCCATGCCCCGCCTCTCCTTCGGCATGGCCCTGCCCGTGGGCGTCGCCAGCCGGGCGGAATGGATCAATCTCTTCCTGCGCGAGGACCTGGACCCCGCCGAACTGGTCAAGCGCATGGCCGGGGTCATGCCCGAAGGGCTTGCACCGCTCAAGGCGGACCGGCTCTCCATGGGCAAGAAACAGCCCCAGGCCGTGGAAGAGGTCTTCGAGCTGCGCCTGCTCCGCGACGAGAAGCGACGGCTGGCCCAATGGGACGCCTTCCTCGATGCGGACACCATCACGGTGACGCGCAAGGGCAAGAAGGGAATGAAGGAAGTGGACATCCGGCCGCTGGTGATGCGGGCCGAGAAGCTGGAGGACGGCCTGCGGCTGACGCTCGATTGGCGCAAGGGCTACCTGAGCCCGCTCATCCTGTGCCAGACGGCCATGGCCGGAGTGGACAACCTCGACTTCACCCTGACCAAAACGGCCCAGCGCTTCGAGACATAGCCCCTTATTTGGGTTCATCCGGTTCAAGCGTACTTTTGACAAAATGAAAGGACATGGCGTCCAACCGTTGGAAGCATCACCAACCAGCGAGAGGAGTAATCGCCATGTCCACGAGTTTAATCTACCACGCGTTCGGCCTGCGAGGCTACGACTACGTTCGGCAGGATTTCATCGCAGGCAATATCATTCTGAAGGTGCAACCCAAGGACGACCTGATTCGTTGTCCGTGCTGCAACTCCAGAAATGTAATCCGACACGGCTTTGCCGAACGATGGGTCCAGACCGTGCCCATCGGCTTCAAACCGGTTTGGCTCGTCATCCCCGTGCAACGGGTGGAATGTCGCAATTGCGGAGTTGTCCGCCTGATCGACGTGCAGATAGCCGAGCCGAGACGTTGGTATACCAAGGCGTTTGAGCGTTATGCCCTCGCCCTGGCGAAGAAGATGACCATACAGGATGTCGCCGACCTGCTCGGCGTCGGTTGGGACACCGTCAAATCAATATTCAAAAGGTATCTGTTTCGCCGTTTCTCCAAGCCGAAACTTGGAAAACTCAAGTACATTGCCATCGACGAAATCAGCGTCAGAAAGGGGCAGAAATATCTGACGCTGGTCATGGACCTTGAAAGCGGCGCGGTCGTTTTCGTCGGCGAAGGCCGTAGCCGAGAAACGCTCATTCCGTTCTGGAAACGCCTCAAGAAGACAAGAGCCAGGATTGCGGCCGTGGCGACGGACATGAACACCGGCTACATCAGCGCCGTCATGGAGAACCTGCCTGATGCGGCCATCGTGTTCGACCGGTTTCATGTGGTCAAATTGATGAACGAGAAGATCACCCAAATCCGACGCCAGCTCTTCCGGGAACTCACGTCTCCGCTTGAGAGGAAAGCAGTCAAAGGGACACGGTGGATTCTCCTGAAGAACCCTGAAAACCTGGATGAAAGTCGTGATGAAAAGCAGCGGCTGGACGAGGCGTTACGGCTGAACAAGCCTCTGGCAACGGCCTACTACTTGAAAGAGGATTTGCGGCAACTCTGGTCCCAGCCGGACAAGGAAACGGCAGAAAAGGTCATCAACGATTGGATCGCCAGAGCCGAAGCCTCTGAGATCCGTCCTTTGCAGGTCATGGCGAGGACGCTTGCCGCGTACCGTTTCGGCATCCTCGCCTACTACGATCACCCCATATCATCTGGTCCAATCGAGGGAACAAATAACAAGATCAAGACACTGAAACGACAAGCCTACGGCTACCGGGATACGGAATTCTTCAAGCTCAGAATCATGGGCATTCATGAAGCAAAGTACGCTTTAGCCGGATGAACCGTTTTTCCAACAAATGCCGGAACTTGAGCAACGTCGTGGCGTCCGGAACCTGTTCGTCGACAAAGTTGATTTTCATGAACCATCGCAACGCATAGCTGTCATAAATGGCGTCTTCTATGCCCTCATCCGACAGGTTGAACCAGCACTGCAGCAGGTACATGCGCAGCATCCTTTCAATGCCCATAGGCGGCCGCCCGCGCTGACCTTTCGGGTAGTGGGGCTCGATGTAGGCCGCCCATTCTTCCCAAGGGATGAACTCACCCATAGCTCTCAGAAATTCTTCACGTTTTGTCATCCGCTTGCGCAAGCTGTATTCGGCGTCGCTAAAACTGAGCTGTTTCATGGTCTCCTCCCTTGGATGAGAGGACTATACTGTAAAATCAGCCAGTTGGCGACTTTGAATCGAGGATTAAATCAGCGTTTCCTTAAGGCCCTCGGCCTTAAGCAGGTCCAGGACAGCGTCCTGGTCTCCCCGAAGGGGCCGCCGGAGGCATCCCCTTACTGATTGTCCTGGGGCAGAAACGGCGTCAGTTCGGACACGGCCTCGAACAGGAAGTGGTCCACGAGGTGGCAGAGCATGTGTCCGGCGGCGATGTGGATTTCCTGGATGATGGGGGTATCGGCCGAAGGCACGGTGACGAGGAAGTCGGAGACCGTAGCCATTTCGCCGCCGGCCTGACCCGCGAAGCCCACGGTGACGATGCCGTTGCGCCGGGCTTCGCGCATGGCGCGGATGACGTTGGAGCTGGTGCCGGAGGTGGACAGCCCCATGAGCATGTCGCCCGGGCGGCCCAGGGCGAGGAGCTGCTTGGAAAATATCTCGTCGAAGCTGTAGTCGTTGCCGATGGCGGTGATGGCCGAGGTGTCGGTGGTCAGGGCGAGGCCGGGCAAGGGCGGACGTTCGAGCTTGAAGCGGTTGGTGAACTCGGCCGCCAGATGCTGGGAATCGGCGGCGCTGCCGCCGTTGCCGCAGAACATGACCTTGCCGCCGCTGGCCAGGCAGACGGCCATGGCCCGGGCGATTTCCACGATCAACTCGCCTTTGGCGTCGAAAAAGGCCTTACGGGCGACCAGTCCGGCGCTGGCGTGATCCATGACTTTCTTCAAAGCGGCTTCGGACATTTTCACTCCTGTACGAAATATCCTTCGGTGGCAAACGACCCTATAGGAAACCGGGAACACGCGCAACGGCAATGCTCGGGCGGCCCAAGGGGATAAAAGGCTTTTGTTCCGCAATGTTTTGCGGTAGAGCCAATGGCGGCGTCGGGTCGCGCCCATGCGGCGTCCGGCGGATTTTCATCCTTTTGAACCAGGCTAGACAGACATGACCCGACCCAAGGAAAGCACCGTCCGGCTGCTGATCACCTGTCCGGACCAGCCCGGCATCGTCGCTGCGGTTTCCGGATTCCTGCACCGCAAGAACGCCAATATCATCCATTCGGACCAGCACTCGACCGACCCCGAGGGCGGCCGGTTTTTCATGCGCAACGAGTTCTACCTTCCCGGGCTGGACCTGGCGGGCGTGGACGAACTGCGCCGGGAATTCACCGAGCAGGTGACCAACGGCTTCGTCATGGACTGGAGCCTCAATCCGGTGTGGGAATCGAAGAAAATGGTCATCCTGTGCTCCAAGGTGGACCATGCGCTGATGGAACTCCTGTGGCGGTCGAAGCGGGGCGACCTGGAAACCGAGGTGTCCATGGTCATCTCCAACCACCCGGATCTGCGCGGTTCGGTGGAGCATTTCGGCGTGCCGTTCCACCACGTGCCAGTGGGGCCGACCCTGCGCGACAAGGTGCGCGCCGAGGACCGGATGATGGAGCTGATGCAGGACCAGACGGACCTGATCGTACTCGCCCGCTACATGCAGATCCTGACTTCGGATTTCGTGGCCCGGTTCGCGGGCCGGATCATCAACATCCACCACTCGTTCCTGCCCGCCTTTGTCGGCGCGGACCCGTACCGCCGCGCGCACGAGCGCGGGGTCAAGCTCATCGGAGCCACGGCCCACTACGTCACCGAACAGCTGGACGAAGGCCCGATCATCGAGCAGGACGTCATCCGCGTCACCCACAGCCACGGCGTGGACGACCTGAAGCGGCTGGGCGGCGACATCGAGCGCCACGTCCTGGCCCGGGCCGTGAAGTGGCACCTGGAGGACCGGGTCATCGTGGACGGCAACAAGACCATCGTCTTCCGGCGCTGACAGGAAGGCTTCGGCAGGGAAAACGACCTCGCGTCCGGCAACGGATGCGGGATTTTTCGTTTTGGCGGGCAACCGTCAGGATACGGGCGGGGTTTCCCCGGAAGGCGCTTTTCCGGACGGAGCCGCCGGGGCCGGGGCTTCGGAAACGGGAGCTTCGGGAGCGGGCGCGGTCTTCTTGCTGACCACGCCGTATTTGGCCAGGATCTCTCCGATCTTGACCGTCAGGTTGGTGGTGGAGCGGGCCACCAGCTCCAGGTTGATCAGGACCATGATGTCCACGCGGAAGATGGCCTCCTTCCACAGGCCGGTGATCGCCTTTTGCAGTTCCGGTTCGAGGCTGAGCATATTCAGGGTGCCTTCGAGCTGCTTGGCGGTCTTGGGCTTGAAGAGCAGTGTGCCCTCGCGGGTGGTGTCGTTGGCGAAGAGCTGCTTCTTGCGGATGCGCGTCATGTGCGGCAGCGCGTCCACGGCGGCCTCGGCCACGCGCCGGGCGCGGCCGCTGCGCACCTGGATCTTGCCCCCCTCGGACCGGCCGGCCTCCTTGAGAATCTGGATGGTCTGGTTCTCCATGAGGAAGAAGAGCAGGGTCTCCAGGGTCGGGATGCTGAAATCTTTGACCAGGGGCTCGATGTTGGCGATCTGGTCGGGCACGAACTCTTCGAGGGCGCGGTAGAAATGGGCGCTGGTCATGCCCACGGCGATGGCCCCGCCCACGCCGAGCGCCACCACCTGCTCCATGAGGAACTTGAACCGGGAATGTTCCTTTTCCACTTCCTCGGGATCGCGCTCCCCGGCCCCCCCGTCGCGCACCTGCCTGGCCCGGGCCTCCAGCAGCCGTTCCTGATAGCGGGTCTCGAAGGTCTCGGTCACGGGGTCTATGCAGGCGATACGCGCGGCCTGGATGAACTCCTTGGCCGAAACAGCTTCGACGCCGGGCAGGGAGCCGAGCCCCTTCTGGAGCAGGTTCTGGATGAACTTGGCCCGGCGACGGCCGTCGAACTCGGTGCGGCTGGCCACGTAGGCCTTCTGGATGCGGGTCTTCTCGATGGCCTGGGACGTGGGATTGAGCTTGGCCAGGATGTCGTCGAGGAGGAAGCGGATGACCAGGAAGTTCCGCTCCTTGGAGATGTCGAACCTCTCGCCCTCCAGGATCTCCCGGTGGGCGGCCTTGACCCGGTTGGTGAAGAACTGCTCCACAAGGGCCGTCCAGAACCGCTGGTCCAGCGACATCTTCTCAATGAGCGCGCTATACTCCTTGAGCGCCTCCTGGCCCAGGTAGCGCAGGACTAGCTCCTCGAAATTGTCCGTGATCAGGGCCATGGCGTAGACAATGCCCTGCACGCACTTGAGCAGCAGGGTTTCGACATTGGACAGGCTGATCTGCACTTCCTCGGCCCGGGCCTTGTCGCCGACCTTGACCGCCTTGCCGTAGTGGGCCAGCAGAACGATGAAGTTGCCGATATGCTTGTGGATGTACTCGTAACCGGCGTGGCCGGTGCGGGCGCAGAGCAGGTCGACCACGGTCTTTTGCTGCGCCTTGAGCAGCGGGAATTCGTTGATGTTGCCGTGATTGACGTTGATGAACTCGAGCAGCAGCTCGCGCTCCATGACCTCGCGCAGGGCCGACCTCTCCTTGAGGGCGTTCAGCTTTCGCTGATAGGCGGCCAGTCGCTGCTCTTTGTCGAGCCTGGGTCCTGACGGTGCTGCCGGGGTCATGGGATCGCGTTTCCTCGTCTATGCCCGAAGCCTCTCTTGCGGGCCTCGGACGCATTGCTTGAACTACTCGCCCCGCCTCCGCCGCCCAGGGCCGGGAACCGCCTTACGCCGCCAGAACGATGGGATGCCCTTCCCGGTCGAGCCTGCGCCGAAGTCCCCGGGCGTACTCCTCGCCAAGGGAATCCAGCAGATCGGCCAGGTAGTCCATGTTGCGCTCCGCGGCTTCGGAGTAGAAATCCCGCTCCGCGCCATGCCGCTCCCGAAAGTGGGCCGCCATGGAGGCGACCACGTTGGACAGCCGGTTGCGCATCTTGGAGCGCATGAAGGAATAGAAGCCCAGGGTCTTCATGAACAGGTCGTATTCGCTGGTGAAATCGGTGATGCCCGCCTCGGTGAACTCCAGAAAAAGCAGGGGCAGCTTCTCCAGGTAGATATCGTCCGCCATCTGGGCCATGATGTCCGCCGTGCCGAGCACATGGCCCGCGAGCATGGCCTCCATGTTGGAAAAAACGATGGAATCCGGCGACAGGGACGGGTCGGTGCACAGCAGCAGGCACTCCATGTCCATGAACTCGCCCACGGTGAACCGGTTCTCGCGCGCGTACTCCTCCAGCAGGTCGATGCCGCGCTGAACGTGGTTGCGGGTGAAGCGGGACCCCGGCCCCTCCTCGCCCGCCCGGCGGATGTAGCCCGCGTCGTGGAACAGGGCCGCGACCAGGCACAGGGTGGCCGCGCGTTCGGACAGGGGCTGGCGGTCCAGGTGCACGCCATGGAACAGCCGTGCCGTGGCCAGCAGCACGCCCAGGGTGTGCCCCCAGTCGTGGTACGGGGTGTCGCAGGCCTCAAACCCGTCCTTTTGCCCCGAAAAAAGGCGCTCGACCTCGGCGAACGCCTTCTCGTACCGGGAAAAATCGAAATCCGGAAACATGGCAGCCACGATGGCCCGGACTTCCCGGTCCACGTCCTGCGGCTGTTTGATGTGCAGATGGATGGTCTTGTTCATAGCTGCATGGCACCTCGCAACGCAATATCAACCGGTGCTTCCCACAGAATGGGGACCCCGTCAACCCCGGGTGCCGACATTCCTTGACCGCTCCGCAAGAAAAGGCCATATATCCGAAGTGATTATTTGTACTGGTTGCGGCAAAAAAAATGAGGACGACAGCCGTTTCTGCGAACAGTGCGGGCGCAAGCTGCAATCGTCCATGCGGGCGGCCCCATCCACGGAGGGGGCTTCGCCCTTTCTCTCGCCCTTTTCCCCGCAGGGACCCAGCGGCGAATCGCGTCTGGCCCTGGGCCGAATGATCGAGGCCTGGGCCTATGTGCTGGCGCTCACCGGTGCGGCGGCGGCCTGCGCCTGGTACGACGTCTGGTGGCCGCTCTATCCGGCGGTGGGCGTCATCGGCCTGGCGGCCTGGCTGCGCAAGGTCTAGGCGGACGGGGAAAGCGGCCTGCGCAGGAACGTTCAAGCCCCCGGGCACTTCCCGCCCCGGGGGCTTGAACGTTCCTGCGGCAGCACGGCGGCCGCCGACTTCAACAATCCGCTAGGGTTGCCGCCCTTCGGGCGGAGTCGG
>JAZHDH010000118.1:0-1905 GCA_036584335.1 Pseudodesulfovibrio sp. | reverse complement strand
GGCGGCCGCCGACTTCAACAATCCGCTAGGGTTGCCGCCCTTCGGGCGGAGTCGGCCCGCCGGGCTGGGTGGCGTTGGCCTCCAGCGCGCGCCGCAGGTCCTCTTCCAGCAGATCCGGAATGGGCCGGTCCCAGAACCGATCATCCATCTTTTCCTCGATGGTCTTTTCCGAACAGCAGACGATCCGCTCCTGGGTGATGCAGTCGCGCACGGTGTAGTCCACCACCCCGCACTTGGAAACGGCGTCGAAGTGATAGGGAATGGATCGGGTCGCGGTCTGGAAATCCTTGCCCTGGACCCGGATCATGTCCTTGTACACGCCCACGAAGAAGCGCGCCTTGCGGTTGGCGTAGAACACCGAGAACAGGTAGACGTTGTCCCGTACCTGGGCCACATAGTCCACCTCGCGCGGGTCCTTGCACAGGATGCGGGCCACGATCTGCCTGCCCAGGCAGATGTCCATGTCCGTATAGTCCGAGGCCCGGGCGGCGGTCGCCGCAAGGGCCAGGATCACCACAAGGCAGAGCAGGCCGAAAATTCGTCGCATGGCGCCACCGTCACTTGAGGTCCAGAAACAGCTGGAACCCATCGGGGTCCCTGGTTTCGCACCTCTCCTTGCACCCGCTGCACCGGAAATGGCCTTCCTTGAGATACCACTCGGCCTTCCAGGAACGGTCGCAGTTGAAATACTCGTACACCGAGGCGTCCACCGCGCCGCGATAGCGGAGGTAACCCTCGTCCTTCAACTTTTGCTTGTATGTCATCGTCACTTTCACTCGGTAGGTATAGGGGTGGTCTACACCGGGGCGCGGTTTTTTGCAAAACGCAATGTCGCCCCGCGCCAGGTTTTCTTCCACTTCCGAGGCTTGACGCCCGGGCCGGGTTGGCCTAACAGGTCAATTGGTCCAACCAATACAGCCGAGGAAGCCATGGACATCAGACCGGTCAGCCGGAAATCCGTCTACGAAGACATCGTCGCCCAGATCCGCAGCATGATCGACCGCGGCGAACTCGCCGTGGGCGACAGGCTGCCGCCCGAGCGGAGGCTGGCCGAGATGTTCTCCGTGTCGCGCAATACCGTGCGCGAGGCCATCCGCGCCCTGGCGGAACAGGGACTGGTGGAAAGCCGCCAGGGGGCCGGAACCTTCATCAGTCAGGCCGATGGCGGCCGCGATTTCGCCGACTCCTTTGCCGGAGCCATCCTGCGCGGCCAGCCGGAATTGCGCGAGATCTTCGAGATCCGCAAGATCATGGAGCCGGAAATAGCGGGCATGGCCGCCCGAAACGCCTCCCCCGGCGACATCACCCGGCTCGAAGCCATCCTGGCCGACCAGGAGCGGCTCGTGGCCCGGGGCGAGAACGCCGGGCAATGCGACCTGGAGCTGCACACCGTCCTGGCCGAGGCATCGGGCAATTCGGTCATGCGCACCATGGTCCGCACCCTGCACGACGAACTTTACGAGAGCCGCGTGGTCGGGCTGCAATCGCCCGAGCGGCAGCAGGCTTCGCTTGCCGCCCACCGGGCCATCGTCGGAGCCGTCAAGCACGGCCACGTCCTCCAGGCAGAAAAGGCCATGCGCGAGCACCTGGAAGAGGTCGAAGCCATCGTTTTCAACAAAAAGGGGTAAGGAGAACACCATGAAGGAAATCCACGATAACGCGAGAGTGCTGATGCAGGGGTTCTGCCGCGTGTGCAAGGTCTGCGACGGCAAGGCCTGCGCGGGCGAGGTGCCCGGCATGGGCGGACTGGGCACCGCCGCCTCGTTCAAGAACAACGTCGCCGCCCTGGCGGCCGTGAAACTGAACATGCGCCTGCTCCACGACGCGGCGGACCCCGACACCTCGGCCACCGTCCTCGGCATCGACCTCGACATGCCGGTCATGGCCGCGCCCATCGGCGGCGTG
>JAZHDH010000117.1:0-4802 GCA_036584335.1 Pseudodesulfovibrio sp. | reverse complement strand
TTCTGGTATGGTACCAGTTTGAACAGGGGAGTGCCGACATGGTATTTTTTGCTGCGCCAAAAAATGAAGCAAAAAAAGGTGCTTGGGGGGGGGTATCGCGCCCGCCTGGAGCTACGGTGGCCAAGCGTCTGATCCGAGCGGGACGGCTCCAACTCTCGGAAAAGTAACGTGCCGTTCCTCCGCCGGAAGGGACGGGACGACTGCACCTCCTGGCCGGGTGGCCGGGCAGAGCCGCCTTACCCGCTCGGTCACACGCTAAGCCCCCTTCGCAGGCTGGTTGCAGGTCTTCGGCTGGCCGGACTGGGCGGAACCAGGGGTTGGGCGCTTCGCTCTGGGCGCGAGGGGGCTGGCCTTGCTGCAAATAAAGAGAGACCGGCGCGAATGCGTCGGTCCCTCGTGAAGATCGAAATATCCAAAGCCCGAAAAGCCGAAAGGCTAGTCTTCCTCGATGACCACGCCGTCGCAGACGAACGAAATCCCCTGCGTGGAGGCCGTGCCGATCATCACTGCCTGGATGATCGGGATGGTCACCTTCTTGTCGGACTTCCACTTCACAGTGAAGTTGGCCCCGGAGCCGCCCTTTTTGTCCCGTTCGGGGATGTGCACCTCGCTTGTGCCCAGGGGCGGAATGGTCACGGGCTTGTCCAGGTATTCCTTTACCAGATCGCCGTGATCGTTGAAGTATTTGACCGAGACCACGGTGATGGGCAGTTTCTGGTCCACGTTGCGGATGGAGAGCAGGGCCGAGAGATTGTAGGGCCGGTTTTTGATGCCCTGGTAGACGTGGGAATAGACCGGCACGTAGACCACCTGGCTGGCGGCCTGGCGCAGAATGCGCTCGGCCAGTGCGGGCGAGGCCAGCAGGGCGGCCAGGGCCAGGGCGAAAACCACGCGGCGGAGGATGATCATGGTCGGCTCCTTGAGCTTGGGTTCCAGACACTAACTTTCTATGCCCGCAAGCGCGGGGGAAGGCAAGAAAATGCGGTCCATCCGGCTCCAGCATACTTTGGGGGAATCAAATCCATGAGCGCGTGTGGTGGGGCTGCCCGGCGCCAAACGACGGGCCACGCGGGCAGACTATGTGTGGGCGCGCAGAGTACAGACCGCGCTCGCTCCGCAGAGCCGCCCGCTTCGCTCCCGGCTGACGCGCGGCAAAGGATACGCCTTCGGCGTTATGACAAACGAAAAAGTCGGCCCAAGTACGCTCAAACCGGATGAGCCGAAAATGCGGCGTCAGGCCAGGAGCGAGCGCGCGGCCAGCCCCGCGCCGAGCAGGATGAGCAGCACCAGCACCACCTGCCGGAAGACCGGCTCCGGCAGCCGCCGCCGCACCCGGCCGCCGAGCCAGATGCCCAGCCCCACGGGGGCCACGCCCGCAGCCGAGACGAGCATCGCCTCCGTGGTCAGCAGCCCGAGCTTGCCCAGTCCGGCGAGCATGATCACGCTGGCCACGGTGAACGAGGTGTTGATCGCCTGGACCAGCTCGTCCTTGGAGATGTTCAGCGAGATCAGGTAGGGCAGGATGGGCATGATCTGCGAACCGGTCAGCCCGTTGACCAGCCCGGTGGAGAGGCCCACGGCCACGGCCGAGGCCGGGGTGTGCCGCAGCTTCAGGCGTCCGCCCCACAGCCCCCACAGGCCGTAGAGGACCATGGCCGCGCCCAGCACCGTGCGCGGCAACGCCCCGCTGCTCGCGCCCAGCAGCCACAACCCGGCGCACAGGCCGGGCACCGCCGCCGCATACATCAGCCAGAATTTCTTCCAGACCCGGCCGAATCCGCCCGCATCGGCCATGACCATGCCGTTGGCCAGCAGCGAGGGGATGATCACCAGCGGGATGGCCAGGCGCATGTCGAGATAGGCGGCCATGACGCCCAGGCAGGTGGTGGCGAACCCCAGGCCCGCCGTTCCCTTGAGGAAGGCCGCGAAGAAGAAGGTGGCGAAGACGCAGGCGATGATGAACGGCTCCATGGCCTTTCGGTCGTACTCCTCCCGGGCGGCGGGCACAAGGGGTTTTCGCTTTTCAGCGGGCCTGGTCTGGGATACAGCATTGGCTCCCGGCAACACGACAGGCATTCGGAGAGAACCATGAACGCACCCAAGGGATACCGTTTCGCCGCCACTGCGGCATCGTTCAAGAAACCCGGCAAGCTCGATCTGGCCGCCATCGTCAGCGACGTCCCGGCCGTGGCCGCCGGCGTGTTCACCACCAACAAATTCAAGGCCGCGCCCGTGCTGCACTGCATGGAGATGCTGGCCACCGGCCGACGCATGTCCGGCTTCCTGGCCAACTCCGGCCAGGCCAACGCCTGCACCGGCGAAACCGGCCGCGCCAACTGCCGCGAGACCCTGAATCTGGCCGCCAAGGCGCTCGGCGTACCGGCCGACGAGCTGCTGCCCGCGTCCACCGGCGTCATCGGCGCGCAGTTCGACATGAAGAAGTGGGAAGCGGCCATGCCCGCCCTGGCCGAGGCGATCAAGACCGGCGCGCCCGAGGACGCGGCCCGCGCGATCATGACCACGGACACCGTGCACAAGATCGCCGAGGCGTCCTTCACGCTCAAGGGAGGCGAAGTCCGGCTGCTCGGCATGTGCAAGGGCGCGGGCATGATCTCGCCCAAGATGGCGACCATGCTCTCCTTCGTCTGCTGCGACGCCGACATCTCGGCCGAGGCGTGGCGGACCATGCTCGCCGACTGCGTGAACCTCTCCATCAACCGCATCACCGTGGACGGCGACATGTCGACCAACGACTGCGTCCTGGCCCTGGCCAACGGCGCGTCCGGCGTGGCCGTGGAGACCGAGGGCGACTACGTGCTGCTGCGCAGGCACCTGCTGAAGGTCCTGGAGGACCTGGCCTACAAGATCGTCATGGACGCCGAGGGCGGGACCAAGGTCGCCTTCATCGAGGTCTCGGGCGCCAGGAGCGACGCGGACGCCGAAAAGGTGGCCCGCGCCGTGGGCAACTCGCCCCTGGTCAAGACCGCGCTCTTCGGGTCGGACCCCAACTGGGGCCGGATCATCTGCGCGGCGGGCTACTCCGGGGCGGACTTCCGGGCCGACGACCTGGTGCTCAAGATCGGCGGGGTGCTGGTGTTCCGCAACGGCACGCCCGAGCCCGGCGACATGGACGATTTGCTGAAGCCGATCATGAAGGAGCGCGACATCGTCATCCACATCGCCGTGGGCGACGGCCCGGGCTCGTCCCTGCTCCTGGCCAGCGACCTGTCGCGCGACTACGTGTCGATCAACGCGGACTACCGGAGCTAGGAGGGAGCATGCCCATACTGCGAGTCGAGACCTGGGCCGGACTGCCCGTGGAGAAGAAAAGGGAGATCGTGGAAACCCTGACCCGCGAGACCGTGCGCATCCTGGGCTGCCCGCCCGAGGCCGTGACCGTGATCATCGACGAGGCGCCCAAGGAGAACTGGGGCGCGGCGGGGCAGCTCTGCACCGAGCGTTTCCCGGACAAATAAAAAGAAAAGCCCTGTTCCACGGAACGGGGCTTTCTCGTTTCTCGGGGGGCTCCCGGCGGGCTACATCCTGTCTTCGGCGCGGAAGACCTTCGAGCTGTTCATGTCCTTGACCAGGTCGTTGACGATGTCGTTCAGCACGGAGGGGTTGGCCCTGATGGCGGCCTTGGTCTTGTCGTCCCAGTCCAGCTGGTAGGTGCCCTTGGCCGTGACCAGGGCGAGGCTCTCGGCCCCGCCGTCCTCGAAGAAGCCGAGTTCGGTCACGGTGTTGCCGCCTACGGTCAGCACGCCGCCGGACACGGCGTCCAGCAGTTCGTCGGGAAGCGCCATTTTCTTGTTCATAGCCTGTCTCCTTGCTTGGTTACTCGTTAACGGGGCTGGGAGCGCCCGCGTATTCTTCCAGCGCGTACTGCTTCTTGAAGTCGAGGCCCGCCATCATCGCCTTCATCTGGTCCACGCCGAAGCCGCCCTTGAAGTCCTCTCTGGCCTTGTCGCTCCAGGGGAAGAACATCCTGCCCTGCGCGGTTTCGGCCTCGATGCCGCTCGGGCCGATCTTGCCGATCCTGGTGAGGCCCTGCCCCTGGTAGGTGAAGACGCCGCCGGACAGGGCGTCCAGCAGTTCGTCGGGCAGCTGCGTTTTCTTGCTCATGTCGGTTCCTCCCGTCGCGGTTCAGATTTGCTTGTACTGGCGCGTGTCGGCCTGGGCGTAGATGTTGTCGTCGGTGACGCTCTTGCTGAAGAGGGTCTGGAAGAACTGCGGGTCGGACCGGTACATGGTCCGGTCCTGGGCCGAGTGGCTGCGGAAATAGCGGTCGCCCGATTCCAGGGTCAGGGTCACGCCGCTGTCGTCCACCGCGCAGTCCGTCACCCGCTGGGTTCCGAAGACCATGAGGCCCCCGGAGAGCGCGTCCAGCAGCTCGTCGGGAAGCGCCATTTTCCTGCTCATGATGCCCTCCTTGTTCTCTCTGCCGCCCGGCAATGCGATGCTTCAGGCCGACAAAAGGGTTCACCCGGTCCCGGTTCGGCCGTCCCGGCGGGCCTGGCGTATTCGATATATCTTTAGGAAACAGCCCTAAGCTATACACGGGATGTGTGTCCAGCATAGTATAAAGGGTGGATAATCCTTCGGGGGCGCGGCCAGCGGCGGATGGAGGGCGTCCCGCGTGCGGGCCTGCGCCGGAGCACTCGCCAACCGGGGCGGTTTGCTGTAAGGTGCGCGCCACGGCACCAACGCGGGCCTCGGCCCGCACGCAATACCTTTTGGAGCGGAGAGCGATGGCGGAGACGAACGGGCGCGACCGGCTGACCAGGATAGTGGACCTTCTCAAC
>JAZHDH010000116.1:0-4821 GCA_036584335.1 Pseudodesulfovibrio sp. | reverse complement strand
GAAATAAAGATATACGGGAGTCCTTGACATGGGGCCGCATAAGAAAAGCCCCCGGCGGAAACGCCGGGGGCGAAGACTGCGAAAGGCCCGCTTTCTGGCGGCTATCGACCCCGCCCAACAGCTGGTTTCAGGAATGGAAAAGCAGACTGTTCAAAAATGGTGAGAAGCAAGGCGCAAAAAAAGTTCAAGGCCGAAGCGTACTCCCTGTACGCGAGGGTTTGAACTTTTTGCAGCAACGCAGCAGATCGCCGTTTTTCAACAGTCTGCTAGCCCTGGGCAAGATCCACGGTGACCCCTTCGTTGACGTAGTAGAGCAGGGTGTGCTTGCGCTGCAGGATGTCCACCAGCTCCTCCACGGAGCGCTCGCGCGCGCCCTCGATGCGGATGTAGACCCGGCGATGGCCCGGATGGGCGAGGTCGGTGATGGTGAAGACGCTGGAATAGGTCAGGCCCAGGTCGCGGATGTCGTCCAGGAGCCGGGCCAGGTCGGCGGGCCTCGCCCCCAGCCGGAAGGCGAACTGGGTGCCGGAGCGCATGGGCCCGGCGGCGGCGCAGAGGAAGCGCATGACGTCGGCCTGGGTGACGATGCCCACCAGCCGGCCGCCCTCGACCACGGGCAGGCCGCCGATCTTGTGACGGACCAGGATGTCGGCCACCTCGTTGATGGCCATGTCCGGACTGGCGGTGATCGGGTCAAGCGTCATGATGTCCCCGGCGGTGAGGGTGCAGAGGCCGCCGCTTCTGCCGTCCACGGCGTCGCCGGGGATGAACTTGGAGGGCATGGCATCGCGGATGTCGCGGTCCGAGACGATGCCGGCGAGCCCGCCGTCGTTGTCCACCACCGGGAACTGGCGGATGTTCTTCTCGCGCAGGATATCCGCCGCGTCGAGCACGGACGAATTGACGCTCAGGGAAATGACGTGGACCGTCATCCAGTCTCTGACCAGCATCGCCTCACCTCCTGATCACCGTGAACTACCGGGAGAAACCGGGTTCGGTCGTTGTAGTCGCTAACCGCAAAAAATGCAACGCGCTACAACGACTCCGCCCGACGCTCCACACGGTCCGCCAGCCGGACGAAATCCGCGCGCAGCCGGGCGAGCTCCTCGCCGAATCCGCCCTCCCTGCCCTTGCAGCACTGGGTTTCCAGCTCGCGCGCCCGGCGCACCACGGACAGGGCCAGGACATGGCTGGCCAGGTTGGCCATGCCGTGCACGGCCTCGCGGAGCATGGCCGGATCGTCGGCGGCCCGGCCCCGGTCGAACAGGGCCAGCTTCTCTGCGGCCTCGGAGCGGAACAGGGCCAGGACCTCGCGCAGCAGCCCCACATTGCCCCGGTAGCGCGACGCCAGGGCGTCCATGTCGAAGTCGACCTCCCCGGCCGGGGCGGTCGGCTGCGGCTCGGGCCCGTCCGCCGGTTCCCGGTCCAGGCCGTCCAGGCAGCGGGCCATGGCCCGGGTCAGCACGTCCATCTCCACCGGCTTGGGCACGTAGCCGTTCATGCCCGCCTCGACCATGCGCTCGCGGTCGCCCTTCATGGCGTAGGCGGTCAGGGCGATGATCGGGATGGCCGGATCGAAGGCTTCGCCGTCCCCGGCGCGGATGGCGGCCGTGGTCTCGAACCCGTCCATGGCGGGCATCTGGATGTCCATGAGCACCAGGTCCAGATCGCGGCCGTGGCGGCTCAGCGCCTCCAGGGCCTCGACGCCGCTCCCGGCCACGGTGACGCGGTGCCCGGCCCAGGTCAGGAAATGGGTGAGGAACCGCTGGTTGAGCGGGTTGTCCTCGGCCAGGAGCAGGTGGAGCCGCCGGGACGGTCCGGCCCCCCCGGCGTCGGGCGCGGGATCGGCCGCCCGCCCGGCGTCGGCGAAGCAGACGGTGAAGGCGAAGACGCTGCCCCGGCCCGGCTCGCTCTCCACCCGGATCTCGCCGCCCATCATCGCCACCAGCTCGCGGCAGATGGCCAGCCCCAGCCCGGTGCCCTGGTGCCGCTTGCGCGCCGAGCTGTCGCCCTGGACAAAGGTGTCGAAGATGGAGTCCTGCATCTCGGGCGGGATGCCCTCGCCGCTGTCGGCCACGGTGAACCCGAGGCAGCGGCGGCCGGGCGCAAAATCGCGCTGCCCCACCGCCACCCGGACGAACCCCTTGGCCGTGAACTTGAGGGCGTTGCCGACCAGGTTGCGCAGCACCTGGGCCAGCCGGCTGGCGTCGCCGCGCACCGACCCGTCCACGCCGGGGTCCACGGCGAGGGCGAACTCGATGCCCTTCTGCCGCGCCTCGGCGGCAAAGGGGGCCAGGGTGCGGTCGAGCATGGTCCGCAGGTCGAAATCCGCCGGGACCAGCTGCAACCGGCGCGCCTCCACCCGCGACAGGTCGAGCACGTCGTTGACGATGGTCAGCAGGGAGCGGGCCGCGTCGCGGATCATGTCCACGTGCTCGCGCAGGTCGGCGGGCAGCTCCAGGGCCGCCATCATCTCGGCCATGCCCAGGATGCCGCCCACGGGCGTGCGGATCTCGTGGCTCATGTTCGCCAGGAACAGGCTCTTGGCCCGGGTGGCGTCCTGGGCCATCCGGTTGGCCGTGCGCAACTCGCGCTCCATGCGGGCGCGGAGCACGGCCGAGCCGAGGATGTCGGCCATCATGGTCAGGGACTCGATCTCGGCGGGCAGCCAGTCGCGCTCGGCCCGGTGCTCGGAGAGCCCGATCAGCCCCCACCACTCGCCCCCCGCAAAGATCGGGATGAGCATCAACGACTTGACCCCGGTCCGGCTCAGGAAGGCCCGCTCCTCGGCGTGCAGGTCGCGGGTGTGGCAGGCCACCACCTTGCGGTCGAGCATCAGGGGCAGCAGCCGCTTGTAGAGGATGGACACGGGCCGGGTCTTGGCCTCGGGTTGCCCCTTGAGCAGCGGCGTGCCGGGCGCGGCCCACTCGCAGATGACGCCCTGTGGCAGGCCGTCCTCGATGTCGGCCCTGGGGCGGAAGATGTAGGCGCGGGTGACGTCCATGGCCCGGCCCAGTTCGGCCAGCCAGTCGTCGACCCCGTGCTCCCAGTCGGCCTCGCGCAGGAACCCGGCCGCGCAGGAGCCCACCACCTGGAGCACGGCGTCGCGCCGGAACAGGACGTCCTCGAACTCGCGCTCCGGGGTGACGTCGCGGATCATGCCGAAGGCGCGGACCACCTCGCCGCCCCGGCCGTGCTCCACCCGCCGGTGCAGGTGCAGGTGGCGGACCCGGCCGTCGGCCAGGACCACGCGGTACTCGAAGTCCAGCGGCCACCCCTGGCTGAAGGTGGCCCGGTTGGCCTGCTCGAAGATCTCCAGGTCGTCGGGATGAACCAGGCCGCGCACGCTCCCGAAATCCCCGGTCAGCCGGTCGCCGCCCGCCTCCAGGATGCGCCGCGCGCCCCGCGACCACTCGGTGCGTCCCCGCCCGTCGGAGCGCCAGGTGCCCATCCAGGCGGTCTCCTCCACCCAGTCGAACAGGGCCGTGTGCCGCTTGAGCCGTTCCTCCAGATCGCGCTGGCGGGCCAGGTGGCGCAGGCAGCGCGCCATATCTTCCGGAGCGGTCCGGTCCAGGGCGAAGACGTCGAAGGCGTCCGAAGCGGCATGGAGCTCCGGGCCCCCGCCCGGCAGCAGGACCACCGACGGCGTGCCGTATTCACGGCGGATGCGGGCCACGGCCCGGGCCCAGGTCTCGTCGCCCGGGTCCGGGGCCAGGACCACGGCGTCGGCCCCGGCCCGCTCCAGCCGGCGCACGCCGCGGGAGACCGTCCCATACCGGGCGGCCTCGCACTCGTGGCCGGTCAGCAGGCCGATCACCCGCCGCTCGTCCATCCCCTTGCCGAGAAGAACCAGTATCCGCATACTCCCCCGTCCTTGCGCCCGCAGCGCTCACCAACCATTGGTCTCCACCATACAGGGGTAGCCTTACTCGCTGAAGAGGACAACCGCTTTTGACCGCGAAAAGCGGCCGGGCCGCATCGGCCCCGAGGACGGGACCAAGGAAAGCAGACTGCAATTGTCTGAAAAGACGGACTGTTCCGGCCCGACCGCCCTTGCATTATCCCGGTCCGGGGATTACATAAATAGAAGCGGTGTTTTCGCAACCATTCCCAGAGGTGACGACCCCATGCAATTTCTGCCTGACAACGACATCGTGACCCTGCTTTCGGGCGCGACCCTGGCCGTGAAGCTGGTGATGCTCTTCCTCGGGGCCATGTCCCTGTGGAGCTGGACCATCATCTTCTACAAGTTCTTCACCATCGGCGCGGCCCGCAAGAAGGTCATCAGCGGCTACGACGCCTTCATGGACGCCCCGGACCTGAGCCAGGGCATCAAGAAGCTCGGCGACCGCAGCCAGTCCCCGCTGGGCCGCGTCTCGGCCCTGGCCGTCCACGAGTTCCGCCTGCTCGAAAAGGCCGACGTCAACCGCGAGCGCAAGCGCCTGCTGGTCAAGGACACGCTTCGGCGCGTGCTCAAGCAGGGCATTTCCAAGGAGATGCGCTCGCTGACGCGCAACCTGCCGTTCCTGGCCACCTGCGCCAACGCCGCGCCGTTCATCGGCCTGTTCGGCACGGTCTGGGGCATCATGCACTCGTTCCACTCCATCGGGCAGGCCCAGTCCGCCGCCCTGGCCACCGTGGCCCCGGGCATCTCCGAGGCCCTCATCGCCACGGCCATCGGGCTGCTGGTCGCCATCCCGGCCACGATCTTCTACAACTATTTCCTGGGCAAGCTGAACGAGGTCGAGTCCGGCATGGTCGATTTCGCCGGGGCCTTCCTCAACCGCGCCGAGCGCGAGATCGCCTGGTCCGCCAGGGGCG
>JAZHDH010000115.1:0-4842 GCA_036584335.1 Pseudodesulfovibrio sp. | reverse complement strand
CCTCGTCCTTGGGGGCCATGACCACGATGTTCGGGATGTGGCGCAGGTAGCTCAGATCGAAGGCCCCGTGGTGGGTGGCCCCGTCTTCGCCCACCAGGCCGCAGCGGTCCAGAAAGAAATTCACGTTCAGGTTCTGCAGGCAGACATCGTGGATGATCTGGTCGTAGGCGCGTTGCAGGAAGGTGGAATAGATGGCCACGACGGGCTTGAAGCCCTGCACCGCAAGCCCGGCGGCGAAGGTCACGGCATGCTGCTCGCAGATGCCCACGTCCACGAAGCGGTCAGGGTGCGTCAGCCGAAAGCACTCGGTGCCGGTGCCCTCGGGCATGGCGGCGGTGATGGCCACGATCTTCTCGTCCCTGTCCGCCAGCCGGCACAGGGTCTCGCCGAAGATGGACGTGTAGGACGGCAGACCGGGGCCGGAAAACTTGCGCGCCAGCCCGGTCTCGGGCACGAACTCGCCCACGCCGTGAAAGTGGGTCGGGTCGGACTCGGCGGGCTCGTATCCCTTGCCTTTGGTGGTCATGACGTGGACCAGCACCGGCTTGTCGAGCTTGCGCACCTCCTCGAAGACCTTGGTCATCTGGGCCACGTTGTGGCCGTCGATGGGGCCGACGTAGGTGAAGTGGAATGCCTCGAACAGGATGCCGGGGGTGAAGAAGGACTTGACCGAGTCGCCGTAGCGCTTGGCGTAGCCCGCCAGGTCGTCGCCGATCTTGGGGATGGTGGAGAGCAGCCCCTCCACGTCGCTCTTGAGCCGCTGGAGGAACGGGGTGGTCATCTTCCGGCTCAGGAACTGGGAGAGCGCGCCCACGTTGCGCGAGATGGACATCTCGTTGTCGTTGAGGACCACGACCATCTTGCGCCCGAGGTCGCCCGCCTGATTCAGCCCCTCGAAGGCGAGGCCTGCGGTCAGGGAGCCGTCGCCGATGACGGCCACCACCTCGTGGTTCTCCCCCTTGAGGTCGCGGGCCATGGCCATGCCCAGGGCGGCGGAAATGGAGGTGGAGGAGTGGCCCACGCCGAAGTGGTCGTAAGGGGATTCGGCCAGGCGCGGAAACCCGCTCAACCCGCCCTTCTGGCGCAGGGTGTGGAACCGGTCGAGCCGCCCGGTGAGCAGCTTGTGGGCATAGGCCTGGTGGCCCACGTCCCAGACCAGCTTGTCGCGCTCCAGGTCAAAGGCCTTGAACAGGGCAAGGGTCAGCTCGACCACGCCCAGCGAAGGGGCGAGATGGCCGCCGTGCCCGGCCACATGGCCGATGATGGTCCTTCGTATCTCCCCGGCCAGGGTCTCCAGCTCCTCTGGCGTGAGGGGCTTGACGTCGCCGGGTTTGCGGATCCGCGAAAGGATCTTGGTCGTCGCTTGGGTCATAGGGCCGAAACTTTAAGACAATCAACACACCCTGTCCACTATGTATCGGGACAGCGCTGCGAGGAACTCTTTTTCCGCGCCGGAGTAGGGCGCGATCCGAGCCAGGGCCGCCTCGACGTGGCCCTGGGCCAGCTCCCTGGAGCGGTCCAGGCCGACCAGGGCGGGATAGGTGGTCTTGCCCATGGCCTGGTCGCTGCCCGCAGGCTTGCCCAGGGTGGCGGTGTCGCCGACCACGTCGAGCACATCGTCCACGATCTGGAAGGCCACGCCCAGGCTGCGCCCGAACTCGCGGGCGTTTTCCACGTCCGCCTCGCCCGCGCCGGAGAGGATCGCGCCGCACTGGCAGGCGGCGGTGATCAGCGCGCCGGTCTTCATGGCGTGCATCCCCCGCAGTTCATCCAGGCCGACGCCGCTGCGCCCGGTGAATTCCATGTCCACGGCCTGGCCGCCGACCATGCCGCCCGCCCCGGCGGCCAAGGCCAGCACATGCAGAGCCCGGAGCACCCGCCCGGCGGGCAGTCCGTTGCGCAGCGACGCCTCGGCCATGAGCGAGAACGCCTCGGTAAGCAGGCCGTCGCCCGCCAGGATGGCCGTGGCCTCGTCGAACCGCTTGTGGTTGGACGGCCTGCCGCGCCGCAGATCGTCGTCGTCCATGGCTGGCAGATCGTCATGGATCAGGGAATAGGTGTGGATCAACTCCAGGCTGGCCGCGAACGGCATGACCGACCCGGCCTCGCCGCCGAGCAGGGAGGCCCAGGCCAATGCCAGCACGGGGCGCAGCCGCTTGCCACCGGCCAGCAGCGAATACTCCATGGCCGCCAGCAGCCGCTCCGGCGCGCCCCGGCCGCGCAGACTGTCCCCGAGGAACGCCTCCACGGCGCAGGCGCGCGCGGCCAGTTGCTCCTTAATGGTCATCGCCGTCCTCCGCATCCAGGGGCGCGCCCAGGTTCTCCAGGGCCTCGAACTCCTTGACCAGCCCCTCGGAGACGATCCGGACCTCGTGCCGGGCCGTCTCCAGCTGCCTGGAGCAGGCCTGGGCCAGGGTCAGCCCCTCCTTGTACAGCTCCACCCCTTCCTCCAAGGGCAGGTCGCCGCGCTCCAGCCGCTCCACTATGGACTTGAGCCGCTCAAGCCGCTCTTCAAACGTCGCTTTCTTCATGGAGGTCACTCTCTTGCCTTGATTGTTTCAGGCTGATTTCTGTTTGGCGATATTATTGAACTTTCATTAAAATCAACATCCAATGTGCCGTCGAAAAACAGCGCCGGGTCCACGGCTTCGCCCAACAGGAACACGCCCAGGTGCAGATGCGCGCCCGTGACCCGACCCGTGGCCCCGGAAAGGCCGATCCGCTGCCCTGCCTCCACCCGGTCGCCCTCCCCCACCAGCCGCCTGGACAGGTGGCAGGACATGGAGACCAGCCCGAGGCCGTGGTCGATGCAGACCGCGTTGCCAGCATAATAGAACGAGCCGGTCAGGACAACGGTTCCGGCGGCCATGGCGTGGATGGGCGTGCCCGCATAGGCGCGAAAATCCAAGCCGGAGTGGCGCGACTCCACATTGCCGTTGAATACGCGGTACAGGCCGAACCGGCTGAGCATCTTGCCCTTGACCGGACGGGTGAAGGGCACGGTCCAGAACCGCTCGGGCGTGACCGTGTCCAGGGCCGCGCGGATCAGCTTGCGCTCCTTCTTGATGCGGGCCATGGCCTCCTTGGGCGGCTTGACCATCTTCGGCGGCACGGTCAGCGTCTCGTGGTCCCAGGCGGACTCCACCACGTCCACGGCGTGCGTGAAGCGATAGGACCGTCCCCACAGGTGCACGTCCAGGGCCAGCGGATAGACGCCCAACTCCCGGCGCAGGTCCGTGCCGAGCAGGAATTCGGCCTCGAAGGACTCGCCCTTGCGGGTGAACGGCATGCGCAGCATGCGTCCGTTCCACTCCACGGCCAGCGCGTCGGCCGGAAAGCGGGAGACGAGGCGGACGACAAAGGGCTTGCCCACGCCCACCCGGGCGGGAACGGTCGTGTCGAGCCAGTCTGCGGCCGTGGCCGGAGCGGGCAGCAGGAGCAGAAGGAGACAGGGGAAAAGCAGGCGGAAGAATCGCAAGAGGGGCTCCGGTTTATTGCAGTTGCAGCAGGGTGTCGGCGTCGCTGTTCAGGAGGGGCTGGGGGTCGACCAGCCTGCCCAGCACGGCCACGGAAAAATGAAGATGCGGACCCGTGGCCCGTCCGGTCATCCCCGAGAGCCCGACGGCCTGGCCGCGCGCCACCTGGTCGCCCGCCTTGACGATGGGCTTGGACAGATGAAAATACATGGAGACCAATCCGTTGCCGTGGTCCACATAGACCGAATCGCCCGCGTAGTAGTGGTCGCCCACCAGGATGACCACGCCGTCGGCCGCGCACTTGACCGGGTTGCCCATGGGCGAGTCGAAATCCAGCCCCCGGTGGGGGTTCCTGGGTTTGCCGTTGAGCACGCGACGCAGGCCGTAGAGACTGGTGACTGCGCCCTCCACCGGCCGCTCCAGGGGAAGCCGCCACAGCCGCTGCGGCGAGACCGTATTCAGGGCTTCGAGCACCTCGGCGCGCTCCCTGCGGATGCGCTCCAGGACCTCGGCGGGCGGGGTGACCATCTTGGGCGGCAGGGTCAGGGCCTGCTCGGGGTACTTGACCGGCAGCATCTGCACCGAGCGGCGCAGGGTACTCTCCTTGCCGTCGATGGAGGCGATGACCGACAGGTCTTCCTTGCCCGGCTTGGCCGTCAGCACGTCGGTACCGAGCATGGCCAGGGCGACGTGGCGGTTGTTCCAGACGGAAATGGAGGGGACCAGGGTCTTGCCCTGCCAGTGGATGGCCACGGATTCCAGCGGCTGGTCCGAAGTCAGCCGCACCAGGAACGGCTGGCCCACGCCGATGCGCGCGGGCGCGGCCAGCACCAGGGCGGTGGCGGCGGAGGGGGCCGGTTTTCCGGCCGATGGCGTCTCGGCCTCGCCCGGCAGGGCCAGCGCCGCGCCGTCGCCGTCCTCCAACCCGAAATCCTGGGCCGCGCCCTGCGCCGCCCCCAACGCCAGGGCCAGCAAGGCCGCCAGGGCCATCAACGTCAACGTCCGTTTCATTTCCGCTCCTTGGTCGCTGTGCCGCCGTCGGCGATGATCGCACTCACCCGGCCGTCCCGCACCCTGATGTCGAGGGCGTCGCCCGGCGTCACGTCCGACGGATCGCGCAGGAAGCCGCCGGTGCGGACGATGCGCACCAGGGAATAGCCGCGCAAGAGCGGGGCTTCCGGGTCCAGGCCGCGCAGGTTGGCGGTCGCCAGCTCCAGGGCTCGCTCGCGGCGCTCTCCCAGCCGGGCCATGGCCCCGCCGAGGCGGTGCAGCAGGCCGGCGGCGTCGCGGCCGGTTTCGTCCACCCGGCCCAGATAAAAATATTGATTTCGCACAAATTTCTCGTCGGACTGTTGGTTTCTCTGGT
>JAZHDH010000114.1:0-4859 GCA_036584335.1 Pseudodesulfovibrio sp. | reverse complement strand
CCGCCGGAGGCACGCTTCAATGACGTTTCGGCTGATGACACGGGTGGCGAGCATGGGGTTTGGTGCGTTGTGGGCGTATCGGCTCCGGTCGTTTTTCGTGGTTTTGGGCGTGGCGTTCGGCATTGCGAGTTTGACGCTGATCATCACGGCGGTGGACGGGGCGAACCGCAAGGCGGTGGAGATCGTCGAGATGTTCGGCCCGGACGCGGCGCTGGTGTTCGGCGGCAATTTCAAGAAGCGGGCCGTGGGCATGCGCACGCTGACGCTGAGCATGGACGACGCCCGGCGCATCGAGAACTCGCTGCCGGGCGTGCGGCTGGTGGTGCCCATGCAGGTGAAGTCGCAACAGACGGTGAAGCACGGCAGCCGCAACTATCAGGACGTGGCCGTGATCGGGGCCACGGCGGACTATGCCGGGGCGTGGAACTGGCCGCTTTTCGAGGGGCGCGACATCACGGACGAGGACGTGGCGCGGGGGGCCAAGGTGGTGCTGCTCGGCAGCAAGCCCGCGCAGGAGCTCTTCGGCGATGAATCGCCGGTGGGCCAGGTGGTGTACATCGCCAACATCCCGTTCCAGGTGGTGGGCACGCTGATCTACCGGGGGTTCGGCGGCGGCGGGGGCGGCGACATCGACAACCGGGTGATCGTTCCCCTTTCCACGCTGATGCAGCGGTTCAACCTGGACCGCCAGTATTTCCGGGCGATCCGGGTGAAGTATCACGACGCCGAGCACATGAGCGGGCACACGGAGAACCTGCGCTCGCTGCTGCGCCACCAGCATGGGCTCCAGCCCGGCGAGGACGACGACTTCACCATCCTGACGGCGGACGAGATATTGAAGTTCCTGTCCATGTTCAAGGGCGGGCTGACCCTGTTCCTGGGGGTGACGGCGACCATCGCGATCCTGGTCGGCGGATTCGTGCTGGCCAATCTGTTCTCCCTTTCGGTGAGCGAGCGGTCCGAGGAGATAGGGCTCAAGAAGGCGCTGGGCGCGCACCGCTCGGCGATCATGGTCCAGTTCCTGGTGGAGGCGTGCGGGCTGACGCTGCTGGGCGGGGTGCTCGGGCTGTTCATGGGGCTGGCCATGGGCCAGTTCCTGTCGCGGCTCGACGTGCTGACCATCCAGTTCTCGTGGAAGGCGTTCTTCATGGCCCTGGCCGGCTCCCAGGCCGTGGGGCTGATCTTCGGGCTCAAGCCCGCCAAGCAGGCGGCGGACCTCGATCCGATCCGCGCCCTGCGCGGCGAGGGCTGACCCGGCTTGCATAAGCGCACCCGGCACGATAAGACCGGAGCTTCGGAGGAGCGGCATGAGAATAACCATACCCCGCGTTCACGGGCGCTCGCCCAGGGAGAAGATCATCCGGTCGCTGGCGCTGGTACTGATCTTCGCTGCGGTCTGCTGGGGCTTCATCAAGAACAACGAGCGCGTGGTGGACATGCTCAACCGCGACGGCGCGGTCTACGACGAGACCAAGACCCTGGACAAGGACCAGCGCCGGTTCATCGCCTCCTTCACCCGCACGCTCAAGGAAGAATTCGGGCTGTCGAGCCGGATACAGATTTACGGCGGCGATTTCGTGGTGCCCGAGCTGGACGCCAAGACCATGTACATCGGGCTCTCCCCGTCCACGGGCGAGGTGCAGATCCGGTTCCCGGCCCTGATGCGCCAGGCCTTGGGCGACGACCTGATCGAGGCGCTGCGGACCGAGTATCTCGAGCCCGCCATCGCGGCGGGCGAATGGCCCCAGGAATTGCAGATGGTGCTGGCCACCATTTTCCAGAAACTGACGGAACTGAACAAGGACGGTGCAAGCGGTGAGTGATCGGGTGACCATCTATACGGACGGCTCCTGCCTGGGCAATCCCGGCCCGGGCGGCTACGGGGCGGTCCTGGTCTACGGGGAGTACAAGGGGACGGGCGCGGACAACTACCGGGAGCTTTCCCGGGGGTACCGCCGCACCACCAACAACCGCATGGAGATGATGGCCGTGATCGTGGCCCTGGAGACCCTGACCCGGCCCTGCGCCGTGGAGCTGTGGACCGACTCCCAGTACGTGCAGAACGCCTTCACCAAGAACTGGATCGGCGGCTGGCTCAAGAACGGCTGGAAGACGGCGGCCAAGAAGCCGGTCAAGAACAAGGACCTGTGGCAGCGCATGCTCCCGCTCATCGAGAAGCACCAGGTGAATTTCCACTGGATCAAGGGCCACAGCGGGCACCAGTTCAACGAGCGTTGCGACGAACTGGCCCGCCGGGCCGCGTCGGGCAGCGACCTGATTCCGGACGAGGGCGCCTAGCCCCTCCCCTCCTCACATCTGATCGACGACGACCCTGTTCCGGCCGGTTTCCTTGGCCCGGTACAGGGCCGCGTCCACGCGCCGGACCAGTTCCTCCGGGGACCGCCCCGGCGCGGCAAAGGCCACGCCGAAGCTGGCCGTGACCGTGCGCGGCACGCCGTCGAAGGCGTATCCGGCCACGGCCCGGCGCAGCCGCTCGGCCATGCCCAGGGCGCGGTCCGGGTCCGGATGGCGCGAAAGCACCATGAACTCCTCGCCGCCCCAGCGGGCCAGGGTGTCGGTCTCCCTGATGTTTTCGCGCACCAGGGCGGCCGTTTCGCGCAGCACGGCGTCGCCCGCGTCGTGGCCCCAGGTGTCGTTGACCGACTTGAAGTGGTCGATGTCGAACATGACCAGCGAGAAGGGCGCGCCGTCCGCCGCAGCCCGGTCCAGCAGGACGCGAAACCCGCGTCGGTTCAGGGCCAGGGTCAGCGGATCGGTGGCGGCCTCGTCCTCCAGCCGGGCGCGCTCGTCTTCCAGGCCGCTGACGTCCTGGAAGGTGAACAGCCGCAGGTCCGAGCCGGGAAAGGCGTTGTGGATCACGGCGAAGGCGCTGGGCCGGGAGTCCGGGTGGCGCGGGTTGCGCAGATGCAGGATGTGGTCCCGGTCCAGGGGGTCGTGGACCACGGCCTCCATCCAGTCCGTGGGGTGTCCGCCGTAGGGCTCGCCGCCCACGCGGACGATGCAGTCCTCGATCCCCCGGTCCAGGGCGGCCATGGTCCGGCGGTCGTCGAACCCCAGGAAGTCGCTCAGCCGCCGGTTCATGCAGACCACGGCCTGGCCGTCGGCCAGCAGGGCCGGGCCGGGAAAGAAATCCAGGAGCTGGCGCAGGGAGTAGTCCTCGCGCGCCAGCCGACGGGCGGCCCCGATCTCGCGGGCGCAACGGCGCACGGTCTCGCGCAGCTTCGCGCCGTCCACGGGGAGGCGCAGGAAGGCGTCCGCCCCCACCTCCACGGCCCGGACCAGTTCCTTGGGGCTGTAGGGGCCGAAGGTCACGATCACCTTGACGCCATCGCGCATCTCGCGGACCCGCTCCACCAGCGCGGGACCGTCGAGGCCGCCGGGCTGGAGGTCCGCCACCAGGATGTCAGGGCCGCCGTCCAGGGCCAGATCCAGCCCCGCCCTGCCGTCGCGCGCGGCCAGGACCCGGACCGGGTCGCCGGACAGCAGCCGGACCAGGCGGTCCCGCTCGAAGTCGTCGGGCTGGATGACCAGCAGGGTCAGTTGCGGCGGTTGGCGCGGCATGATCGGCTCCGGGTTGGCGTGCGGTTTCGTGGCCAGCATACGTCCAGGCCGCCTCCGCGCCAACGGGAAATGGACGAAATCGGCGCTTTTCCGCCCGAACCCGGCTGTGGTAGGCTCGTTGAAACGGCAACCGAAGGAGCCGCCATGACCGCCGACGTCTATTTCTGGAATCTTCGCGCCTCCATGAAGGCCCCGCTCCACGCGCGCATGCGCTCGCTGCTTCGGGCATGCGGGGCGCACAAGCACATCCGGGGCGGCGACCTGGCCGCCGTCAAGATCCACTTCGGCGAGCAGGGAACCACCGGCTTCCTGCGCCCCCTGTGGGTCAAGGCCATCACCGACTTCATCGCCGAGGCGGGCGGCAAGCCGTTCCTGACCGACGCCTCCACGCTCTACGTGGGCCAGCGCGGCGAGGCGGTTTCGCACCACCTGTGCGCGGCGCGGCACGGGTGGGACCCGCTGCTCATGGGCGCGCCCGTGGTCATTGCCGACGGCCTGAAGGGCGGCGACGAGGCCGCCGTGCCCGTGGGCGGCAGGCACATCGGGGAGGCGTACATCGCCAGCGCCGTGGCCGAAGCCGACTTCCTGGTCTCGGTCAACCACTTCAAGGGCCACGAGCTGGCCGGGTTCGGCGGCGCGCTCAAGAACATCGGCATGGGCTGCGCCAGCAAGCGCGGCAAGATGCAGCAGCACTTCTCCACCGGTCCGACCCTGCTGCCCGACAACTGTACCGCCTGCGGCGCGTGCGTCAAATCCTGCAAGCCCGGCGCGCTGCGCCTGGACGAGTCCGGCAAGATATCCATCCGCGAGGAGTTGTGCGTGGGCTGCGGCGGCTGTTTCGTGGCCTGCCGCCACGGGGCGCTCCAGGTCAACTGGCAAATCGGCGTCCAGGAGTTCCTGGAGCGGATGATGGAATACGCCCTGGCCGTGATCCGGACCAAGGGGCGGCCGTGCCTGCACGTCAATTTCGTCATGGACGTGGTCCCGGACTGCGACTGCGTGGGTTTCACCGACGCGCCCATCTGCCCGGACCTCGGCGTGCTCGCCAGCCTGGACCCCGTGGCCGTGGACCAGGCGTCCATGGACCTGGTCGACGCCGCTCCGCCGCTCTACCCGAGTCGGCTGCCCTTCGGCCTGACCCCCGGCCAGCCCAAATTCGCCGCCATCCACCAGCACGTGCCCGAACACATGGGGCTCGACTACGCCGAGAAGCTGGGACTGGGCACGCGCGAGTACAAGCTGGTCAACCTGTAGGGAAAAGCCTCTCCCCCGGCCCG
>JAZHDH010000113.1:0-4865 GCA_036584335.1 Pseudodesulfovibrio sp. | reverse complement strand
CCGCGCCCCGCGCTACCTGGGCGTGCTCGACCCGGTCAAGCTGGTCATCGAGAACTACCCCGAAGACCAGGTGGACGAATTCGTCATGCCGCTGCACCCGGAGGAGGAATCCTTCGGCAGCCGCACGGTGCCGTTCGCCCGGGAGTTGTGGATCGAGCGCGCCGACTTCATGGCCGATCCGCCCAAGAAATACTTCCGCCTGAGCCCCGGCCGCGAGGTCCGGCTGCGCTTCGCCTACTACGTGACCTGCACCGGCTACGAGACCGACGCGCAGGGCAACGTCACCCTGATCCGCGCCGCCTACGACCCCGAAACCAAGGGCGGCTGGTCCAAGGACGGACGCAAGGTCAAGGGCACCCTGCACTGGGTCTCGGCCAGGCACGCCCTCCGGGCCGAGGTGCGCAACTACGGCAACCTCTTCACCGTGGAAAACCCGAACAGTGTGGAAGAGGGCAAGACCTTCCTCGACTACCTCGCCCCGGATTCCCTGGAGGTGCTGGACGCCTGCTGGGTGGAGCCCGCCCTGGCGCGGATGCGGCCGGGCACCAACTTCCAGTTCGAGCGCATGGGCTACTTCTGCGCCGACACGCGCGACCACACGCCGGGCGAGAAGCTGGTCTTCAACCGCACCGCCACCCTGCGCGACACCTGGGGCAAGATGGTCGAAAAAATGGGCAGCTAAGGCCCGATATATCCCACCAACAAAAATGGCCGCGACATCGCGGCCTTTTTTGTGAGGAATGCCTCCGGCGGCTTAAGAACCCTTTGCAAAGGGGTCTTAAGAATCTCCCAAACTTTTTGTCTCCGCTTCGCGGGGAGGAGCTCCCTTTTTACGGATGGCAAAGTCGCCGTGGCCCGCAGGGACGCGCGAATGCGCTATGGAAAAGTTCTGGAGAGTCCAGAGAACCTCTTTCAAGAGGTTCTCTGGCCGCCGGAGGCATTTCCTCCCCCCGACTGCCCGATGCCTAGTCCAGCAGTCCTTCCAGTCCCTCGGCGGTCATGGTCGGGGCGAACTCGGTGACGGCGTACTGCGCCACGCCGTTGCGCTGAAACGGGTCCAGGGCGAGCACGTCGCGCAGCGCCCGTTCGGACTCGGCCCGGGCCAGGATGATCCCGCCCGTGCGCGGCACCTTGCGGCCCGAAGCGAGGAAGACGCCCTTGGCATAGTGTTCCTTGAGATAGACGACGTGGGCCTCGAGATGTTCTTCCACGGCCTCGATGGGCCGGATGTAGGTGAGTTCGACGATGAACACGGTATTCCCTCCGGTTGAGGTTGCGGCGAGCGGGCTGCGGGCCAAGCCCGGTCAGACAGGTCTAGGACAAGCCGCCGCCGGTGTCAAAACGGATATATCCCGCCCGGCGCCGCGCGGCCCGGAAGCGGCCGCGACGGTGCGCCCCCCCCAGGCCCGGTGCCGGGAAGATCGGCAAAACCCCGCCCGACAACCGGATGACGGGCGTCCTCAAGGAATATTCACCTTTCCCGACATAAACCGCTTGACTTTGATTGCTCAATCAATCTATACAGGGCTCGTCAGGGCTGATTGCTTGATCAATCGGCTCCAGGGCAAAGAGGGAATGGAACATGACCAAGAAGGACGCCATACTCAGAGCCGCGCAGCAAGCCTTCGGCGAGCTGGGATTCACCGCCGCCACCGTCAAGGACGTGGCCGGGCGGGCGGGCGTGTCCTTCGGCCTGGTTTCCCACTACTTCGGCAGCAAGCAGGACCTGTACCTGGCCGCCGCCTTCGACATGGCGGACCGGCTGATCGCCAAGCTGATCGAGGCCACCGCCAAAGACGGCACCGGCCTGGACAAGGTCCGCCGGTACATGGCCGCCTATTTCGATTTCACCGAGGAACACCGCCACCACTTTCCCGTGCTGCTGCGCTGCTCCCCGTTCAGCCACCTGGACCCGGGCGTGGACGTCGCCAAGGTGGCCGAGAAATTCAGCGTCTTCATAGACGAGTTGAAACGCTGCGTGGAACTCGGCATCGCCGACGGCTCCATCCGCGCCCTGCCCCGGGAAAAGACCGCCCTGATCATCTACGGAAACATCGTGGGCAGCGTGCGCACCAGCCTCCTGACCCCCTATGATTCCAAGGGCATCTTCCAGGAGACAATCGAGCACGTGGCCCGCAGCCTGAAAGACAGCCCCGGCCAGGGCGGCTGCTGACAAACGCCTGGCCCGACAGCGGACCCCGTCAGGAAGAATGCGACAGCAACCCGAAGGGAACCAAGGAGAACCGACATGTTTTCCCACATCAGCATCAGCAGGATCATGGACCTGATCATCGGCCGCCAGTGCTGGCGTCCGTACATCGAATCCTGGATGTCCTGGACCCGCGACTGGGACGGAAACAACGAATTCTGAACCACCCATAGCCGAACCAGACGACACCTCCAAACGGCACACAAGGATTGGACCGCAACCCACACTTGAAAGCCTGTTCATGGTTCGGACTCCAGGGAGCCGCTCACGCGGCTCCCTCTTTTTTATTGTTGTTGACAACAACGATCGGATTTCTCTACTCTGCGAGTCGCTGAAAATGAAAATCATAATCATCGCCGGAGCCGTGCATGCAGCCCCACCCCAAAAACCCTGTACTCTCCCCTTCCCCATCCGCCGCCGAGGGCCATCTCTGTCCTGTCAGGCATTTTCCGTCGCTGAACGAAGAATCGACGGCCTGGTTTCGCACAATCTGGCATGAGGAAATCCTTGGAAGCGGGCTGGCGCTGTCGGTCTTCGACGCTACGCCGCCCCGGGATCTTTCCATGCAGTTCTCCAAGAACAACCCCATGATCGAATTCGGTTTTTTCCTTGAAGGCTCTTTTACGAACACGATCAACCTGCCAAACAACAAAACCATGGAATTGAACAACCGGGCCGGGCAATTCGGCATGGGCTACCAGCCGGAAATGAGCGGGGCCGTGCGAATGGCCGGGGAGAGAAAACTCCGCATCATCCATTTGCATGTGATGCCGTCCAAGCTGAGCGCGATGCTGGGGCCGGACCTCGAACGGATCGCCCCCCACCTTCTCGATGTCCTGGAGGAAAAACGCGCGGTGAATTTTGTCCGCCAGCAAAGGCAGACCCCGTTGATTCAAGCTGTCGCCAACGAATTGTTCTATGGCGTCAGAAACGAGGCCCCTGTCAGGCTGTATGTCGAAGGGAAGGTTTCGGAACTGCTGGCCCTCTCACTGATGGGAACGTCTGCGGCATGCGCGGACCAGCCTCTCTGCCCCCGGCTGCGCGACACGCTTTACGCCATCCGGAGCGAACTCGAAGCCCTGCATGACGTCCCGCCCACCCTGTCGGCGATATCGGCCCGTTACCACGTTCCCATAGCCACCATCCAGGGCGGGTTCAAAACACTTTTCGGGATGTCGGTGTTCGCCTTTGTCAAGGAATACCGGTTGCAGCTGGCGCGGCGGCTCTTTGCCGAAGGCGACATGAACGTCAGCGAGGTGGCCTGGGAGATCGGATACACCAATCTCAGCCACTTCTCCTCGGCCTACCGGAAACGTTTCGGCGTGCTGCCCAAGGCGTACCTGCAATCCGTGCGCGAATTCCTCCACACGCCGTCACAATAGCCTCCCCCCTTCCCTGCGCCGCCCCGCAGCGGTTGTCCCGCCCCGCAACATCCTGTTCGGGCAATAAACATTGCTCGTCGGGTAGAAACGCATTCCCGCATTCCCGTACATTCCCGTTCAAATAGGGACTGAATCGAACCTCCGAGGCCAAGAGAAAAAGCCCCGGAGTTTCAGAGGAGAATGACATTGAGAATGCGTATCGCTTTCACATCCGGCCTGTTGCTCATGCTGCTCGCCGCCGTGCCCTGCTCGGCGTCCGATTCCAATTCCACCAAGGGATCAGGCGGAAGCGTCACGCTTGAGCCCGTCGTCGTCACGGCGGAAAAACGCGCTCAGGATGCCCAAAGCATCCCTGCGGGCATCACCGTCATGGACAGAGGCGACATCGAGGACATGAAAATCGACGCCATCCGCGACCTTGCCGACCATGTGCCCAACATGGACTACCACGATTTCGGCAGCCGACGCCACGGGCTCCTGTTCATGCGCGGCATCAAGAGCCTGCCCGGCGGACAGGCGGGCACCGGCTTCACCCTGGACGGCCTCAGCTACAGCAAGGCCTACATGTTCATGGGGCTTCCCCTCTTCGATGTGGAGCGCATCGAGGTGCTCAGGGGAGCGCAAGGCACGCTCTACGGACGCAACACCACAGGCGGCGTCATCAACATCCATACCGCCGATCCGGGCAACGAATTCGCCTCGGGCACAAGCGTCACCTATGGCAACTACGGGAACAAGGAGTTGCGGGCGAACGTGAGCGGCCCCCTGGTGCAGGACAAGCTGTACCTCGGGCTATACGCCCTTGCCGCAGACGAGGATTCCTACATGACCAACGACGTGGACACCGGTGGAGATGGCGGCCGCCACAAGGAGGGCCTGGCAGGCCGGGCCAAACTGATGTTCACGCCCGGCGAGGATTGGGAAACGACTCTTACCATCGATGGGCAACAGCACGACGACGGGTCCTTTCCCCTCAAGCGCACCGTGCGCAACAGCTACGTCAAGGCAGGCAAATACGCCGCGGACGGACTGTATCACTATTCACACGACTTCGAGAGCACCGAGGACACGGACACCTGGAACGTCAACCTCAACACCAAGGTCGACACGGGCATCGGCTCGGTGCAGTCCACGACCGGTTATCAAAACTACCGCTGCACCGAATCGATCGACGCCGACATGAGCCCGGACGACGCCTTGCGCAAACGCATGCTCCTGTCGGACAAGGACCTGTCCCAGGAATTCCGGCTGGCTTCGCCGGAGGGAAGCGACGA
>JAZHDH010000112.1:0-22934 GCA_036584335.1 Pseudodesulfovibrio sp. | reverse complement strand
ACCGCGAGCAGCCGATGCAGACGTCGTCCATGGTGTTCTTGCAGCCGATGATCAGTATCTTCTCCATTACGTCCTCCATGGGGCTTTCAGATGATGTCGTACTGTAGGCTTTCGTATTGCCTCGTCAATTTTCATACTTTCGCGCGAGGCAATGCCGGATGGAGGCACCCGGGGCTCGGCCCCCGGGCGGGTGGAAACGGCGCAGGCCGCATGGTGCGGCAATGGCGGTGGGGCGCTCGGGGTCGGAGCCGCTACGCCCGCGCCCCCCGGACCCGGACCGCGCGGCGGATGGTTTCCTCCAGGGCCTCCAGGGAGACGGGCTTGGAAAGGAACTCGAAGGCCCCGGCCTCGGAGGCGCGCATGGCGTCGTGCACGGAGCCGTGGCCGGTCAGCAGGATGACCGCCATGGCCGGGAACCGGAGCCGCGCCGCCTTGAGCAGCTGGACGCCGTCCGCCCCGGGCATGCGCAGGTCGAACACGGCCACGTCGTAGCGCGCGGATTGCAGCATTCCCAGGGCCTCGTTCCCGTCCTCCGCCTCGTCCACGACCATGCCGCGTCGAACCAGCCGCTTGGCCAGCACCTCGGTGAAATCGGGCTGGTCATCCACCAGCAGAATGCGGATCGGTTCGTTCATGCCCATGCCGCTACAAGGCGCATGCCACCGGTACGGAAAATCCCGATACTTTTTTCCTCGGTTGTGTTTATTCAACAAAGTCGGATCAATAGCTTGAATCCTGTGTGCATGCCCCCGAAGTATTCCTGCACGGCCCCCTGGCCGGTGAGGCGCGGAAGGCGGCCAACGGCGCTGGTTTGGTACAAAATGTACCGGCCTGTTGATGGGAACCGCCCGCAAGACCCCGTCAATGGGGGTTTGCCCCCTTGGCGAAACCTGGTACATTTTGTATCGTTGAGGCAAAATGTATCGATTGTCGGTTCAAGGGAGGGGGGATTCGTCCGGAGCAGCAGGGGATTCACTGCGCAAAGCGGTAGGCCCGCTCTGAGGGCGTTATGGAAAAGTGGCAATATTACAGTATGATGGAGTGGGTCGGCTGTCCGGCCTCCCGAGCCGGGCGGCGCGCGTTGTGGCACACGCCTTGCTCAGGGAGATTTGCCCGCCTGGGCCGGAGTCCGAAAACGACAGCGAGGAAGCGGCGTGCATCCCGATCAGAAGTCCACATACGACAAGCTCTCCCGCAACATGGCGCTGGTGGTCATCACCGTGTCCATCGCGCCGCTCATCCTTGTCGGCGGGCTCATCTTCGACCAGTTCCGTTCCATCTACCGCGAGAAGGTATACTCCCACCTGGCCGAGGTGGTGGACAAGCACAAGGACACCATCGACACCTTCCTGCGCGAGAAGCTGCACGAGATTCAGTACCTGGACCGCGCCTACACCCACGAGCAGCTCACGGACCAGGTCTTCCTGGGCAAGATCCTGCGCGGCATGCAGCAGCAGTTCGGCCGCATCTTCGTGGATCTGGGCGTGATCGACGAGACCGGCAGGCAGATCGCCTACGCCGGGCCTTTCGACCTGCTGGGCGCGGACTACTCCCTCGCCGAATGGTACCAGGAGTCGCGCGACAAGGCCGCAGGCATCAGCGACGTCTTTCTGGGGCTGCGACAGTCCCCGCATTTCATCATCACCGTGAACAACGGCTCGGGCGACCGCGAATGGACGCTTCGGGTGACCATCGATTTCCTGGCCTTCAGCCATCTGGTGGAGAAGATCCGCATCGGCGAGACCGGGTCCGCCTACATCCTCAACCGCCGGGGCGTGTTCCAGACCCGCCCGCAGGAGGAGTGCGACCATCCCCTCTCGCTGGCCACGATCCGGGAGATTCCCTATCCCGCCCTCAAGGACGTGACCATCCGGCTGGCCGAGGGTTCCGGCGGCGACGAGTACATCACGGTCTCGGCCCCGCTCAAGGGCGGCGACTGGGAGCTGGTCTACCAGCAGCGGACTTCGGACGCCTTTTCGGCCATGACCCGCTCCGAATACATCACCCTGGCCATCTTCCTGCTGGGCGGCCTGGGCATCGTGGTCATGGCCGTGGTCATCTCGCGCATGCTCGTGGTCCGCTTCCAGTCCATCGACCGCGAGTCCGAACTGCTGACCCGGCAGATGGCCGAGACCGGCAAGCTGGCCGCCATCGGCGAACTGGCCGCAGGCATCGCCCACGAGATCAACAATCCGGTGGCGATCATGATCGAGGAGGCGGGCTGGGTGCGCGACCTGCTGGAGGACGAGGGCAGGTCCATGGCCTCCTACGGCGAGATCGAGCGCGCCCTGAACCAGGTCCGGACCCAGGGCCGCCGCTGCAAGGACATCACCCACAAGCTGCTCAGCTTCGCCCGCCAGACCGATTCGCTCACCGGCGACGTCCTCCTGCCCGAACTCATCCGCGAGGTGGTGGACATCTCCATGCAGCAGGCGCGCTACGCCCAGGTGGATTTCCACCTGGAGCTGGACCAGGCCCTGCGCCCGGTGCACGCCTCGGTCACCGAACTGCACCAGGTCATCCTGAACCTGATCAATAACGCCATCCAGGCCATGGAGCCCCAGGGCGGCGTGCTGACCATCGCCTGCCGCGAAGAGGACGGCCAGGCCGTGATCGAGGTCAGCGACACCGGGCCGGGCATCCCCGCCGCCAACCTGAGCCGCGTTTTCGATCCCTTCTTCACCACCAAGCCCGTGGGCAAGGGGAGTGGGTTGGGTCTGTCCATCTGTTTCGGAATCATCCACCAGCTCGGTGGGGAAATTGACGTGGAAAGTGCGGTGGGCAGGGGCACCAGCTTCTTCATCCGGCTGCCGTTCCCGCCCTCCGTCCCCGCCGGGGGAAACAACAAGGAGAATGACCATGACTGATGCCTGCGTTCTGATCGTGGATGACGAGGCCGGTTTCGTCGAAACCATGGCCAAGCGGCTGACCAAGCGGAACATGACCGTGTTTCAGGCGTACAGCGGCCAGGAAGGGCTCGACCGGCTGGCGACGCACCCCGAGATCCAGGTGGTCATCCTGGACATGAAGATGCCCGGCAAGGACGGCCTGGCCGTGCTCCAGGACATCAAGGAGCGGTTCCCGCTGGTGGAAGTGATCATGCTCACCGGCCACGCCACCGTGCCCACGGCCATCGAGGGCATTCAGCAGGGTGCCTACGACTACCTGATGAAGCCCTGCGACTTCGGCATACTGGTGAACAAGATCATGGAGGCCGTGGTCATCAAGGCCAAGCACGAGGAAGAAGCCGTCATGGAGCGCGTGGACGACATCGCCCAGCGCATGATCTAGGCGGGAACAGCCGGAGCCGGAGCCATGAGCCACAGGGAGATCAGACTGCTCATCGTCGATGACGAGATCGGTTTCGCGGACGTGCTGCGCAAGCGCATGGCCCGGCGGGGCATCGACGCCACGTCTGCGGCCAGCGGCGAGGAAGCGGTGCGGACCCTGCGCGCGGCCGAGTTCGACGTCGCCATCGTCGATCTCAAGCTTGAAGGCATGGACGGCCTGGAAATCCTCAAGGTGTTCAGACTCATGGCGCCGGAGATGCCGGTCCTGATGCTCACGGGGCACGGCAGCGAGGACGCGCGCGACGCGTGCATGAAGCAGGGGGCGGTCGGCTATCTTTCCAAGCCCATGGAATTCGACCGGCTCCTGGAAGCCGTACAGCACGCGGTCGGGCGGACGGAGGCGGTGCCGTGAGGGAGATACGGGTGCTTCACGTCGACGACGAAACCGATTTCGCGGCGGCCGTGGGCAAACGGCTGGCCAGGCGGGGCGTAGCCGTGCGCTCGGTCACTGGCGGCGGCGAGGCGCTGGAGGCGCTCGCCTCGGAACCCTTCGACGTCGTCCTGCTCGACATCAAGATGCCGGGCATGGACGGGATCAAGGTCCTGGGCGAGATCAAACAACGGCATCCCCTGGTGGAGGTGATCATGTTCACGGCGCACGCCAACACGGACATCGTCATTTCCAGCCTGGCCATGGGAGCCTGCGACTACCTGCTCAAACCGGCGGATGTGGACGACCTTCTCCAGAAGATCGCGGCCGCCGCCGACCGCAGGAAAGGCAAAGAGGAAGCCGGTGCGTGACGGATCGGGCGGGCTTCGCGGTAAGAACAACATCTAGTGGAAGCGAGGAGAGTATGCATTTCTTCAAGGATTGGGGACGATTCATGATGGCGGGGGCCGGAGAGCTCGCCCGCTGGGAAATCGACAATGCCAGGTCCATCATGGGCAGCCGAAAGAAGCTGATCATTCTCGGGCTGATGCTGATTCCCATTGTTCTGGGCGGCATCTGTTTCGCCGACGACCTCGGCCCGGCCCTGCCCGCCCTGCTGGGCGGCAAGAAGGCCTACAGCCCGGCCTTCTACAGCGTCGGCATCTTCATGGTGTCCATCGCCATCGGCGTGGGCGCGGGGCTGATCACCGGCTGCATCGGCGCGGGCGGCGGCTTCATCATCGCCCCGGCGCTGATGAGCGCGGGCATCAAGGGCATCCTGGCGGTCGGCACCGACCTGTTCCACATCTTCGCCAAGGCGATCATGGGCAGCGTCATCCACCGCAAGCTCGGCAACGTATCCGTGCCCCTGGCCGTGGTCTTCCTGGTCGGCGCCATTCTCGGGGCCACGGCGGGCGGCGTGATCAACCGGGTGCTCTACGAGATCAACCCGGTGCTCAGCGACGCCTTCATCACCACGGTCTACTCGTTCATGCTCGGCTTTCTGGGCTTCTACGCCCTGACCGACTTCCTGCGCTCGCGCAAGGCGGGCGGCGGAGGCGGGGCTCACGGCGGCGGCGAAGGCGCGGACCTGGGCGCCCTGTCGCGCAACCTCCAGTCGGTGAAGTTCCCGCCGATGGTTTCCTTCGACCAGGACCTGGTTCCCGGCGGGCGGCAGATATCCTGGGTGTTCCTGGTCCTGTCCGGCGCGCTGGTCGGCCTGGCCGCAGGCATCATGGGCGTGGGCGGCGGCTTTTTGACCTTCCCCATCTTCGTCTATGTCCTGGGCGTCTCCTCCATGACCACGGTCGGCACCGACATCTTCCAGATCGTGTTCACGGCCGGTTTCGCGTCCATCACCCAGTACGCCATCTACGGCTTCATCTTCTACACCCTGGCCATGGGCATGCTCATCGGCTCGCTGCTGGGCATCCAGATCGGCGCGCTGGTGACCAAGGTCGTGCCGGGCATCACCATCCGGGGCTTCTACGCCATGGCCGTCCTGGCCGGGTTCATGAACCGGATCTTCGCCCTGCCGAGCAAGCTGGCCGAGATGGAGGTCATCTCGCTGTCGCCCGGCCTGGGAGCCACTCTCAACACCATAGGAATTTGGGCGTTCTTCATCGTCATCGGCGGATTCTCCGTCTGGGTCATCGGAACGTTCCTGGTGAACATCAAGACGCTCAAGCGTGAGGAGGTGCACTAAAATGATCGCCAACAAGAAGGAATTCGGCGGCGGGCTCGCGCTGCTGGTGGCATTCTTCGTGGTGCTGTTCATCATGTTCCAGCCGGTATTCAGCGGCCACAACGCCATGCAGTACCTGGACAACCTGTACAACTCCATCTCCAAGGGGTCCGTGGACTATGCCGACCAGCTCAAGAGCGTGGCGGGCAAGCTGACGGACAAGGACGTGACCCTGACCATGACCTATGCCGACGCCAACGTGGCCGCCCAGTCCGCGACCATGCTGACCCTGACGGGCGCGGCGGTGACCACTGCGGGCGCGACCCTGACCGTGTCCGGCTCCCTGGGCGCCATGCTCGCCGCCAGCCTGGACGACTCCAAGGTCCTGTACAACAACGATGGCGACGCCCTGAAGGCCAAGTACGGCATCGAAGGTCGGCGCGTGCTGTACAATTGGTGGGTGACCATGAACCAGATCGAGAAGTCCCTGACCAAGCAGAAGGCCTTCGACGCGGCCAAGGATGTCTCCACCATCCAGAAGAAGGCCGTGGAAGCGGCGTACAACTACTTCGGCGTCGAGGCCATGCACATCTCCGAAAAGATGGGCATGGTCGGCTTCTCCCTGGTGTTCTACGTCTTTTATACGCTCTGGTACGGCTTCGCCATCCTCTTCCTCTTCGAGGGATGGGGACTGCGGCTGAGCCATTAAGATACAACCCGGAATGCCCCCCAGCCCCGTACGGTCCGGCTGTTTCGCGACGGCCGGGCCGTACCCGGGGGGGGGGTGGGGCGAAACGCCCCGGTTTCGGTTTACGCGGCAGGGGAATTGCCTTATTCACGGGGCGGTGAGGAAGACTCGATGAATCTCCAGAATTACTACGATACGGTCATGCAGCTCAGCCACGGCATCGTGGTCACGCTGGATCTGCAGGGCCGGGTGGTGCACGGCAACACCGAGCTGGAGGTTCTGACAGGCTACTCCATGAAGGAACTGGCGGGCCGGGACTGGTTCGACACTTTCATCCCCGCTCCCGAACGCGAGGCCGCCCGCCGGGCCGTACTCGACCGAGCCCACAGCCAGGGCGTCTCGGCCATGGCCGGGGCCATCACCGACCGCGACGGCGATACGGTCTACATCAACTGGAATCTCAAGCCCCTGGCCGATTCCGAGGGCGAGATCATTTCGGTCCTGTGCGTGGGCCAGGACGTCACCGACCACATGTTGCGCGAGGACGGGCTCCTGCGCGAGCGCTCCTCCCTGATGGAGCGCAACCGCGAGCTCAACTGCCTCTACCAGATCAGCCTGCTGGTCAGCCGGGTGGACAAGGAGCTGGAGCCGGTCTTCCGGGAACTGATGCCCATCCTGCCGCCCGCGTTCCAGGACCCGCCGTCCACCTTCCTGCGGCTGACCGTGGACCGCGACGTCTGGCAGACCCCGGGCTACGAGGAAACCGGCCAGATGCTCAAGGAGCCGGTCATGGTCCTGGGCGACAAGCGCGGCTCGCTGCGCGTCGTGCTCAAGCCGGGCGGTCTGGGCGGCGGGCGGTTCACCAAGGACGAACGGGACCTGCTGGCCGCCGTGGCCCAGCAAGTGGCGGTCATGGTGGCGCGCAAGGAAACCCGCCAGGCCAAGCATGCCCTGGAGTCGCAGCTCAGGCAGGCGGACCGGCTGGCCAAGATCGGCCAGTTCTCGGCGGGCGTGGCCCATGAGATCAACGAGCCCCTGGCCAACATCCTCGGGTTTGCCGAACTGGCCCTGCAATCGCCCGGCCTGCCCGCCCAGGTGGCCAGCGACCTGCGTTCCATCGTCGATTCCTCGCTGCACGCGCGCGAGATCATCCGCAAGCTGATGTTCTTCGCCCGCCAGTTGCCGCCGCAGCTTCTGCCCGTGAACCTCAACGAGGTGGTGGAGCAGGCGATCGGCATCACCGAATCCGGGGCCAAGCGCAGCCAGGTGGAACTGGTGCGCAACTACGCCGACACCCTGCCGCTGCTCCTGGCCGATCCGCAGCACATCAAGCAGGTGGTGGTCAACCTCGTGTCCAACTCGATCCAGGCCATGGAGCAGGGCGGCACGGTCAGCGTGAGCACCCAGTGCGACGGGTCCGACGTCTACCTGATCGTCGACGACACCGGCCCGGGCATGACTCCCGAAGAGCTGAAACAGATCTTCACGCCTTTCTACACGACCAAGGACGTGGATCGCGGCACGGGCCTCGGCCTGTCCGTGGTCCACGGCATCGTCCAGGCGCACGGCGGCGTCATCCAGGTCCACAGCCTTCCCGGCGAGGGCACGCGCGTGGAGGTGACCCTGCCCTGCCAGTACCCCAGCAACGCGGCGGAAGAATGAGCCAACCCACCCGAATTCTCGCTGTCGACGACAGCCGGTCCACCCTCGAGGTGCTGAAGCGGAACCTGGAGCCCGAGGGCTACGAGGTCTACACCTGCGAACGCGTCAGTGAGGCCCTGCCCCTGCTCGAGGACCTGTCCATCGACCTGGTCATCACCGACTACCGCATGCCCCAGTCCACGGGCATGGACCTGATCCGCCACGTCCGGGCCAACTATCCCGACACCGAGATCATGATGATCACCGGCTATCCGTCCATCCCCGGCGCGGTGGAGGCGATCAAGGACGGCGCGGGCGAATATCTGGCCAAGCCGTTCACCACCGGCGAACTGCTCGCGGCAGTGCAGCGCATCGTCGAGCGGCTGGCCCGGCGGCGGGTGCTCTGCTCGCCCCACACCCCGCCCGACAATTTCGGCATCATCGGCAGCTCCCCGGAGATGGAGCACGTGTTCCAGCGCATCGGCAAGGCGTCGGCCACCGACGCCAACGTGCTCATTGCGGGCGACTCGGGCACGGGCAAGGAGCTGGTGGCCCGGGCCGTGCACTACAACAGCGTCCGCCGGGCCGCGTCCTTCGTGCCGGTCAACTGCACGGCCATCCCGGACAGCCTGGTGGAAAGCGAGCTGTTCGGCCACGTCAAGGGCGCCTTCACCGGGGCCAAGGACAGCCGGGCGGGCTTCTTCGAGATCGCCAACGGCGGCTCCATCTTTCTCGACGAGATCGGCGACGCCAGCCAGAACATGCAGGCCAAGCTGCTGCGGGTCATCCAGTCCAAGGAATTCTGCAAGGTGGGATCGAGCCGGGCGCACACCGTGGACACGCGCATCCTGGCGGCCACGCACAAGGACCTTCGGCGCATGGTCGACGAGGGGTCCTTCCGCGAGGACCTGTACTACCGCATCAACGTCGTCGACATCCGGGTGCCCGCCCTGGCCGAGCGCGGGGACGACATCCTGGTCCTGGTCAACCACTTCCTGACCAAGTTCTCCAAGACCATGCACCGCACGCCGCCCCAACTGACGGACGACGCCCTGGCCGTGCTGCGCGGCTATGCCTGGCCGGGCAACGTGCGCGAACTGGAAAACCTCATCCAGCGCCTGGTGGTCATCGTGGACCACGACCCCATCGGCGTGGCCGACCTGCCCGAATCCATGCGCTTTTGCCTGCCGCGCGAGGGCGGGGGCAACCGCTCCCTGGCCGAGGTCGAGGGCGAGCACATCCAGCGCGTGCTGACCATGACCGGCGGCAACAAGACGCGCGCGGCCGAGGTTCTGGGCATCAACCGCAAGACCCTGCGCGAGAAGCTGAGGCGCATGGGCATGGACGACGGCTAGGCAGGTTGCCCCGAAACGGCAATCCGCTTCGTCCAGTGCATTGTCGGCGAGTCTTCGAGCCGTACAAGATTCATGACTTTGCAGTGAGTTGCTTACCCTTTTCACCGCAGCCCGCCATACCAGCCCCTCCCAAGGGCCTGGGGATTCGGTGGGAAATTGTACTATCCACCAAAAAGCATGTTTTTGGATGATGCGATGTGCAACGCGAACCCCCGCGATTTCCATCGAGGGTGTTGCGAAATGCAATTTTTTTTGTGAAAAATCCTGATCGGGTCTCCTGCCCGGTCTCGGCATATCCAATATCCATCGCGGGTTAGAAATGAAACTGAGTTATCGCTCAGTTTTACGGTTTTTTTTGACATTTGAGTGGATTGCGATTTAAGCAGAGAAAAACTGAGTGACGACTCGGTTTTCTCTGAAGGAGAGGAATGGGTACGCCGGAATGAAGAAGAAGGAAGCGATTCTCAGGGTCGCCACGGTTCTGTTCGCGAATAAGGGGTTTGCGGACACGTCGGGCCAGGAGTTGGCCCGGCTGACCGGGACTGCCGAGGGGACCATCTTCTATCATTTCAAGAGCAAGGAGGGGTTGCTCCTGGCGATTCTGGAGCGGGTCAGGGACGAGATAGTGGACCAGTTCGAGCGGTTTTTCGAGAACCGGCCGTTTGCGTCCGGCATGGAGATGACGGAGGAAGTCGTCTCCTTCTACCTCTACCTGGCCGGTTTGATGGAAGACAAGTTCCTGCTGCTGCACAGGCATTTCCTGTACAAGTTCTCCGAGTCCAACCCGGAGTTCAGGAAGAACCTGGAGGCTATTTACAACTGTCTGGTCGACATCTTCGAGAAGGCGATCGTGACGGGGCAGGCCGACGGCTCCGTCACCAAGGAAGTCCATCCCCGGAAGTCGGCGCTCATTCTGTTCACCATGGTAGATGGTCTGGTCCGGTTCAAAAACTACAACCTGTATGACGCCGGCGCACTGTTCAACGAACTGATGCAGACGTGCCGAAGGATGTTGCAGGCGGATACATAGGAAGAGGTTGAATGCTCACTAAAATCTTTCCTTTCATCGACTGGTTCAAGGGGTACAGTGCGGCGAAGCTCCGCGCCGACGCCATCGCCGGGCTCACCGTGGCCCTGGTGCTCATCCCGCAATCCATGGCCTATGCCCAGCTTGCGGGCATGCCCGCCTACTATGGCCTGTATGCGTCCTTTCTGCCGCCGCTGATCGCCGCGCTGTTCGGCTCCAGCCGCCAGCTGGCCACCGGACCGGTGGCCGTGGTCTCGCTGATGACCTCGGCATCGCTGGAGCCGCTGGCCACCGCAGGCAGCGAGGGCTATATCGCCTACGCCATCCTGCTGGCCCTGATGGTCGGCGCCTTCCAGTTCCTGCTCGGCGTGCTCAAGCTCGGCCTGGTGGTCAATTTCCTGTCCCATCCCGTGGTCAACGGCTTCACCAACGCCGCAGCCATCATCATCGCGTCCTCGCAGCTGTCCAAGATGTTCGGCGTCTCCGTGGACAAGGCGGAGCACCACTACGAGACCATCATCCGTGTGGTCGAGGGGGCTGTCCACTACACCCACTGGCCCACGCTGGCCATGGGCGCGCTGGCGTTCGCCATCATGATCGTGCTCAAGCGCATCAATCCCAAGATTCCCAACGTCCTGGTGGCGGTGGCCGTGTGCACGATCCTCTCCTGGTCCATCGGTTTCAATCACGACGCCAAGGTCTCCCTGGAGTCCATCCGCATCCCCGAAGTGCGTGAGAACGTGGCCAGGTTCAACGCCGTGCTCGGCGACATCGAGAAGCTGGCGGTGGAGCGCACGGCCATGAACGGCCGCCTGGATCGGGCCAGGCAGGGCAAGGACGTGATCGGCGAGCTCGACATCGAGCATGACCTGAGCGTCCTGGGCATCAACCTCTCCCGGCTCAAGCACGAGGCCCACCTGCTGCGCACCTCCCTGCGCGAGGAGCTCATGGACGGCGTGGAGGAGCCGGGCGGCGTCCTGGCCTTCTACCGCAGGGGCGACGTTCCGGCGGGCATGAACGCCGACGGCCGCACCTGGCGCATCCGCGTGGGCAACGCTCCGCTCGACGCGGCGGGCCTGCAGTTGACCGGCGGCGGCGCCATCGTCGGCACCGTGCCCTCGGGCATCCCGGCCATCTCGGCCCCGTCCCTCGATCTCAAGGTCATGCTCCACCTGCTGCCCTTCGCCGCGATCATCTCGCTGCTCGGCTTCATGGAGGCCATCTCCATCGCCAAGGCCATGGCCGCCAAGACCGGCCAGCGTCTGGACCCGAACCAGGAACTGATCGGCCAGGGGCTGGCCAACATGCTCGGCGCGTGCGGCAAGAGCTATCCGGCATCGGGTTCGTTCTCGCGGTCGGCGGTCAACCTCCAGGCGGGCGCGGCCACCGGCATGTCCAGCGTGTTCACCTCGCTGATGGTGGTCGTGGTGCTGCTGTTCTTCACCCCGCTGCTCTATCATCTGCCTCAGGCGGTCCTGGCTGCGGTGATCATGATGGCCGTCATCGGCCTGATCAACGCCTCGGGCTTCGTCCACGCCTGGAAGGCCCAGTGGTACGACGGCGCGATCTCCATCCTCTCGTTTCTGGCCACGCTCGCCTTCGCCCCGCACCTGGACAAGGGCATCATGATCGGCGTGGCCCTGTCGCTGGGCGTGTTCCTGTACAAGTCCATGCGCCCGAGGGTGGCCAGCCTGTCGCGCAGCGAGGACCTTTCCCTGCGCGACGCCACGGCCAACGGCCTGCGCGAGTGCAAGCACATCGCCCTGGTCCGGTTCGACGGCCCGCTGTTCTTCGCCAACGCCAGCTTCCTCGAAGACCAGATCACCGAGCGCATGATGAACAACGACAAGCTCAGGCACATCATCATCGTGTCGAGCGGCATCAACGACATGGACGCTTCGGGCGAGGAGGCGCTGTCGCTGATCGTGGACCGCGTCCGCGCCGCCGACATCGACATCTCGCTGTGCGGCGTGAACGAGTCGGTCATGGCCGTGCTCGAACGCACCCACTTGCTGGAGAAGATCGGCAAGGACCACGTCTATACGACCATGGAGATCGCCATCTGCGCCACGCACGAGCACGCGCACCGCGATGGTCAGGAAGAATCCTGCCCGCTCACCACCGTCTGCCGTCTCGCTTAGCGGACGGGTAACAAGGAGTAGCCAATGTCTGTCATTACCGTATTCAACGGCCTGTTCTCCGAAGCCGGCGTGGTGGTCAAGCGCGTCCTGGACGCCACGGGCTACCGCCTGGTCACGGACCAGGAAGTGGTCGCCGACGCCGCCTCGCTTTCGGGCATGGCCGAGGACAAGATCGCCCGCGCCTTCCAGGCCAAGGGGTCCGTGTTCAACGCCTTCAGCCACGAAAAGGAGCGGGCCATCGCATGGCTCCGGCTGGCCATGGCCTCCAAGCTGGCCGCGCAGGACGACCTGCTCTTTTCCGGCTTCGCATCCCTGCTGCCCCCGGCCGACATCGACCACATCCTCAGGGTTTGTCTCATCTCGCGCATGCGGGAGCGGCTGGCCGTGGCCGAACGCACCGAGGGCTACGCCGAGAAGCACGCCCTGAGGCTCATCCACAAGGATGACGAGGACCGCGCCGGCTGGGTCCAGGCCATCCGGGGCGTCAAGGACCCCTGGGACAAGTCGATCTACGATCTCGTGATCCCGGTGGGCGAGTCCGGCGTGGACCGTTGCGCGGACCTGATCGTCGAGCAGTTGGACAACAAGGCCGTGCGCGTCACCGACGACTCCCGCCGCAAGGCCGGGGACTTCCTCCTGGCCGCCAAGGTGGAGACCGTGCTGGCGGGCGAGGGGCACAGCGTCCTGGTTTCGGCCAGGGGCGGCGACGTCATCCTGACCATCAACAAGCACGTGCTCATGCTCGAGCGGTTGGAGCGCGAACTGACCGAAATCGTGTCCGTGGTGGACGGGGTCAGGTCGGTCAGGACCGGCGTGGGCAAGGGCTTCCACCAGACCGACATCTACCGCAAGGTGGACTTCGAGCTGCCGTCCAAGGTGCTGCTGGTGGACGACGAACGCGAGTTCGCCCAGACCCTGTCCGAGCGGCTGATGATGCGCGACATGGGCTCGGCCGTGGTCTACGACGGCGAGTCCGCCCTGAACCTGGTCGACGAGGACGAGCCGGACGTGATGGTCCTCGACCTGAAGATGCCCGGCATCGACGGCATCGAGGTCCTGCGCCGGGTCAAGAAGGAGCATCCGGGAATCGAGGTGATCATCCTCACCGGCCACGGCTCGGACAAGGACCGCGAGGTCTGCATGGCCCTGGGCGCCTTCGCCTATCTGCACAAGCCCGTGGACATCGACGTCCTGAGCGAGACGCTGAGGGCCGCCAACGAGAAGATCCGGGCCGGGAAATAACGGGAAACGGGTGGCGTCGTGTCGATATTCAAGAAGACAAGACCGCAGTTCTGGGACACGGGCTCCATGGTGGGTCCGGCCAAGAGCCTGTTCAACTACAGGCGCATCTGGCGTTTCGCCATCGTGCTGCTGACGGTGGTCGCGCTGGGGCCGCTGATGGTCATGGCCTTCATCGACTACAACGTCACCCGCAATTCCCTGGAGTCGGAAAACCTGCTGCGCACGCTGCGCACCACGTCGAACACCCGGCGCACCGTGGCCTACTTCCTGGAGGAGCGGACGCGGGCGCTGGACTTCCTGGCCGAGCACCAGGGCATCGAGAAGCTGCGCGACTGCGGCAACCTGGCCATTGTCCTCGCCTCGCTCAAGACCAGCTTCGGCGGGTTCGTGGACATCGGCGTCATCGACGGCCGGGGCAGGCAGATCGCCTACATCGGTCCCTACGACCTGCTCGGCCGCGACTACAGCGACCAGGCGTGGTTCGAGAACACCCTGACCCGGGGCACCTACATCAGCAACGTCTTCCTCGGGTTCCGGGACGAGCCGCATCTGATCGTGGCCCGCAAGGTGCAGGACGCGAAGAGCGGCAAGGCCTACATCCTGCGCGCCACCCTGGACACCGACCAGTTCAACGCCATGATCACCTCGCTCGATCTTTCGGGCGGCGGCGACGCCTTCATCGTGGACGACCGGGGCGTGATCCAGACCCCGTCCAAGGGCCACGGCCCCTTGCTCGGCCCGGTGGACCTGGACATTCCGGTCTCGGTCGAGAACACCAGCGTGCACAAGGTGCGCGATTCGCGGGGCCAGGAGTTTACCGTGGGCTACGGCTGGGTCCAGAACTCGCCCTTCATCGTCATGGTCGTCAAGCCGACCAGGGAGCTGATGAAGCCGCTGGAGACCATCCGCATGGAGCTGCTGTGGATCCTGCTCTCCAGCATCGCCATCATCCTGCTGGTCATCGTCGGCGTGGCCACCTACATGGTCGACAAGATCTACATCGCCGACCAGACCCGGGCCAAGACCCTGCACCGCATGGAGCACACCAACCGCATGGCCTCCATAGGCCGCCTGGCCGCAGGCGTGGCCCACGAGATCAACAACCCGCTCGCCATCATCAACGAGAAGGCCGGGCTGATCAGCGACCTCTTCACCTTCCGCGAGGAATACGCCCACGACGAGCGGCTGCTCGCCAACATCCGCTCGATCATCGACTCCGTGGCCCGCTGCGGCCGGATCACCAAGCGGCTGCTCAGTTTCGCCCGGCACATCGACATGGAGCTCGACTCCATCCGGTTCAAGGATCTGGCCGAGGAGGTGGTGGATTTCCTGCGCAAGGAGGCCGAGTACCGCTCCATCACCATCGACATGGACATCCCGGAGGACCTGCCCGAATTCGTCTCCGACCGGGGCAAGCTGCAGCAGATTTTCCTCAACCTGGTGAACAACGCCTTTCAGGCCATGAACGACGGCGGCCACCTGGCCATTTCGGCCCGGCAGGAGATGGAAGGCAATCTGGTCTTTGCGGTCCGCGACGACGGCTGCGGCATTCCCGAGGCGGATCTCAAGCGCATCTTCGACCCCTTCTTCTCCACCAAGAAGAGGGTGGGCGGCACGGGCCTCGGGCTGTCCATCACCTTTGGCCTGGTCCAGGAACTGGGCGGCTCCATGACCGTGGACAGCGAGGTGGGCAAGGGCGCCACGTTCACCATAACCATGCCCCTCCAAGGGCCGAAGAAGGCTTGAATCCAATGAAGATACTGCTGGTTGACGACGAAGTGGAACTGGTCTCCGCCATGGCCGAGCGACTCGGATACCGCGGCATGGACGCGGACTGGACGGGCAATGCCGAGGACGCTCTGGTCATGGCGGGCAAGACCGGGTATGATGTGGCCGTCCTGGACATGAAGATGCCCCGCATCGGCGGCCTTGAGTTGCGGCGGATGCTCTCCGAGCGCCATCCCGGCATGCGGTTCATCTTCCTGTCGGGCCACGGCTCGGAGTCGGATTTCAAGGCCGGGGCCGCCGAGGCCGAACACTACCTGATCAAGCCGGTCAGCCTGGAAGACCTGATGGACAAGATCAACGAGGCCGTTGGCCGGGCCAGGGGAGGGGAAGCATGAACCCGTCTTCACCGCGCGACGGTCTGCGATTTTTCGGGCGCATCAGCGCCTCGGTGTCGCACGAGATCAAGAACGTGTTCGCCGTGATCAACGAGTCGGCGGGCCTGATCGACGATTTCACGCGCATGGCGGAGCGGGGCATGCCCATTGCTCCCGAGCGGCTGAAGAAGGCGGCGGGTTCCATCCTCGGCCAGATCCGGCGCGGCGACGCCATTGTCAGGAACATGAATGCGTTCGCGCATTCCACGGATGAAGAGACCCGCGAGGCGGACCTCGCGGAACTGGTCTCGCTGATCGTGGCCCTGTCCACGCGCATGGCGGAAATGAAACAGGTCCGGCTGACGGTGGGCGACCTCGAACCGGTCGTCCTGTCGGCCAACCCCTTTGACCTGATGCGGCTGCTGCATTCCTCCATGGCGGCCGCCCTGGACGCCATGAGCCCCGGCGACACGCTGGCGGCGGGGGTCAGACCCGCGCCGGACGGGGCGGTGTTCACCCTGACCGCGGGCGGCAGGGCCGCTCCCCGGGTGGACGGCGGGCCGCTCACGGCCATGGCGCGGTCCATGGGCCTGGCGGCCGAGATCGGCGAAGACGGCGGCGCGCTCGCGTTGCGGCTGTGCGCGCCGAAAGCATAAACCCTGCAATACCATTACCGGAGTAATACAATGACCGAAAAAGTCCTGCTCATCGACGACGAAGAGGAATTCCTGAGCACCCTGTCCGAGAGGATGGAGCTGAGGGGGATGAACGTCAACACCGCGTCCAACGCCCGGAACGCGGTCGAGGCCCTGGACAGCGGCGACTACGACGCCATCGTCCTCGACCTCCAGATGCCGGACATGAACGGCATCGACATGCTCAAGGTGATCCGCAAGACCCACCCGGACATGCAGGTCATCCTGCTCACGGGCCAGGCCACCCTGGAGGCGGGCATCGAGGCCATGAAGCTCGGCGCCATGGACTTCATGGAGAAGCCTGCGGACATCAACGCCCTGACCGAGAAGATCAAGAAGGCCCAGGCCAAGAAGATGGTCATCGTCGAGAAGAAGACCGAGGACAAGGTCCGCGACATCCTCAAGAGCAAGGGGTGGTAGAACCGCCTCCCCCCGTGACGGCGAAAGAGAGCCCCCCACCGCCGAGGCGGTGGGGGGCTTTCTTGCGGTCGGTTCGGGCCGGGGCTATTCGCCGCCTGCGGCGATGGCGAAGCCCTGGGGGGCCAGGCCGGTGGACGACGGGGTGCCCGCGATGTGCGAGAGGTAGGTGTCGCCCAGGTTGGCGATGTGGTCGCCGATGTTGTCGAAGTAGTTGTAGTGCAGTTGCTCGTCGTTGATGATCGTCTCGAAGAGCTTGACGCTGATGGAGTCGCCGTTGTCGCGGCAGACCAGGGCGAACTGGTTGTAGGCGTCGAGCGCCTTGTCCTCCTCGCCCGCGTCGAACTCGAAGATCGCGCCGACCTCCTGGCCCTTGGCGATGGGGCCGGCCAGTTCGGTGGTGGGCACGCCGCCCAGCTCGGTCACGCGCTCGGCGAAGGCCTCGGCGTGGCGCATCTCGTCGATGGCGATCAGTTTCATCTTGGCGGCCAGCTCGCCGTAGTCCATGTCGTCGAGCTTGTAGTGGTGGCTCATGTACTGGTGGATGGACTGGAGCTCCATGGAGCGGGCCTTGTTCAGCACCTCGATACACTTCTGCCGACGTTCTTCCTTGGTGGCCATGTCAATCTCCTTTTGCTGCTGCGCCCGCAGGGCGGGCGTTGAGAGTCGGGGAATCGGCATCCAAGATATCACCGCCCGGCCTGTCTTGCCAAGCGTTACCGGAGCGCTCGTCCGAAGCGTCGGCCCGGGCGGCCAGGGCGGCGATGGCGTCCAGCGCCTTGCCCCTGGCCTGGGCCAGCTTTTTCCACTTGCGCTTTTCCTGCTTGAGCGCCTCGATGGTGTGCAGCAGGTTCTTGACCGTATGCGCCGGGTAGCCGGGCGTGGCCCGGCCGCCCCGGCGCAGTTCCTCGTCGTTGTGCTGCCGGATGGAGGCGATCTGGTTGGCGTCGAGGATCATGGCCTTCCCGTGTTTCCCCTATCCCGCGCAGCAGAAGCTTTCGCCCGAATACTCCATCCGGTCCTTGTACTCCTCCTGCTTGCCCTTGTTCCAGCGGCCCACGGGGCGGTAGTAGCCGACCACGCGGGTGTAGACCTCGGCTTCCTTGCCGCAGGTGGGGCACTCGAAGTGCTCACCGTAGAGGTAGCCGTGGTCTTCGCACACCGAGAAGGTGGGCGTGACCGAGATGTAGGGGATCTTGGTCCGGCTCATGGCCTTGAGCAGGAAGTTCTTCACGCTGGCCTCGTCCGGCGCGGCCTCGCCCAGGAAGGCGTGGAAGACCGTGCCGCCGTTGTACAGGGTCTGGAGCGCGTCCTGGTGCTCCAGGGCGAAGAACACGTCGGCGCTGACGCCCACGGGGAGCAGGGTGGAGTTGGTGTAGTAGGGCGTTTCGTCGCCCGAGGTGTGGATGTCCGCGTACAGTTCGCGGTCGATCTTGGCCAGGCGGTAGCAGGTGCCCTCGCCGGGCGTGGCCTCCAGATTGTAGAGGTTCCCTGTTTCCTCCTGGAACCGGACCACCAGGCGGCGCAGGTGGTTCAGCACCCGCTGCATCAGCCGCGAACCGGACCGGGTCTCGATGCCCTTGCCCAGCAGGTTGACGCACGCCTCGTGCCCGCCGATGAGCCCGATGGTGGAGAAGTGGCCTTTCAGCCCGTTCTTCAGGTAGCGGCGGGAGTAGGGGAACATGCCCGCATCCAGGTTCTTCTCCACGATCTTGCGCTTGAATTCCAGGGACTGGCTGGCCAGCTCGGCGTATTCCGTGACCAGGTCGATGAAGTCCTCCTCGTTGTGCGCCAGGTAGGCGAGCTTGGGCAGGTTGAGGGTGACCACGCCCACCGAGCCGGTCAGGTCGCCCGCGCCGAAGAGGCCGCCGGTCTTCTTGCGGATCTCGCGCAGGTCCATCTGGAGGCGGCAGCACATGGAGCGCACGTCCTCGGGGTTGAGGTCGGAATTGATGAAGTTCTGGAAGTAGGGCGCGCCGTACTTGGCCGTCAGCTTGAGCAGCAGGTTGCCCACCTCGGAGTCCCAGGGAAAGTCCTTGGTCACGTTGTAGGTGGGGATGGGGAAGGAGAAGATGCGGCCGTCCGCGTCGCCTTCGAGCATGACCTCCAGGAACGCCTTGTTGATCAGGGCCATCTCCTCGGCATACTCGCCGTAGGTGGAATCCTGCAATGCGCCGCCGATGATCACCGCCTCCTTGGCGATGTGGCTCGGGGGCGTGACGTCGAAGGTGAAGTTGGTGAACGGGCTCTGCCCGCCCCAGCGCGACGTGGCGTTGAGGTTGTGCAGCAGCTTCTGGATCTGCTGCTTGATGTCGTGGTAGGAGAGCCCGTCGTGGCGGACGAACGGCGCGAGGTAGGTGTCCACGTTGTTGAAGGCCTGGGCTCCGGCCCATTCGTTTTGCAGGGTGCCCAGGAAGTTGACCATCTGGCCGCAGGCCGCGTCGAAATGCTTGGCGGGACGCGACGAGCAGCGGTCGCGCAGGTTGAACCCTTCGAGCAGCAGGTCGCGCAGGGACCAGCCCGAGCAGTACCCGGCCAGGCCGAAGGAGAGGTCGTGGATGTGGAAGTAGCCGTGGTTGTGGGCCAGGCGGACCTCTTCGGGGTATTTTTCCAGCACGTAGCGGGCCTGGACCGACCCGGCCATGTGCAGGATCAGCCCCTGGAAGGAGTGGACCATGTTCGAGTTCTCGCTGACGCGCCAGTCCACGTTGTCCAGGTAGCTTTCCGTGACGCCCGCGATGTCCAGGAACGCCTCGTTCTGGGAGCGCAGTTCGCGCCGTTTCTCGCGATAGATGATGTAGCGTTCGGCCACCTTGTACAGCCGCGCTTCCATCAGCACCTGCTGGACCATGTCCTGCACCTGCTCCTGTTCGGGCATGTCCGTGCCGTCGAGCTTGGCCTCGACCTTTCCGGCCAGCCGGTCGGCCAGGAGCGGGTCCTTGATGCCGCTGGAGTTCAGGGCCTTGAAGATGGCGACGCCGATCCGCTTGGTGGACCAGGTCTCGATGCATCCGTCACGCTTGAGAATATGTTTGGGCATGGGGGCTCGTGTGGCGACCGGCAGAAGCGGAAGGGCTGGTCGCCCGATTGCCGTGGATGGCTGCTGCGGCGGCACCGCAGCGGCCCGGCAACGGTTGTCGGGGAAAGGGCTCATCTCCCTCGGCGGGCTCCGCGAACCGCGTCGGGCGAGACAGGTTTCGGGTAGGTCTTCTGGCTTTCCCCGGCCGTTCCGCCTTCCCGCCCCGGGGGCAGTGGCTTGCTGGAACGGCCTTCAAGGGGGGATTACAGCGGCGGGACCGCTCCGGAGTTGCACCGGATTCCCTGTTATGGCCCGTGGGCCACCCGAAGGACATCGTGATGGGCGAAGCCTAGCCCAAGCCGGGGGGGAAAGCAAGGCGGGAAGGCGAAGGCGCGGGGAGTGCTGCTTTTAACCATATGAAATTGCAGGAAAGTTTTTCTAGAAAAAGTCGCGCCCGGACAATAGCCCGGGCGCGGCGAGTGGGTTCGAGAGGGCAGGGAATCAGTGGTTCCCGATCTGTTTCCGCAGCCGCCGGGCGGCCCCGACCATGTTCTCCAGCGATGGAATCACCTCGGGCCAGGCCCGGGTCTTGAGCCCGCAGTCCGGGTTGACCCAGAGCCGGTCGGCCGGGATCACCTCGAGCGCCTTGCGCAGCAGCCCGGCGATCTCGTCCTCGCCCGGCACGCGCGGGCTGTGGATGTCGTAGACCCCGGGGCCGATCTCGGCCGGGTAGTCGAAGGACTCGAAGGCGTCGAGCAGCTCCATGCGGCTGCGGCTGGCCTCGATGCTGATGACGTCGGCGTCCATGGCCGCGATCCAGGGCAGGATGGCGTTGAATTCGCTGTAGCACATGTGCGAGTGGATCTGGGTCGCCTTGCCCGCTATGCCTGCGGTGAGCCGGAAGCAGTCCACGGCCCAGCGCAGGTACGCCTCCTGGCGGGCGCGGCGCAGGGGCATGCCCTCGCGCAGGGCGGCCTCGTCGATCTGGATGATCTTGATGCCCGCCTTCTCCAGGTCCCGCACCTCGTCGCGCATGGCCAAGGCGATCTGGCGGCAGACCTCGGCGCGCGGCAGGTCGTCGCGCACGAAGCTCCAGCACAGGATGGTCACCGGCCCGGTGAGCATGCCCTTCATCGGCTTGTCCGTCAGGGACTGGGCGTAGACCGACCAGTCCACGGTCATGGAGCCGGGCCGCGACACGTCGCCGTGGATCACCGGCGGCTTGACGCACCGGCTGCCGTAGCTCTGGACCCAGCCGTTGCCCGTGAAGCAGAATCCCCTGAGCTGCTGGCCGAAGTACTCGACCATGTCGTTGCGCTCGGGCTCGCCGTGGACCAGGACGTCCAGTCCCAGTTCGTGCTGGCGGGCCACCACTTCGGCGATCTGGCCGCGCATGGCCGCCACGTATTCCGGTTCGTTGATCTCACCCCGCTTGTATTGCCGCCGCACCTGGCGGATCTCCGCCGTCTGCGGGTAGGAGCCGATGGTGGTGGTCGGCAGGGGCGGCAGCTGGAGCCGGGCGTGCTGGGCGGCCAGCCGTTCGGCCACCGGAAACTCGCGGCGCAACTGGGCCTCGGTGACGCTCCCGGCCCGGCGGCGCACCGCATCGTCGGCGACGTCGGGGTGGGCGGCCCGGGCGCGCAGGGCGTCCGCGTTGGCCGCGAACAGGGCGGACGTCCTGCCTTCGGCCGCCTGCTTCAGGGCGGCCACTTCGGCCACCTTCTGCACGGCGAAGGCCATCCATGCCCGGATGGCCGGGTCCAGCCCGGTTTCGGCCTCCAGGTCCACCGGGGAGTGGAGCAGGGAGCAGCTGGAAGCGACCATGAGCCGGTCCGCCGTGCAGTGCTGGCGGGCGATATTCAGCTTGGTGGCCGCTGCGGCCAGGTCGGTCTTCCAGATGTTGCGGCCGTCCACCAGCCCCAGGGACAGGGTCCGGTCCGGGGCCAGGGCGTCGAGCACGCCGTGGAGCTGGTCCGCGCCCCGGACCAGGTCCAGGTGCAGGCCGTCCACGGGCAGGGAGCAGGCCAGCTCCAGGTTGTCGCCCAGGTCGCCGAAATAGGTCGTCAGCAGCAGGCGCGAGCTGCCCGCCGCCGCGTGCAGCCGTCCGTAGGCGTGGCGGAAGGCTGCCGCCGCCCCGGCCGGGAGATCGGTGCACAGGACCGGCTCGTCCACCTGGATCCAGGCGCAGTGGTCGGCCAGTTCGCGGATCACGGCTTCGTATGCCTCGGTCAGCGGCTCGATCAGGTCGAAGCGGTCGTGGCCGGGCACGGTCTTGGCCAGGGACAGGAAGGTGACGGGGCCGAGCAACACGGGCTTGGCGCTGCGGCCCATGGCCTTAACCGCCCGCACGTCGGCCAGCAGCCGGGCCGGGGAGGGGGTGAAGCGGGTGTCCGGGGAGAGTTCCGGCACCAGGTAGTGGTAGTTGGTGTCGAACCACTTGGTCATCTCCATGGCCGGGATGGAGCGTGCGGCGTCGCCCCGGGCCATGCGGAAGTAGGTGGCGAGGTCCACCTCGCCGCCCGGGTGGCCGAACCGGTCGGGCGCGGCCCCGAGCAGGGCCACGGTGTCCAGGACGTGGTCGTAGAGGGAGAAATCCCCCACCGGCAGCAGGTCCATGCCCGCCCCGGCCTGGATGGCCCAGTGGCGGCGCCTGAGTTCGTCGGCCACGGCCAGCAGTTCGGCCTCGCCGGTTTCGTTGCGCCAGAATTTTTCCAGCGCCCATTTCAGTTCGCGGTTGATTCCCATCCGGGGAAAGCCGAGCACGTGCGCGTTCATGTCTCCTCCATGTCACAGGGTGAAAGACGGGGAGCGGCCGCCCCGCAATGGGACGCCGAACGGCAGGCCTTCGGACCGGGCAGGGGAATCCCGCCCGCGTCCGCTGCGATGCCGACCCGGTCGCGGGGCCGTTTGCTCCTGGCGGGACGTCTTCTGGCTCCCGGCCCCGTCGTGCCGGAGGCCTTCCCGTTTCCGGTGGCCTCCGGCGGGTGCATGCCGGATACAGCGGCGCGTCCGCAGCGGCTTCCCACCGCTTTCCGTTTCCCGCCAAATTCTTATATCTGGATATTCAGATATATTAAAAGAACCATCCCGGCAAGGGAAAATGCGGCGGGCGGTTGAAGAGGGGGCGGCCTTGGCGGGCGGGGCGTTCTGATGAGAAAGGCAAAATTGTGATCGGCCAAAAGGGCAAGATGAAGGGTAAGCCC
>JAZHDH010000111.1:0-4895 GCA_036584335.1 Pseudodesulfovibrio sp. | reverse complement strand
GGCGGCAACGCGGCGTCCGCAAATCTTCGCTCGGGTCGATCCCGCCCTCCGGGACGGAATCGACCCGAGCGAATCTTAGCGGACAGTGCCCACGCCGTGTGGACCGCTTGGTAAAAATCTGAAGATCATGCCATTACGGCGTTTCGAACATCGGTAATGGCGGGGTAGGGGGCGGAAGTATCTGCTTGAGGGTTCCTCCCCCTAAAAACACCCCGGCTGAGGCCGGAAAATACGGCGGACGGTGTTCCGGCAAGCGGCACGTATCCCCGTCCGCATTTTCCGGCCTCAGCCGTTACCCGGCACGGCGGGGGCGAGCGGGCAGTCCGTCCCCGCGCCTGGCAAAGACTACGAGGCTCCTACCCGGCGAAGCCGAGATGGGATTCCAAAGGCCCTCGGCCTTTGGTGGGTCCAGGGCGACGCCCTGGTCTCCCCGAAGGGGCCGCCGGAGGCCTCTTCCTTTCCCCGTCTACAGAAACGTCCCGGTCACCGAGTTCGGATTCTCGACGATCTCCTCGGGCGTGCCCGACGCGACGATGCGGCCGCCGTGTTCGCCGCCGCCGGGGCCGAGGTCGATGACGTGGTCGGCGGCCTTGATGACGTCGAGGTTGTGCTCGATGACGATGACGGTGGCGCCTTTGTCGACCAGGGCGTGGAGTACGCGGACGAGCTTGCCGACCTCGTGCATGTGCAGGCCGGTGGTGGGTTCGTCGAGGATGTAGAGCGCGCCGGGCAGGTTGCGCTTGCCCAGTTCGCGGGAGATCTTGATCCGCTGGGCCTCGCCGCCGGAGAGGGTGGTGGCGGGCTGGCCCAGGCGCAGGTATTCGAGGCCGACTTCGGCCAGCACGTCGAGGCGGCGCATGAGCGGCGGGTGGTTGGCGAAGAATTCGCGCGCCTGGCGCACGGTCAGGTCGAGGACGTCGGCGATGTTCTTGCCCCGGTATTCCACTTCCAGGGTCTGGGCGTTGTACCGTTTGCCCTTGCAGGTCTCGCAGGTGACGTAGACGTCGGGCAGGAAGTGCATTTCGACCTTGATCTGGCCGTCGCCCTGGCAGGCTTCGCAGCGGCCGCCCTTGACGTTGAAGGAGAAGCGGCCGGGCGAGTAGCCGCGCGTGCGCGATTCCTTGGCCCCGGTGAATATCTTGCGGATCTCGTCGAATATCTTGGTGTAGGTGGCCGGGTTGGAGCGCGGGGTGCGGCCGATGGGCGTCTGGTCGATGGAGATGACCTTTTCGATGTGTTCGACGCCTTCGATGCCCCCGATCTTGCCGGGGTTGTCGGTCTTGTTGCCCTGGAAGAGTTGCAGGTGCTTGTAGAGCGAGTCCATGACCAGGGACGACTTGCCCGAGCCGGACACGCCGGTGACGCAGGTCAGCACGCCGAGCGGGAAGTCGACGTCGAGGTCCTTGAGGTTGTTGGTCTCGACTTTTTTGAGCCGGATGTGACCGGTGGGCGTGCGGCGCTGCGCGGGCGGCTCGATGAACAGGTCGCCGCGCAGGTACTTGCCGGTCAGGGTGTCGGCCCTCAGCAGTTCCTCCACCGGCCCCTGGAACACGGCCTCGCCGCCGAGCCAGCCCGATCCCGGGCCGATCTCGATGACGTGGTCGGCCTCGCGGATGGTCGGCTCGTCGTGTTCGACCACGAGCACGGTATTGCCGCGCGCCTGGAGCGAGCGCAGGGTGTCGAGCAGGCGCTGGTTGTCGCGCGGGTGCAGGCCGATGGACGGCTCGTCGAGGACGTAGGTGACGCCGACCAGGCCGGAGCCGAGCTGGGAGGCGAGCCGGATGCGCTGGGCCTCGCCGCCGGAGAGGGTGGCCATGTTGCGCCCCAGCGAGAGGTATTCGAGCCCGACGTTGACCATGAAGCCGAGCTTGTGGGTCAGTTCCTTGAGCAGCGGCTCGGAGATGAGGGTGTCCTGGCCCTTGAAGTCGAGGGCCTCCAGCCATTCCAGGGCGCGGCGGATGGACAGGGAGGCGAACTCGGCCATGTTCAGGTCGGCCACGCGCACGGCCAGGGCTTCGGGCCGCAGGCGCGCGCCGTTGCAGGCCGGGCAGGGGCGCGATTGCTGGAACCGCGCGGTCCAGTGGTCCCAGACGCCGGACTGCTGCTGGCCGTATTCGAGCACCGGGACCACGCCGGGCCAGCCGGTTTCGGGGTCGCCGTGGAACAGGGCGTTCCAGGCCTCGGCCGGGAAGTCGGCCAGGGGAGTGTCCAGGGTGAAGCCGTGGCGTTTGCCGAGCTTGGCCAGGCCCGGCCCGTACTGGCGCTGGCGGGTGGCGTTCTTCCAGGGGATGATGCCGCCCTCGTTCAGGGAGAGGCCCTTGTTCGGGGCGATGAGGTCCGGCTCGAAGTATTCCACCGCGCCGATGCCGTTGCAGGTGGGGCACGCGCCCTGGGGCGAGTTGAAGGAGAAGAGCTGCGGGGTCAGCCGGGGCATGGAAATCTTGCATTCCGGGCAGGTGGAGAGGGTGGACATGAAGGTGTCGCCCGGGTTGTCGCCGCCGATCGTGGAGACGATGAGCCGTTCGCCGCCGCGCTCCAGGGCCAGCTCCACGGAGTCGGCCAGCCGCTTCCTGATGTCGTCCTTGATCACCAGGCGGTCCACCACCAGGTCGATGGTGTGCTTCTTGTTTTTTTCCAGCTCGGGCGCGTCGTCCAGGGCGTATACTTCGCCGCCGATGCGCACGCGCACGAACCCTTCCTTGCGCAGCCTGGCGAAGAGGTCCTTGTGCGCGCCCTTCTGGTGTTCCACGATCGGGGCGAGCAGCATCAGCTTGGTGCCGGGGGCCATGGCCATGATCGTGTCCACGATGCGGTCGGTGGTCTGGGCCTCGATGGGCCGCCCGCAGTCCGGGCAGTAGAACCTGCCCAGCCGGGCGTAGAACACGCGCAGGAAGTCGTAGACCTCGGTGACCGTGCCCACGGTGGAGCGCGGGTTGCGCGTGGCGGTCTGCTGCTCCAGCGAGATGGCGGGCGAGAGCCCCTCGACCTTGTCCACGTCGGGCTTGTCCATCTGGGGCAGGAACTGGCGGGCGTAGGCCGAGAGCGACTCGACGTAGCGGCGCTGGCCTTCGGCGTAGACGATGTCGAAGGCCAGGGTGGACTTGCCGGACCCGGACGGGCCGCAGACCACGACGAGCTGGTCGCGCGGGATGTCCAGGGTCAGGTTCTTGAGGTTGTGGTGACGGGCGCCTTCTATATGGATGCAGTGCTTGGGTGCGGGTTGGTTCATCCCGGGAGGATAAGCATTCCCAGGTTGAAGGCAAGCGCTGGTTGCGGGGGGCGGGAATTCCGTTCAGCGCCCCTGTATCCGGTCGGCGCGGCTGCCGATGAAGCGGCAGGCGCAATCGTTTACAATCCCTGACCGGGCGGGTATGGTAACCATGGAAGACAAAGCCAAACCCGCCGCGAGGCGGGGACGGAAAGCCACGGATCTCCCCCCATTTGCAGGGAGATGGCCGGGTTGCCGGATCCATGCGAGGCCAGCCCCCGAAAGGGCGGGGCCGGGCGCAGGTTCCCGCCGTCCCCCCAGGAGGATACCATGGGCAAGAGCACGCCCGCCGGAAACGGCGCGAACCGGAAAGAGGACCAAGCCCCGACCCCGAAGGTGCAGAACCTGTTCAAGGTTTCCCCCTACATGGTCATACCGTCCCGCGTGGGCGGATTCTCCCTCTATCTGAAACAGGACGACAACTACGTCCTCTACGCCGAGAAGGGCGAACTCTTCACCGACGCCCACAAGGAGCGGTTGTCCCGGCTGGGCGTGGAGCACCTCTACGTCCGGGCCGAGGACTACGCCTTCTACGCCGCCTACGTGCAGGACAACATCCAGGACGTGCTCTACGACGAGGCCATCCCGGTGCGCGAGCGCGCCCGGGCCTGGAACGACGCGACCGTTTCCCTGGCGCGCGAGGCCTTCGACAAGCAGCTGCCCGGCAACATCGACAAGCGCCGCTTCCGCAAGATACAGACGCTCATCGCCAAGTCCCTCCGGTTCATCGCCCGCGACGACGCGCTCAAGGAGCTGGCCCGGTTCATCACCGAGGGCAACGAACTGTTCCGCCACGGCATCGGGGTCATGGTCCTGACCGTCAGCGTGCTGGGCACCTACGTCGGCGAGGACGCGGACCTGATGGTCTCGGTGGGCATGGGCGCCATGCTCCACGACATCGGCAAGCTGGAGCTGCCCCAGGAGCTGTTCCACCGGCGGCCCGACGGGCTGAGCCAGGAGGAGCGGGACATGATCAAGTCCCACCCCGCCCTGGGCGTGGGCATGTGCTCGTCCCTGCCCCTGCCGCAGGAGACGCTGCAGTGCATCCTCTTCCACCACGAGCGCGAGGACGGCTCGGGCTATCCGTCCGGGGCCATGGGCGAGATGCTGCCCTCCTACGTCCGCGTGCTGGCGCTGTGCAACGAGTACGACAACCTGACCCGGGGCATGGGTCCGGGCCGGAAGCCGCTCACCCCCTTCGAGGCCCTGACCCGGATCAAGCAGTGCCGCTCGGCCTTCGATCCGGACATGTTCAAGCGGCTGATCACGATCCTGTCCAAGGCCGAGATCGCCAAGTTCACCGCCTAGCGGCCGCACCTCTTTCGCCCCCTCGCGCAGAGGGATTCGCTGCGGCCCGGAACTTTTTTCTGCGCTGCGCATCCCATCCCCGTGGAGCGGTCCGCTGCCGCAACGCCCCGCCGAGGTTCCGCTTTGCAGGTCCCGGCCCGGCGTGGTAGTGGCCGGGCATGATCGTCAAGACCCTCGTCTCCCCCTGCTGGCTCGCCCCGCAGGCGCAGCTGGCCGCCTCGGCCGAACGGGCCGCCGGGCTGCTGGCGTCCGCAGCGCCCGGCATCGATTTCCCTGCCATGGGCCGCCTGGGTGATATTCATGGGGTACCGCCTTGAAA
>JAZHDH010000110.1:0-4961 GCA_036584335.1 Pseudodesulfovibrio sp. | reverse complement strand
AGGACAAGCTCTCCCCGCAGCAGATCAACTACGCGGCCACCGACGCCTGGATCAGCCGCGAACTCTACCTCGCCTTCGAGCGCCTCGGGCTCATCGAAGGGTAATCCTTTCTCGGACCGACGGCGAAGACCGCCGCCCGGGATTCCGGGCGTGCGCGGTCAGATGGCTGTGCAGCAGCTCGCCCCCGTGGCGGCCGGGGCGGCCAACAGGCCCAGCGAATCGATGCGGACGGAAGGCGGGGCGCTGCGCAGCAGCTCCTCCACGGCTTCCTGGCGTTGTTCGTTACCGTACTTTTTGAGGTAGGTGATGTGGTTCACGATGTCCCAGGGGTTTTCCCGCCCCCGGGTGCACTTGCGGCAGGAAGCCGGAGGATTCTCGGAATTGACCCTGGCGCGGAATTCCTGCAACCTGCTGGAATTCCATACCTGTTGGAAGCCGGATTCAAAGAGGTTGCCCATGCCGCCACATCCGCCGCAGCAGACGCTCACGGTGCCGGTCTTGCTCACGATCATGTGTTCCCACGGGCGGAAACAGGGGCCGGTGGCGGCCCCCTTGGCGCCGTCGGAGAAGAGGCGCTGGTGGCCGACCTGGACGCCCAGCCGGGCGGCCCGGGCGATGGCTTCGCGGACCATGCTGTCATACAGTTCGGGATGGAAGCACATGGCCTCGTGCTCCAGCCCGGTATTCTCCTGGGTCACCAGCAGGTAGTTGACCTGGATGGATTTCGCTCCCACTCGATGGGCCAGATCCACGTAGCGGGGCAGTTCCTCGATGTTTCGGCGCATGGCGCAGAAGACCATGGTCAGTTCGGAGTTCAGCCCGTTTTTGCGGATGTAGTGCTTCATGTGCATCAGGTTGGCGAGGACCTGGTCATAGTTCGATCCTTTCATGATCGACTCGTAGGTCTTTCGTTCCGCGCCGTGAAACGAGCACCACAGCGACATCAGGCCGTTGTTCAGGAGAAATTCGGAGAGCTCCGGCTCCAGCCCCTTGCCGTTGGAGAAGAGTTGGAAGGGCGTGTTGTTTTTTTTCAGGCGCGCCACGAACTGGTCGAGCCAGGGATTGAGCAGGGCCTCGTAAGAGGAGAAGATGACGTTGGTGACGAAGGGCAGGATGGGCTCGAAATGATCGAGATAGTCCGGCGTGCGGAAGGCGGCGGGGTCGGACGCCCGCATGCGGCCTTCACTGGCGAGGCAGAAAATGCAGTTCACGTTGCAGACATTGGAGATGTCGAGGCCGATGCGCAGCGGGCGGGAGTTGACCACCGGCAGGTTGTTCCGGCTTTCGGCCAGGTTCAACTGCTTGTTGATGTCCCGGGCGGCTGCGAAGTGTGCGGCGGTCACGAGTTGGTTCATCTGACATCTCCATTGGCTTGGCGGGTTGAGGGATGGTGATTTTTTCCGTGTTGGCCGTCATAATTGCAAAGAACACGCCAAAGACGGCCATGGCGTGCGCCGGGCGGCGGAACGCCCCCTTCCGCCACGGCGGCGTCCGGGGGCTTTCGCGCCCTCCTGTTTCGGTGTATGCACGGGGGCGGGCGGCCCATCCGCCCGAAGCAGGAAGGAGCCGGATGTGTCAGGACTGATCGCCTGGGTGGGCGGCAGATATTTCAAGGAAGCCCTGGTCCGCGAGCGCGGATTCGAGGTCGAGTATTTCCCGCTGGCCGGGTCCCTGGTCTTCACCTGGGACGATCTGGTGAGGCGGTGCGGGCGCGCGCCGGACTATGTGCTCTATGCCGACTGCTCCATGCCGCCGCCGCTGCTCGGGGTCGAGTCCTTTCCCTGCCCCACGGCCATCTACGCCATCGATTCGCACATCCACTCGTGGCTGCCCATGTACGCCCAGGGGTTCGACCTGGCGGCCGTCAGCCTTCGCGACCACCTGCCCCGGTTCCGCCTGCGGCTCGACCACGATCACGTCCTCTGGCTTCCCCCCTTTCCCATTCGCGACGAGCATCCGCCCGCCGCGCCGGTCGAAAGACGGTGGGACCTGCTCTTCGCGGGCAACGTGGACCCGGAGACCACGCCCGTGCGCCACGCCTTTCTCAAGGAACTGAAGGCGCGCCTGCCCAACCTCGAAGTGCGCCAGGGCGAGTTTGCCGAGCTCTTTCCCCAGGCGCGGGTGGTTCTGAACATCGCCGAGCGCGGGGACCTCAATTTCCGGGTGTTCGAGGCCCTGGCCACGCGCTCCTGCCTGGTCACGCCCCGGGTGGGCCACGGGTTCGCCTCGCTTTTCACCGACGGCGGGCACCTGGTCGCCTACGACCCGGCGGACATGGACGGGCTGGTGGACATCGTCTGCGGGTTGCTGGCCGACGGCCCCCGGCGTGAGGCCCTGGCCGAAGCCGGGTATGCCGAGATCAACGCCCGCCATCGGCCTGAACACCGCCTGGCCGCGCTCCTGGGAGCCCTGGCCGGACTGGGGCGGGCCGAAGTGGACCGACGCCGCGCGGTGGGGCCGGCCATCCTCGACCGGCATCTGCGGCTGATCTATCTGCATTGGGCCGAGGCCCTGAGCGGGACGCCGCTCGGGCCGCGCTACCTGCGGGCCGCGCGGCGGGGGTAGGGGTCAGTATTCGCCGCCGGTGTCGGGGGTGCGCCGAGTCCGCTTGCGTTCGCCGGTGCGCAGCTTGCGCTCCAGCCTGCGCCGCTTGGCGCTCTTCGGCACGGCCGTGGCCTTGCGGTCGGTCACGGGCGTCAGCGCCTGGCGCATCAGTTCCACGAACCGCTCCACGGCCGATTCCTTGTTGGACTTCTGGGACCGGAACACCTGCGAGTTGACCCGCAGCACGCCGCGCTTGTCGATGCGGCGGCCCAGCTTACCCCGCACCATGACCTTCTGCAGTTGGGTCAGGCTCGGGCTTCCGTCCACGTCGAAGAGCAGGGTGATGCGCGAGTCCGTGGTGTTGACGTGCTGGCCGCCCGGGCCGGAGCTGCGGGTGGCGGTGAAGCCGAGCTCGCTTTCGGGGATGGCGACGGTATCGGTGATCCGGATCATGGGCGCAGGGTGCCACGGCCGGGCGCATCCGGCAAGCCCGCCGTCCCGATTGACACCGCAGCGGCTTTCTATACAATCCGGCCAAACCTTCGAGGGAGGAGACCCCCATGACCAGACCCTGTCCCTGCGGTTCCGGCAAGGAACACGCCGAGTGCTGCAACCTCTACATTTCCGGGGAAAAACCCGCGCCTACCGCCGAAGCGCTGATGCGCTCGCGCTACACCGCCTACGTGGAGCGGCAGATCGACTACCTGCACGATTCCCTCGCTCCCGAGGCCCGCGAGAACCATGATCCGGAAGGCGTCCGGGAGTGGGCCGAGAAGGCCGAGTGGCTCGGCCTGGAGATCCACGGCGTGGAGGCCGGGGGCGAATCGGACGACGAGGGGCTGGTCGAGTTTTCCGCCAGGTACGTCATGGACGGCCAGGAGCTGAACCACCACGAACGGTCGGTATTCCGCCGCGTGGACGGTGCCTGGCGCTACGTGGACGGGGCCATGGTCCCGCCGCCCAACGTGCGCAAAGGCCCCAGGATCGGCCGCAACGATCCCTGTCCCTGCGGATCGGGCAAGAAATACAAGAAGTGCTGCGGCCGTTAGGCTGCCCCAAAGCGGCGATCTGCGTCGTTGCCGCAAAAAGCGCAAACCCTCGCGTACGGGAGTACGCTTCGGTCTTGCGCTTTTCTTGCTCCTCGCATCGCACCACTTGTGAACAGCCTACGGGATCGGCATTTTTGCCGGTTGGTTAAAGGATTGATTCAAGGCGGCGATCTGTCTCGTTCCCGCATAAAACCAGCCCCTCGCGTACTCCGGTCAGCGAGGGGCTCTGCTTTTTGCCCCTTGGACGGCGCAGGGCGGATGGTGTCGGGGGCTATTCCCGGTCTTTGCCCCGGCGCTGCCAGGCGTCGAGGTCCGGCTCGATCTCGAAGAGCTTGTCCCAGTGCTTGCCGGTGACGAAGAGGCGGCCCGTTTCGCGATCGTAGGCGATGCCGTTGGCCACGCCCGCGTCGGCTCCCACCCGGGCGCGCAGGGGCGCGAGATCGATGCGCGCCGTGACCGTTCCGTCGGCGGGGTCGATGACCGCGATCTCGTCCCGCTTCCAGAGGTTGGCCAGGATCATCCCTTCCACGCATTCCAGCTCGTTGAGCAGTGGCACGGCCCGGTCGCCGTCGCGGACGCGGATCTCGCCCATGGGCGAAAAGTCCTCGGGCTGGTGGAAGTGGAGCCGGTCCGTGCCGGAGCTGAGAATGAAGCGGCTGCCGTCGAAGGCCAGCCCCCAGGCCTCGGTGCGTTCGTCGGGCGCGCGGCTGGCGAAGGTTCCCTTGGGAGCGAGGGTGTCCAGGGCGAGAATGAACCCCTCGCCGGAACGCCAGGTGACCAGGCGCAGCGTGTCGCCATACGGGGCGATGCCCTCGGCGAAGTAGCGGGGCTCCACGTCGCGGCGCAACAGGGGGCGGCCCGTCCCGCGGTCCACCTCGGCCACGTAGGAGGTGCCGTAGCCGCCCGAGGACTCGTACAGGCGGCCGTTTTCGATGAACAGCCCCTCGGTGAAGGCCTTCGGGTCGTGCGGGAACTCGGCCACGACCCGGCAGGGCCGGACCGGGGCCTGGGCCATGGCCGGGCGCGGGGCCGCGATCGACCCCAGGGCGAGGGCCAGGAGCAGGGCGGCGAGGAGGCGCGGGACGGTTCGGTGCACGGGATTCCTTTGGCCGCGACCGGCGGGATGCCGGGGCGCGCGGCGTACCGGGGAATATGCCCGAAAAAGCGGGAGGGTCAAGGGGCGGCGGCTCAGGCGCGCAGCGTGGCCTTGACTGCGGCCAGTCCGCCCAGGGAGAAGATGGTCACATGATCCACCAGGGCGTCGATGTCCTGCGGCGCGGGGCGGCTCGGGGTCAGCCGGTCCAGGATGGGCTGGGTCAGCAGGTGGTCGAGCATCAGCGCCCAGATGTTGGTGCTGCACAGCGCCAG
>JAZHDH010000109.1:0-4963 GCA_036584335.1 Pseudodesulfovibrio sp. | reverse complement strand
TCATCCCGGCTCCGGAAGGGATGAAACTCGAGGCTTGGCGCGTGGCTGCGGTCACGGCGCTGATGGCCATCTGGTGGATCACGGAGGCGATCCCCATCCCGGCCACATCCCTGCTGCCCATCGCGCTGTTCCCCCTGCTGGGGATCATGAAGTCGGCAGCGGCCACGGCCCCGTATGCCGACCATCTGATCTACCTCTTCATGGGCGGGTTCTTCCTGGCCGTGACCATGGAGCGGTGGAACCTGCACCGGCGCGTGGCGCTCTACACCATCAAGGCCATCGGCACCAGCCCGGCCAAGATGACCCTGGGCTTCATGGTCGCCACCGCCTTCCTGTCCATGTGGGTGTCCAACACCGCCACGGCCATGATGATGGTGCCCATCGGCCTGGCCGTCATCCAGCAGGCCACCGGCTTCACCTCCGACCACCTGCGCGAGAGCGGCCACAATGCGGGCGCGCAGTTCAACTTCGGCCGCGGCCTGATGCTCGGCATCGCCTACGCCGCGTCCATCGGCGGCGTGGCCACCATCATCGGCACCCCTCCGAACACCGTCATGGCGGGCATGGTCGAGAAGATGTTCGGCGTGACCATCGGCTTCGGCCAGTGGATGCTCTTCGGCGTGCCCCTGGCCGCCATCACCCTGGCGGTGGCCTGGGTGCTGCTGACCAAGGTGCTCTTCAGCACCGGCGACATGGAGCTGGCCGGCGGCGCCAAGATCATCAACGAGGAAGTGAAGAAACTCGGCCCCATGTCCAGCGAGGAGAAGAAGATCGTCGTCGTGGGCTGCTTCATGGCCGCCTTCTGGCTCTCCCTGGGCTTCCTGAAGAAAGCCGCCTTCGTCAAGGCCGTCCTGCCCCACTTCGGCTTCACGGCCGACGCCACCGTGGGCATTCTGGGCGCCCTGATCCTGTTCTGCATTCCGGTCAACTTCAAGAAGAGCGAATTCCTGCTCGACTGGAAGACCGCCGTCAAGATTCCCTGGGACGTCATCCTGCTCTTCGGCGGCGGCCTGGCCATCGCCAACGGCTTCTCCAAGACGGGCCTGGCGGGCTTCATCGCCTCCCAGCTCGGCGCCCTGGAAGGGACGAGCATGCTCATCTTCGTCGGCGTGGTCGTCCTGATCACCATCTTCCTGACGGAGATCACCTCCAACACGGCCACCGCCACCCTGCTCGTGCCGATCATGGGCAGCGCGGCCATCGCCATGAGCATCCACCCGTTCGCGACCATCGTGGCCGCCTGCGTGGCCGCCTCCTACGCCTTCATGCTCCCGGTCGCCACGCCGCCCAACGCCGTCGTCTTCGGCTCGGGCTGCATCACGATCAAGCAGATGGCCAGGGCGGGCCTGTGGCTGAACATCATCGGCACCCTGCTCATCACCGGATTCGTGGTCTACATCCTGCCCCTGCTCTGGGGCGTGGACCTGAACACCCTGCCCACCTGGGCCGTGATGCCGAAGTAACCGCGTGAAACCACCCTGCGGACGGCCGTGCGCCGTCCGCAGGATTCACGAAGAACCATCCTGGCGTTGGCCCGACCGACAATGGCGAAGCGCCCCGTCGGCCGCAAACGAATTTTCCGTCGACCCCGATTTGTGACCGCAACTCGCAAACCACGGCCTCCTGAAAAGACCGCACGGGATCGACCCGAAACAAGAGGGGGAGACTGCTGCAACAGTCTCCCCCTCGGCTTTTCGGAGTACGGGTCCGCTACTTGCGGGCGACCACGGTGTCGGCCTTCACCTCGGTATACATGAAGTTGTCGACGACGTTGCCCGTCAGTTCGATCTCGGCGCCCTCGACGGCCAGATTCCGCTGGGCGGGGTCCAGGATGTCCACCAGCAGCTCGCCGGTGCCGTCGGCAAACAGGTACTTGCCGTCGCTGATCTGCTTCACCACGTGGCCGTCCAGGCGCACGTCGGTGTCCACGCCGGAAACCTTGGCGCTCTCCACGGTGGTGGCGACGGGATGTCCGGCGGCCAGGGCCAGGGATGCGAAAAGGGTGAGGGTGGCGACCATGGTCAACGTCATCGTCAGAGTCGATAAGGTGCGCATACTTCTATCTCCAAAAGTTGTTGGTGTACTCTCGTCAAGGCCGGAACCTCCCGGCCACGGCCCATGAATAGCACAACAAACTCTTTGTTCAAGAAAAATCTTTGCTCCTAATACTCTGTTATAATTGAATTTGATAAAAATTGATTGATTGATTAATCAGTATTGTTTGAACAATCAATCAAAGTTCCCTTCTGCCAAGGTTTCCGGAAGAAGAACGGGAAGGGTTCGGCAACGGGCAAAGACTCGGGGGCGGGAGGCGCGGCGTTCCGGGGCGGCAGAGGCGGGCGAACCGAAGAGCGGCGGGTTCCGGGACCGCTTCCGCCCCTCCGGCCAAGGGCGAATCGCATGAAGAAGCCCCCGGCGCAAAGCGGCGGGGCCGGGGCATCCGGCACACGTGCGGGCCGTCACTTCTCCTCGCGCAGGTCCATCCACTGCCCCCGGGTCAGGGCGTGCAGCTTGTCCGGGGTGAGCCGGAACACGGCATGGGGCGTCCCGGCCGCAGCCCAGATGACCTCGTACTGCCGCAGGTCTGCATCAAGAAAGGTGACCAGCGGCTCGGCGTGGCCTGCGGGCGGGATGCCGCCGATGGCGAACCCGGTGGCCTTCTTCACGTAGTTTCCGTCGGCCCGTTGCAGGGAAAGCCCCGTGGCCGCGCCAATCTTGCCCGTGTCCACCCGGTTGACGCCCGAGGCGACGACCAGGACCGCCCGGTCCTCGCCGCGCACCCGGAAAACCAGCGACTTGGCGATCTGGGCCACGGTGCAGCCGATGCTGTCCGCCGCGTCCTGCGCCGTGCGCGTGGACCCGTCCAGTTCGCGGACCACGCATTCCCCGTCCAGTTGCGAAAGAAACTCCTGCACCCGCTGCGCGCTCCGGCGCAAATCCGTGGACATGCGTCCCTCCTGCCCGGGGCGCGCCTTGCCCTTGCCCGGCCGCGCGCCCCCTGTTATGGGTTGCCAAACGTGCGCGATAACGCACGCCGCGACCCTAGCAACGTGCGTTAAAACGCACAAGGAGAAATCGTGAGCGCCGACCTCTTTCGGGAAACCATCGCCAACCGGCTGAAATCCTGCCGCAAGTCCAAGGAGATGAGCCTGGACGCCGTGGCCCGGGCCACAGAGGTGTCCAAGGCCATGCTCGGCCAGATCGAGCGCGGCGAGTCCGCGCCGACCATCGCCACGCTGTGGAAGATCGCCCGGGGGCTCGGCATTTCCTTCTCCTCCTTCTTCACGCCCGAGGGCGCGCCCGGCCCGGCCCTGGCCGACTTCCCCGACGACCCGGACATGCAGGTCCGAGTCCTCTTCCCCTTCGACCCGCAGACGCGGCTGGAGATCTTCGAGGTCACGCTGACCAACCACCACCGTCAGCGCTCCACCGCGCACCAGATCGGCCTGGTCGAATACGTCGTCGTCCTGCGCGGCCAGCTGGAGCTGCGCCACGGGGCCGACGCGGTCCGTCTGGCCGAGGGCGACGCCCGCCGCTTCCACGCCGACGTGCCGCACGAGTACCGGGCCGTAACCGAAACCGCCGTCTTCCAGAACATCATCTGCTACACCTGACCCCGGAATGGAAAAAGCCCCGGGACCGAAGTCCGGGGGCTCATGCGGGCGTCGGCCCGGCCTGCGCCAGCTCCAGATGCAGCAGCGGAAAGGGCTTGCCCTGCCCGTCCACGGGCGAGCGCCCGACGACCGTGAAGCCCATATGCCTGTAGAAACCCAGGGCCGCCGGGTTCTGCTCATTGACGTCCACCCGGCGCGCGCCCAACTCGTCCACGGCCGTGTGCAGGAGCATCCGCCCCAGGCCGCGCCCCCGGCTTTCGGGCGAGAGGAAGAGCATCTCGACGTTCTCCCCGGCCACGCCGACGAAGCCCAGAATCCGGTTTGCTCCGTCACGTGCGCAGCGCAGCTCCACCGCGCCCAGGTATTCGTTTCGGATCAGCGGCCGGAAAAAGACGATGTCCGCCTCGGACAAAAAATGGTGGGTGGCGCGAACCGACGCCTCCCAGACCGCCGTGATCTCGGGGAAGTCTCGTTCGTCCGCCGTGGTGATGCGCAAGGCCGCCCCCGTCAGCGCACCCGGCCCAGGGTGCCCTTGCCGCCGAAGAGGTCGTCCACGTAGCGGTTGTCGCCGGGCTCGTCGAAGTAGCCGTCGGCCACCGTGACCACGGGACCCATGCGCAGCAGCTCGCTGACGGTGACGAACTCGTAGCCCCGGGCGCGCAGGGCCTCCACCACCAGCGGCGCCAGCAGGTGCGTCTTCTGCGGCACGGCGTTGGCGTGCATCAGGATGATCGCGCCGGGCCGGACCTTCTTCAGGTTCCAGGCCACCAACTGGTCCAGGCTGCGTTCGAGCTCGTCCTTCTCGCCCTCCACGGACCACTGGATGACCGGCAGGCCCATGGACGCCAGGATGGCGGCGGTCCGGTCGTTGTTGCGGCCGTATGGCAGCCGCATCAGCCGCAGGGAGGACGGCACCTTGGCCATTTCCCGGCCCACGCCCCGCGCCCTGGCCCGCGCCGCCAGGGTCTCGTGGAGCAGCTCGTACTGGGCCTGGGTCCAGTCCATCTGCTGCCGGACCTCGGCCTCGTCCATCAGCGCCAGGTTGCCGTGGGTCCAGGCGTGGTCGCCCAGCTCGAAGCGCGGGTCGGCCATGAGCTGCATGGCCTTTTCCGGGTGGGAGCGCATCCACTTGCCGCCCGCGAAGAAGGTCGCCTTGACGTCGTGGGCGCGCAGGAAGTTGACGATGTCGTAGCGGTAGCCCGCCAGATGCGGGGCGCGCTCGCACAGGTCGAAGGTCAGGGCCACGACCTTGCGGCCGCCCGCGGGCTCGACCCGGGTGATGATCCCCTGCCGCGCGGCGGACACCGGGGGCAGGACGCGCAGCGGCCGCGTGCGCAGGGGCGGCCGCA
>JAZHDH010000108.1:0-4968 GCA_036584335.1 Pseudodesulfovibrio sp. | reverse complement strand
AGGAATGCCTCCGGCGGCCAAAGAACCTTTTGAAAAAGGTTCTTTGGAATCTCCAAAACTTTTTGGTTTCGCTTCGCGGCGGTGACCGGAAGTTGGGAGAAGGAAAGACATAAGACATAAATGGAGATCATCATGAATCCCATGCAGATAAGGATTGAAGAGGCCAGAAAACGGGGCAAGGTGGGGCTCATTCCCTTCCTGCCAGCAGGATTCCCGGACCGCGAGCGGTTCTGGAAGGAACTGGAGCAGCTGGACGCGGCGGGCGCGGCGGTCATCGAGATCGGCATGCCCTTCTCCGACCCCGTGGCCGACGGCCCGGTGGTGGAGAAGGCGTCCCTCAGGTGCCTGGACGACGGCATCAACCTGGCCTGGATCTTCGAGGGCCTCAAGGCGCGCAAGGGCCGGTTCAAGGCCGCCCTGCTGCTGATGGGCTACCTCAACCCGGTCTACCAGTACGGCCTGAACGCCTTCGCCGCCGACTGCGAGGCGGGCGGCGTCTCCGGCCTGATCATCGCCGACATGCCCCACGAGGAGTCCGCGTTCGTCAGGGACGCCATGCGGCCGCGCGGCGTGTCCCTGGTCCCCCTGGTCGGCCTGAACACCACCAGGGAGCGGATGAAGCTCTACGCCGACGGCGCGGAGGGCTTCTGCTACTTCGTCTCCGTGCTCGGCACCACGGGCCGGCGCGAGTCGCTGCCGGCAAAGATCAAGGAAAAGCTGGCCGAGGCGCGCGAGGTCTTCGACATCCCCATCGCGCTCGGCTTCGGCATCAGCCGCCCGGAGCAGGTGGCGCCCTTCGAGGGGCTGATGGACGCGGCCGTGTTCGGCTCCGCCCTGATCACCCACATCGAGGCCGGTGGCGCCAGCGCCGAGTTCATGGCCCCCTGGGAATAGGGGACCGGCTGAAACGACACGGGGCGGGTTCCGGCGACGGAGCCCGCCCTTTCCCTCTCCGCCGCGAAAGGCGGACTTCGCCCCTTCAAAAACGCCGCCTTCTCGCGTACACAGGAGTACGCGCCCCGCGCTCCGTCCCCGGCATCGTCCGGCAAACCCGAACCAAGACCCGCCATGTCCATCAAAGAACGCCTGCATTTCGACAAGGAACCCGTCTACCTCATCGACGGCACCGCCCTGCTCTACCGCGCCTTCTACGCCCGCGCCGACCTCTCGCGGTCCGACGGCTTCCCGACCAACGCCATCAACACCGTGCTGCGCGTGCTGCTGAACCTGCTGCGCGACGAGAACCCGACCCACATCGCCTTCATCATGGACGGCAAGGGCCCGACCTTCCGCAACGCGCTCTACGACCTGTACAAGGCCCAGCGCCCGGCCATGCCCGAGCCCCTGGCCCAGCAGGTGGAGCCGGTGCGCCGGGGCGTGGAGTTGCTCGGCGTCCGGCTGCACGTGGCCGACGGCGTGGAGGCCGACGACTGCATCTGCTCCCTGGCCGACCGCTACAAGCGGGAGCGGCCCGTGATCATTCTGGGCTCGGACAAAGACCTCAAGCAGTGCCTGGACGAAAACGTGGTCATGGTCAGCCAGCAGGGGCGCAACGAGACCATCCACACCCTGGCCTCCTTCCGCCAGGCCGAGGGCATGGAGCCCGCCACCTGGCCCGACTTCCAGGCGGTCATCGGCGACTCGGCGGACAACATCCCCGGCATCCCCAAGATCGGCCCGGTCACGGCGCGCAAGATCTTCGCCGAGACCGGCCCCACCCTGGAGGACCTGCGCGCCAACGTCGGCAAGCTCCCGGAAAAGCTGCGCGCAAAGGTGGAGCCCGAGCTGGACAACGTCTTCACCTACCGCGAACTGACCCGGATGAAGCCCGACTGCTGCGTCATGGACCTGGGCGTGTTCCGGCGCGGCCCCCTGCTCCATGCGCCGCTGCGCGATTTTTTGGACGAATACGAGCTGCGCGGCATCAAGTCGCTGGTGCCCCGGCCCGCCCCGGACGGCGCGCCCCGCGTGGAGCCCAAGGCCGCTCCGGCGGGCGCGGCGCAGCAGTTGTCGCTCTTCGGCTCCGCACCAGCAGCGCCCAAGGCCCCGGAAGAGCCCCTGCCGGTGGCCGAGGTCCCAGCCCCGGACGGCCTGCCCGCGCTCACCGGCAAGGAGGTGGGATTGGTCTTCGAGGACGACGCCTTCTTCCTCGGCCTTGGCGGCGCGGAATACCGCTATACCGGCCCCGTGGCCGCCCTGGCCGAAGCGCTCGCCCGCGCGGCCATCATCGCCACGCCCTCGGTGCAGGACCTCCTGCGCGCCAACGGCGAATGGGGAGCCCTCCCGTCCGAACGCTGGTTCGACCTCAGCCTGGCCGCCTATCTGCTCGACCCCGAGGCGCGCAACTACGCCTGGCCGCGCCTGCGCCAGTCCCTGTACCAGGACGGCCGCCCCGAGTTCGCAGGCGCGGCCGAGAATCTGCATCCCGGCGCGCAGGGCCTGGCCGCCCTGGCCTACCGCGACGGCATCAAGGGGCAGGTGGAGAGCGCCAGCCTCTGGCCGCTGATGCGCGACCTGGAGACCCCGCTCATCCCGGTGCTGGTGTCCATGGAAAAGGCGGGCGTCACCATCGATCTCTCGGCCTTCAAGTCGTTCCTGGACGAGGTGTCCGGCCAGCTCGACGCCCTGACGCGCTCGATCATCGGCCACGCGGGCGAGGAGTTCAACATCCGCTCCAGCCAGCAGCTGGCCGTTGTCCTCTTCGACAGGCTGGACATCAAGGCGGGCGGCAAGACGGCCACGGGCCAGCGCTCCACGGCCAACCAGGTGCTGGAAAACATCCGCGACGCCCACCCCATCGTCGAGGAGATATTGCAATACCGGATGCTGGAGAAGCTGCGCTCCACCTACCTGGAGCCGCTGCCCAAGCTGGTGGACGGGCAATCGCGGCTGCACACCCACTTCAACCAGTTGGCCACGGCCACCGGGCGGCTCTCCAGCTCCCAGCCCAACCTCCAGAACATCCCCATCCGGGGCGTGCACGGCCCGCGCATGCGCGCCTGCTTCACGGCCGGGCCGGGCATGCTCCTGGCTGCGGCCGACTACTCCCAGATCGAGCTGCGCGTGCTGGCCCATTTTTCCCAGGACCCGGCGCTGCTCGACGCCTTCCGCCACGACGAGGACATCCACACCCGCACCGCAGCCCTGCTGGCCGACAAGGCCCCGGCCGACGTCCGGCCCGACGAGCGGCGCAACGCCAAGACCATCAACTTCGGCCTGATCTACGGCATGGGCGTGCAGAAGCTGGCCCGCGAACTGTCCATCACCCAGAACGAGGCCAAGGAGTTCACGGCCCGCTACTTCGAGAAGCTGGCCACGCTGAAGGCGTACTACGAAACCATCGTCAAGGACGCCCAGGAACACGGCTTCGTCACCACCCTGGCCGGACGCCGCCGCCTGCTGCCCGAGCTGCACTCGGCCAACAACATGGTCGCGTCCGAGGCGCGCCGCCAGGCCGTGAACACGGTCATCCAGGGCACGGCCGCCGACATCATCAAGCAGGCCATGATCACGGCCCACAACGACGCGGAGCTCAGGGGCCTGGGCGCGCGGCTGCTGCTCCAGGTGCACGATGAACTGATCGTCGAGGCCCCGGCCGCCGACATCGCGGCGGCGGGCGCGCGGCTCGTGGCGATCATGCAGGGCGCGGAGGCGCTCGCCGTGCCGCTCAAGGTGGACATGGGCACCGGCCGGACCTGGGCGGATGCCCACTGATCGCGGCCCATTGTGCAAATGCGCCAAAAGGTATAGAATGCGCCGACTTCATTGATTCACCCCGGCCGAGCAAACGAAACGATACCGCCGGGAACCACATTCAATCACAAGAGTATTATGGAAAAAGAAACCCCCATCGATCCTCGCGGCGAAACAGCCGCAACCGACGAATTTCCCTCGATCCACTTCGAGGAACTCCCCGAAGCCCTCAAAGCCGCCTGCGAACGCGCGGGCTGGCAGTCCCTGATGCCCGTGCAGGAAAAGGCCCTGCCCCAGCTCCTGGCCGACCAGGACGTCATGGTCCAGGCGCGCACCGGATCGGGCAAGACCGGGGCCTTCGTGCTGCCGCTGATCCAGAAGCTCGACGCCTCCCGGCCCGAATGCCAGGCCCTGGTCATGGTTCCCACCCGGGAGCTGGCCAAGCAGGTGGCCCAGGAGGCCCGGATGCTCATGGGCGACGATTTCGGCGTGGTCGCGGTCTACGGCGGCGTGGGCTACAAGGAGCAGCTCGACGCCTTCCGCACCGGCGCGCAACTCGTGGTCGGCACCCCCGGCCGCATCCTCGACCACCTCGTGCGGCGCAACCTGACGCTGGACAAGCTGCGCGTGGTCATCTTCGACGAGGCCGACCGCATGCTCTCCGTGGGCTTCTACCCGGACATGGTCGAGGTCAAGCGCTACCTGCCCAAGAAGATCGACGGCGCGTACATGTTCTCGGCCACCTTCCCGCAGTCCGTGCTGCGCCTGGCCGAAGAGTTCATGACCAGGCCCGCCTTCCTCAGCCTGTCCTCGGAAGAGGGCAACATCACGGCCATCACCCACCAGTTCGTGGAGGTCCCGGCCATGGGCAAGGAGCGCAAGCTCATCAAGCTCATCGAGCTGGAGAACCCCACCTCGGCCCTCATCTTTTCCAACACCAAGCGCAACGTCGAGTTCACCTCCGCCCTGCTCTCCCAGTTCGGCTTCGACGCCGAGGGGCTGACCTCGGACCTGACCCAGGCCAAGCGCGAAGAACTCATGTCCAGGATCAAGGAAGGCAAGCTGCGCTTTCTGGTCGCAACCGACGTGGCCGCGCGCGGCATCGACATCCCGGAGCTGTCCCACGTCTTCATGATGGAGCCGCCCGAGGACCCGGAATCCTACGTCCACCGCGCGGGCCGCACGGGCCGCGCCGGGGCGTCCGGCACGGCCATCACCCTGGTCGACGTCATCCAGCGCATCGAGCTGGAGCGCATCGCCACCCGGTTCAAGATC
>JAZHDH010000107.1:0-23098 GCA_036584335.1 Pseudodesulfovibrio sp. | reverse complement strand
CCTGCCTCGCCAACCTGCCGCACCGCCTGGCGGTACGGCTTTTGTGAAAGAACCGCCCGGATTCATCCGGGAACGAAGTAGCTATACCCCGGCCCCCGCTTTGTCAAGGCTATCCTTGGGTTCGCCAACCTCGCGCTCCCTCCCGCCGCAATGCAGGAAACGGGTTTTATACTTGCAAGAAAATCTCATAAAATTCTATACGCTGGTAAGCCACACCATGCACGATGAACCCGCACCCCTTTCCCCGGAGTAAGGCGATGGACAAAAAACGAATCATTCTGGCCGTCACCGGGGCCAGCGGCACCCTGTACGCCGTGTCCCTGGCCCGGGCGCTCGCCGCCGTCCCGGACGTGGAGCTGCACCTCGTCGTCTCGGACGCCGCCCGCAGGGTGCTCGAACTGGAAACCGACCTCGCCGAGGACGCGCTGACCTCGTCGGCCGCCATGGTGCATCAGGCGGACGACATCGCCGCGCCTCCGGCCAGCGGGTCATGGGTGCACCATGGCATGATCGTCTGCCCTTGCTCCATGGCCACCCTTTCGGCCGTGGCCACCGGCCGGGCGGACAACCTCATCCACCGCGCGGCGGACGTCGCGCTCAAGGAGCGGCGCAAGCTCATCCTGGTGGTGCGCGAAACCCCGCTTTCGTCCATCCACCTGCGCAACATGCTCGCGGCCGACCGGGCCGGAGCCGTCATCCTGCCCGCCTGCCCCGGCTTCTACCACCGCCCGGCCACCATCGAGGCCCTGGCCGACCACCTGGCCGGAAAGGTGCTCGATCAACTGGACATTCCCCACGCCCTGTACGCGCGCTGGGGGGAATAAGGAGAGACAGCATGGAGATCACCTGGTACGGACACGCGAATTTCGGCCTGAAAACCCCGGGGGGCACGGTCCTCATCGACCCCTTCTTCGCGGGCAACCCGTCCGCGCCCCTGAAGCATACGGACATCAAGGAGTGCGATCTCATCCTGGTCACGCACGACCACGCCGATCACATCGGCCAGGCCCTGGAACTGGCCGTACGCCATGACGCCGAGGTGGTCGGGGTGTTCGAGGTCATCCAGGACCTGCTCGGGCAGGGGCTGCCCGAGCATCTGGGCGTGGGCATGAACATCGGCGGCACGGTCAGCCGACTGGGCATCGACGTGAAGATGGTCCAGGCCGTCCACTCCTCCATCCACGGGACGCCCGCCGGATTCATCCTGACCCTGGCCGACGGCGCCTGCATCTACAACTCCGGGGACACCGGCCTGTTCGGGGACATGGCGCTCTTCGCCAAGTTCCACGACATCGACATCGCCATCCTGCCCGTGGGCGGCCGCTTCACCATGGACGCCAAGCAGGCGGCCTACGCCTGCAAGCTCCTCAAATGCAAGAAGCTCATCCCGCAGCACTGGGGCACCTGGCCCATCCTGGCGCAAAACACCGAAAGCCTGGCCGAACAGTTGTCGCTCCTGGCCCCGGACACCGAACTGGTGCCTATGGCCGTGGGCGAAACCGTCGCCTTCTAGCCCTTGCGGGCGTTCCGCAATGCCTGGAGCGCGGCGTGAATCCTCGCGCCGCGCTTCCTGCCGATGCCCGGCAGGGATTCGATGGCCCCCGACTCGGCCCCGGCCATGGCCTCCAGTGACCCGAACCGGTCCCAGAGTACGCGCGCGGTCTTCGGCCCCACTCCGGGCAGCGAGGTCACCTCGCTGCTGAGCACGGCCTGCTTGCGCGCCCGCCGCTGCCGCCCGAGTACGAACCGGTGGGCCTCGTCCCGTATCATCTGAAGGAAGAGCAACTCCGCGCTGCCGGGCTTGAGGTTCATCGGGTTCTTGCGGCCCGGCCGGAAGATCACGTCGCCCAGCTCGCCCGCCCGGCGCGACTCGCCCTTGGCGATGGACGCCAGCTCCCAGCAGACGTCCTCCTCGCATCCAGCCAGGGCCTGCTCCACGGCCCGAAGCTGCCCCTTGCCGCCGTCGATCAGCACCAGGTCCGGCCAGGGCGGGCCGGATTCCACCCGCCGCCGCGCCCAGGCGGCCAGGGCCGCGTAGTCGTCGCCCGTGCCTTCCAGCTCGGGGAAGGCGTAAAGGCGCGAGGCATCCTTGTCGCGCCGTCCGTCCTCGAAAACCACCTGGCCCACGCGCATGTCCCGCCCGCCCAAGTGCGAGGCGTCCACGCACTCGATGCGCACCGGCTCCCCGGCCAGCCGCAAGGCCTGGCGCAGCCGGGCCGCGATGGAATCCTTGCGTTCCCCGGCCTGCCGGGCCACGTTGCGGGCGATGTCCACCAGCTTCTTCTCCTGCCCCGTGTGCGGCGGGGCGATGCGCACGCGGCCGGACCGCCGGTCGGAAAGCACCTGGGCCAGCGCCTCGTCGTCCTCGCCGAACGGCGCGACGATCATCGGAGGGATGAACCGGCCCGGACCGTAGAACTGCGCCAGGAAGCTGCCCACCGCCTCTGGCCCCTCGTCCAGGGTCAGCCCGGGCCAGAAGAACGTCATCTGGTCGAGCAGCCGTCCCTGGCGGATGAAGAGCAGCCCAAGCCCCAGCCCCGCGCCGGTTTCGGCCAGGCCGATGATGTCCCGGTCGCGATTGTCATGGACCACTGCCACCTGGCCTTCCACGGTCTGTCGGATCGCCCGGATCTGGTCGCGATACTCGGCGGCGCGCTCGAACTCGAGGTCGGCCGAAGCCTCGGCCATGCTGCGCTCCAGTTGGGCCGCCAGTTCGCCCGACTTGCCCGAAAGCAGCATCTCCACCCGGCGCACCTGCTCGGCGTAGAGGTCCGGGTCCACCGGCTTCACGCAGGGGGCGAAGCACTGGTGGATGTCGTGGTACAGGCAGGGACGGACGCGGTTCTGGAAAACATGGTCCGAACACTTGCGCAGGGGAAAGACCTTGCCGAGCAGCTTCCAGGTGATGCGCGCGGCTGCGGCCGAAGTGAACGGCCCGAAATAGACCGCCCCGTCGCGGGCGACCCTGCGGGTGATGGTCAGCCTCGGAAAATCCGACCGCTTGTCGAGCTTGAACAGGACGTACTGCTTGTCGTCCTTGAGCACCACGTTGTAGCGGGGCCGGTGCTTCTTGATCAGCCCGGACTCCAGGAGCAGGGCCTCCTTTTCCGTGCCGGTCAGCAGCACGTCCACCGAGGCCACCTGGCCGACCAAGGCCCGCGTCTTGGGCGTGTGCCCGCTGCTGCGCTGAAAATAGGACGAAAGGCGTCGGCGCAGCCGTTTGGCCTTGCCCACGTAGATGATCCGGCCCCGCGCGTTCTTCATCAGATACACGCCCGGGGTGTCCGGATACTCGGCGGCAAAAAATTTGAACTCCAGGGTCATCTCGATGTGGTTTTTTTCAGAAAAATTTCTGTTTGAATCGACTCTACCGCAAGTTCGGCAACAAATCACCCCTGCCAAAATTTGATCAATTGACTTTTAAATCAATGAGTTACTTCAATCACGGGTTTCAGTTCGGTACAATTTTTTTGCCGGTAAAAAAATTTTTACCCAAAGCGCTTTTTTTGGCCAAACCCCCTTGCCAAGAGAGGACGGGTTGGGGTAGAGAGTTGGGCAGTAAAGGCGTTTACTTGGAACAAACCGCAAAAAAAGGAAGAATGCAATGAAACGTTTGATCATCCTCGCCGTGCTCTGCGCCTTCGTGCTCAGCGCCGCCGTGGCTTCCGCCGCCGACATCAAGGCGACCGGCACCTGGATCGTTGAGGCCAACTGGAATGCCAACTGGGCTTTCGATGACGACATCGCCAACTCCACCGACACCGACCGCAGCGCCTTCGGCGTTTCCCAGCGTGCCGACACCATCTTCGAGTTCATCGCCAACGAGAACCTGAAGGGCGTTCTGTACACCCGTATCGGCACCGCGAAGTGGGGCCAGGGCGCTTTCGACATGGGTAACACCAACAGCGTCATCGGCGTCCGTCGCGCGTTCCTGGACTTCAACTACCCCGGCACTGACATCAACGTCCGCGCCGGTTACCAGGCCGTATCCCTGCCGAACGCTTTCGGCGGCGGCTCCCTGATCCTGGACGAAGAAATCGGTTCCGCCGTCGTCTCCGGCGCCATCACCGACAACGTCGGCTTCCTGGTCGGTTACGCCCGCGCCACTGACGGTGGCAACGCTGCCGCTACCAACAAGAACGCTTACGTTGATGGTTACATCGCGGCCCTGCCCCTGACCTTCGACGGCATCTCCCTGACCCCGTTCGGCATGTACTCCCCGATCGGCACCAACTACTCCGCTGCTACCGCTGCCGGTGGCAACCTGGTCGGTCTGGCCGCCACCAACGCCTCCACCAACGCCAACGGCGCCGACTTCGACAACGCCTACTGGCTGGGCGCCGCCTTCACCATGGATCTGTTCGATCCGTTCGTCGTCAAGGCCGACTTCAACTACGGTAAGGTCGACTCCAAGATCGACAACAACAAGCGTTCCGGTTGGCTGTTCGACGCCGCCCTGGAATACAAGGGTTGGGACTTCATGACCCCGGAAGTGTTCTTCACCTACACCTCCGGTGAAGATGGAAACGCCTCCAAGAGCGGTGGCAAGTCCGAGCGTATGCCCGTGCTGGCCGCCCAGAACTGGGCCATCGGCTCCTTCTTCTTCGGTGGTGACCGTCTGCTGAACGGTTCCATCCAGGAAACCAACGACTACATGGGCTTCTGGGCTCTGGGCCTGTCCCTGAAGGACATCCAGTCCTTCGCCGAAGGTCTGACCCACGACTTCCACCTGATCTACGCCCAGGGCACCAACGACAAGAACGCCTTCAACCAGTCCGCTGGTCTCGCTGGCAACAACAACTACAACTACAAGTACGGCCGCACCCTGACCGAAGACGACAGCCTCTGGGAAGTCGACTTCAACACCGGCTACAAGCTGTACGACGGCCTGACCCTCTCCCTCGACCTCGGTTACCTGAACCTCGACACCAAGAAAGAGCGTTGGGACAACACCGAAGGTCAGAAGGGCGGCGACGCCTGGAAGGTCAGCACCGGTATCATGTACCAGTTCTAAGCTTCGACTTGGATCTGCAGGCGGCCTGAACGCCGCCTAAACCCAAGTAACGCCCAGAGGGCCGGGGAGTGCAAACCCCGGCCCTCTCCTTTTCGCGGCTCGACTTTTGGGCAGCGGTCGGCTATACCTTGGCTCCCCGCCGCACAGGGGGGCGGAGCGGCATCGCCCCGCCACAACGAGCAAATCCGAGGTGACCATGCCTTGCAAGCAATTGACCTATTCCGGCCCCGGGGACTGGGCCTCCATCGCCGCCCGCATGGACCAGCGCCGGAACCCCGACGACAAGGTTGACGCCATCGTCCGCGACATCCTGGCCGACGTGAAGGCGCGTGGCGACGAGGCCCTGGCCGAATACACCCGCAAATTCGATTGCGCCGACTTCACCCCGGCCATGATCCGAGTGGACAAGGCGGCCATCGCCCAGGCCCTTCGCGATATCCCGGCCGACGACGCGGCCATCCTCCGGGAAGCCATCGGCCGCATCCGCGATTTTCATTCCAACCAGAAAGAAAAATCCTGGTGGACCACCGGCGAGGACGGCACGATCCTCGGCCAGATCGTCCGCCCGGTGGACCGCGTGGGCCTCTACGTGCCCGGCGGACAGGGCGGCGAAACCCCGCTCATCTCCAGCCTGATCATGAACGCCGTCCCCGCACAGGAGGCCGGGGTAGGCTCCATCGCCGTGACCTCGCCCCCGCGCAAGGACGGCACCCTGAACCCCTACATCCTGGCCACGGCCGCCCTGCTCGGCCTGGATGAAATCCACCTCTCCGGCTCCGCCTGGGCCATCGCCGCCCTGGCCTTCGGCACCGCGACCATCGCTCCGTGCGATGTGCTGGCCGGACCCGGCAACATCTTCGTGGCCACGGCCAAGTCCCAGCTCATCGGCCAGGTCGGCATCGACATGGTGGCCGGGCCGAGCGAGATCGCCATCCTGGCCGACGGCTCCGCCAATCCGGCCTGGCTGGCGGCGGACATGCTCTCCCAGGCCGAGCACGACCCCCTGGCTGCCTCCATCCTGGTCACCCCGGACACCGCGCTGGCCGCCAAGGTCCGCGAGGCGCTGAATGCCCAGTGCGCCGCCCTGCCCCGTTGCGACATCGCCTCGAACTCACTGGACCAATGGGGCGCGATTATCACCGTTCCGGACATGGACACCGGGGTTGAACTCATCAACCTGCTGGCCGCCGAGCACCTGGAGCTGGCCGTGGCCGACCCGTGGGCCATCCTCGGTTCCATCCGCCACGCCGGGGCCATCTTCATGGGCCAGCACTCGCCCGAGCCCGTGGGCGACTACTTCGCCGGACCCAACCACGTCCTGCCGACGCTTCGGACCGTGCGTTTCTCCTCGGCCCTGTCGGTGCAGAACTTCTGCAAGAAATCCAGCGTGATCGCCACCAGCGCCGCCTACGTGGCCGCCCACGGCGACAAGATCGCCCGCCTGGCGCGGCTGGAAGGGCTCGAAGCCCACGCCCGCAGCGTGGAATGCCGCAACAAGTAACCGTCCATTTCAATAATAATAAGGAAATCCTATGGCCGTTCTCGAAACCGACATCTCCGAGTACCCCCTGGTCTCCAAGGGCAAGGTCCGCGACATCTACGCCGTGGGCGAGGACCAACTGCTGCTGGTGACCACGGACCGCATCTCCGCGTTCGACGTGGTCATGCCCGACCCCATCGAGGACAAGGGCAAAGTCCTCAACCGGATCACCCTGTTCTGGATGGACATGATGCGCGACCTGGTGCCCAACCACATCGTGGCCACCGACGTGGACGACTATCCCGCCCCCCTGCGCAAGTACCGCGACATGCTCCAGGACCGCTCCGCGCTGGTGAAAAAGGCCAGGCCGCTGCCCATCGAGTGCATCGTGCGCGGCTTCCTCTCCGGTTCCGGCTGGAAGGACTACCAGAAGACCGGCAGGGTCTGCGGCCACCAGTTGCCTGCGAACCTCAAGGAATCCGAGATGCTGGAAAAACCGCTCTTCACGCCGTCCACCAAGGCGGAGCTGGGGCTGCACGACGAGAACATCACCCTGGACCAGGCCGCCGCTCTGATCGGCGAGGAGATGATGCGCAAGGTCGAGACCCTGGCGCTGGCCATCTACACCCGCGCCCGCGACTACGCCAGGGAGCGCGGCATCCTGATTGCCGACACCAAGTTTGAATTCGGCACCATTGACGGCGACCTGATCCTCATCGACGAAGTGCTGACCCCGGATTCCTCGCGCTTCTGGCCCATGGACGGCTACGCGCCCGGCCGATCGCAGCCCAGCTTCGACAAGCAGTACTTCCGCGACTGGCTGGAGGAGATCGGCTTCAACAAACAGCCGCCCGCACCGCGCGTGCCTGCCGAAATCGCGGCCCGGACCCGGGAGAACTATCTGGAAGCCTACCGCCTGCTGACCGGCGAAACGCTCGGCGTCTAGGACATGCCATGATGGAATGGTTGCAACTGATCGGCCTGTTTCTGCTGGCCATGGTCGTGGGCAACATCGTCCGCCGCAAGTTCGGCGGCGGTGGATGAGGCCCCCGCGAGGGCCAGTGCGGCTGGACGCCGCCCAAGGACAAGGATAATAAGGATAAGGATCAATAGATGACGCGGGGGAAAGGCGGGCTTGACAGCCGCGCCGAATCCAACTAATAAATCCCCCCTTGCCTTGCTCTTTCCTCCGTTGGGAAAGGGCCTATGACCAAAAGGAGTTATACGAATGGAAAACAACTACGAGACGCTTGTGCTTCTCTCTCCCGAGCTGGCCGAGGACAACAGGAAGGAAATCCTGGGCAACCTCGTCGACATCGTGGAGCGCGAAGGCGGCAAAATGGTCGAGACCGACGACTGGGGCATCCGCCAGCTGGCCTACCCCGTCCAGAAGCAGACCCGCGGATACTATGTGCGCCTGGTCTTCGAGGCCCCCGGCGCGCTGGTGGCGGAACTGGAACGCAACATCCGCATCACCGACGGCATCTTCAAGTTCATGACCGTCAAACTGGCTGCCTAGGAGGTTCCGACCATGGCATTCCGCAAAAAATTCACCCCGAGGAAGAAGTTCTGCCGCTTCTGCGCGGACAAGGATCTCCCCCTGGACTACAAGCGCCCCGACATCCTGCGCGATTTCATCACCGAGCGCGGCAAGATCATCGCCCGCCGCATCACCGGCACCTGCGCCAAGCACCAGCGTGCCCTGACCAATGAAATCAAGCGCGCCCGTCAGATGGCCCTTCTGTTCTACACCACCGTTCACAGCACCGATGTGAAGAAACGGAGCAACATGTAGGGCAAGGAGCGAAACATGAAACTTATCTTACGCGCTGACGTCGACTCTCTTGGTCGACTCGGAGAAATTGTTACCGTGAAGCCCGGCTACGGCCGCAACTACCTGATTCCCCAGGGACTTGCCAAGCCCGCCACCACTGCAAACCTCAAGGCTTTCGAGTTGGAGCGCCGCACGCTCCAGTCCCAGGCCGATTCCCTGCGCACCCAGGCCGAAGGCCTGGCCGACAAGATCGCCTCCACCCCGGTGGAAATCCGCGTGCGCGTCGGTGAAGGCGACAAGCTGTACGGCTCCGTCACCTCCGCCAACATCGGCGAGGCCATGGAGGCTCGCGGCATCGAGATCGATCGCCGCAAGATCCTTCTGCCCGAACCCATCCGCTCCCTCGGCGAATACGTCGTCGAAATCAAGCTGCACCCGGACGTGCGCGGCGAGCTGAAGCTCTCCGTGCTGCGCGAGGGCGGCGTGATCGAGGAAGAAGTCATCGAGGAAACCCCCAGCAAGCCTGAAGAGGCGATCGAGGAAACTGAAGCAAGCGATGCCCAGTCCGAAGACGCCGCAACAGCAGAAGCCTAACTCAGGCCGATTCGAATCCAATACGGAAGGGGCCCTGGAAAGGGCCTCTTCCGATCTTTTACGCAAAGTTCCGCCCCACAATCTCGAAGCCGAGCAGGCCGTACTCGGCGGCGTGTTCCAGTCCCGCACCATCTTCCACGAACTCGTGGACATCCTCGACGCCGACGACTTCTACTCCCCGGCCCACGGGCGGATTTTCCAGGCCTTCATCGAACTCTACAGGAAAGACGTCCCCGTCGATCTGGTCACGGTCAAGGACCACCTGGAAAACCAGGGGGTTCTCGACACCGTCGGCGGTCCGGTCTACCTCTTCGAGCTGGCCGATTCCGTGGTCAGTTCGGCCAATGCCCTGCACCACGCCCGCATCGTCCGCGGCAAGTCGGTGCAGCGTCAGCTCATCGACGCCTCGGGCCGGATCATCGCCGACTGCTTCGAGGCGGACGACGTGGAGGAACTGCTCGGCCGGTCCGAAAAGGCGATTTTCAACATCGCCCAGGGCCAGGCCATCAACAACCAGCTCGACTCCAAACGTCTGCTCGACCGCGTTTTCGAGGACCTGACCCGCAAGTACGAGAACAAATCGGCCATCACCGGCATCGCCACGCACTACCACGATTTCGACTCCATGACCGCCGGGCTCCAGAATTCGGACCTGATCATCATGGCCGGCCGCCCCTCCATGGGCAAGACCGCCTTTGCCCTGAACGTGGCCCTGCGCGCGGCGGCCAGGTCCGATATCCCCACCGTGGTCTTCTCGCTGGAAATGAGCATGGAGCAGTTGATGACCCGCCTGCTGGCCGTGCAGGCCAAGGTGGGGCTCCAGAACCTTCGCACCGGCTTTCTGGACGACGAGGACTGGCAGAAGCTGTACGAGGCGGGCGACGTGCTGTCCCGCGCGCCCATCTTCATCGACGACACGCCCGCCCTGTCCACCCTGGAGTTGCAGGCCCGCTGCCGCCGTCTCAAGGCGGAGCACAACCTCGGGCTGGTCATCGTCGACTACCTCCAGCTGATGCGGGCCAGCCACCGCATCGACTCGCGCGAGCAGGAGATTTCCGAGATTTCCCGCAGCCTCAAGGCCCTGGCCAAGGAGTTGAGCATTCCGGTCATCGCCCTGTCGCAGCTCAACCGCAAGGTCGAGGAGCGGTCGGACAAGCGGCCGATGATGTCGGACCTGCGCGAATCCGGCGCCATCGAGCAGGACGCGGACATCATCATCTTCCTCTACCGCGACGCAGCCTACAACAAGAACGAGGACAACCCGCTGAAAAACGTCGCGGAAGTCATCATCGCCAAGCAGCGCAACGGCCCGGTGGGCAAATGCGAACTTTTCTTCAAGAAGGAGTTCACCCTGTTCGAGAACATGGACGCGACTCCCTACCCTTCGGAACTGCCCGAAGGAGTCTAACCCTCTACCCCCCCCTCATTCGCCATGTATTACGATCCCATGGAAGCCCTGGACCGCGACTCCCTGGAGGCCCTCCAGGTGGAGCGCCTCAAAAAGACCATCGCCAACGCCCGCAAGTCGCCCTTCTACGCCGAACGGCTGGCCGATTTCGACCTCGGCGAAATCACCCATGCGAGCGACATCGAAAAACTGCCCTTCACAACCAAGGACGACCTGCGCAGCCAGTATCCCTATGGCATGCTCACCCGCCCGGTGGATGATTTCGTCCGGCTCCACGCATCCAGCGGCACCACCGGCACCCCCACCGCCGTCTTCTACACCCAGCGCGACCTGGACCGCTGGGCCGACCTCATGGCCCGCTCCATGTACTGCTGCGGCTGCCGCAAATCCGACGTGCTCCAGAATACCTCGGGCTACGGCCTGTTCACCGGCGGCCTGGGCATCCACTACGGCAGCGAACGCCTCGGCATGCTGACCATTCCGGCGGGAGCGGGCAACACCAAACGCCAGATCAAGCTCATCCGCGACTTCGGCGTCACCGTCCTGCACATCATCCCCTCCTTCGCCCTCTACTTCGCGCAGAAGGTCGAGGAAGCCGGGTTCAAGGTCGAGGACATGCCCTGGCGCATAGCGCTCATCGGCGCGGAGCCCCACACCGAGGAGGCCCGGCGCAAAATAGAGCAGATGATGCACATCAAGGCCTACAACTCCTATGGCCTCTCCGAGATGAACGGCCCTGGCGTGGCCTTCGAATGCGAGCATCAAAAGGGCATGCACCTGTGGGAGGACGCCTACATCGCCGAGATCATCAATCCCGAAACAGGCAAGCATGTGCCCGAAGGCGAGATCGGCGAACTGGTGATGACCACCATCACCCGCGAAGGCATGCCGATCATCCGCTACCGCACCCGCGACCTGACCCGGTTCCTGCCCGGCGACTGCCCGTGCGGCCGCACCCATCGCCGCATCGACCGCATTGCGGGCCGCGCCGACGACATGATCATCCTCAAGGGCGTGAACATCTACCCCATGCAGGTCGAACAATGCCTGATGGCCATGCCCGAAGTCGGCCAGAACTACCTGATCGAGCTCTTCACCGAGGGCGTCACCGACCAGCTCAAGGTCAAGGTGGAGATCAAGGAGGAATATTTCGTGGAAGACATGCGCGCCCTGCAGGGACTCCAGAAAAAAATCGCCAAGAGCCTGTGCAACGAAATCCTGCTCACCCCGCGCGTGGAGCTCGTCCAGAGCGACTCCATCCCCAAGAGCGACGGCAAGGCTGTTCGCGTGGTGGACAGCCGCCAGAAGTAATATGGAATACGTCTGGGCCGTCCTCTGCATCCTGGGGTTGTGCCTGTCGCAGGCGCTCCAGCTCTTCAGCCTGCCGGCCAACTGGCTGGCGCTGGGGCTGATCGCGTTGTGGCGCTTCCTCTACCCCGCCTCCATGGACTGGACCTTCGTCGCGGTCCTGGCCGTGCTCGCCGCCGTGGCCGAGGCCATGGAGTTCATCCTCCAGGCCCGGTATGCGGGCCGCTACGGCGCGTCGGCCCGGGGCAACATCGGCGGCATCGTCGGCGCCGTCGCCGGCGCCATCTTCGGCGCCCCCTTCTTCCTCGGCCTCGGCGCCCTGGCGGGCGCTCTGGGCGGCGCATGGCTCGGCTGCCTACTGGCCGAAATGCCCGGCCGCAACAAGGACGAGGCCCTGCGCGCCGCCAAGGGCGCGTTCATGGGCAAGGCGCTCGGCTTCACCCTCAAGGTCGCCATCGGCGCGGTCATCGTGGTTACCGCCATCCCGAGAATCTGGCCGTAAGAAGCCCCACTCCCTGAAGGCCGAGGCAGCCCCCTGGCCCTCCCCGCTACCCTTTCAGCTTGCCGGGCAGCACCGCCCCGGCTTTTTCATAGCCGTAGTCAATGAGTTGCCGCGCCTTGTCGAAATCGAACAGGCCGCAGAGGTTGGCGGGGATGTCGATGACGCAGTCGGGCGGGTAGGCCGCGATCTTCTGCCGGGCGATGGTGCCCTGCATGGCGTCGAAGGAGCGATAGAGGATGTTGTAGGCCGGGATATCGGTCCGGCGGCGGGTCAGGCGTTCGCCCACGGAGTCCACGAAATCCGAGATGGTTCGAGAAACAAGGGATTCGCCTCCGTTAACCCGTTTACGTTCGGGCGGCAGCGCCACGCCATCTTCCTGAGGTGCGCAGAGGTTCACGGCCACGGTGAAATCGGTCTGGTCGCCAAAGGTCGGGGCGATGGGCACGGGGTTGAGAATACCGCCGTCGATGATGTCGTCGCCGTCGAGCACGAAAGGCTTGAAGAGAAGCGGCAGGGAAATCGAGGCCTTGATGGCGTCGAAGATCGGCCCCTGGCGAAACCAGACCTCCTTGCGCCGGGTGATGTTGGCGGCCACGGCCGTGAAGCTGACGTCCAGGTCCTCGATGCGCCGCTCGCCCACCAACCCCTTCAGCGTCTCGATGATCCTGTCGCCCTTGATCAGGCCGTCCGCTCCCAGGGAGACGTCCAGGAGGGCGAGCATGTCGCCCTTGGTCACGTTCCGGACCCAGGACTCATAGTCGTCAAGCCGCCCGATGGCGTGGATGCCGCCCACCAGCGCGCCCATGGAAGCCCCGGCGATGGAGCGGATGGCGTAGCCGTGCTTCTCCAGCCAACGGATGACGCCGATGTGCGCCAAACCGCGCGCGCCGCCGCTGCCGAGCGCCAGGGATACGGTCTTCTTCTCCGCCATGTCCGCCTCCGGGTTCGTTGTTGGAGCCGGTTCCGGCCCTTGTTGCAGTGTAGCCCAAGTCTGCCGGGCTGCCAATGCGGGCGCGTTCCTGCCGGGGCGCGTACGCCATTCACGCGAACCCGCCCTTTTTGTGTTGCGCCCGGCGCGGTTTTGGGCGAACTTTGTAGCCCGTTCAACGGACCGTATTTCCAAGAACCCACATAACGGATGCGACAATGACTGGCGACACCTTTCCTTCCTACCGCGGCCGTATGGAATACTTCTGCCTGGGCTGCGGCAAGCGTTTCCCCACCGACGAGCTGTACTACACCTGCCCGGACTGCGGCGGCGTGTTCCTGCTCGACAACCTGGACTTCGACAAGCTCAAGGAGACTCCGGCCGAGGAGTGGCGCGCGATTTTCGACGCCCGCGCCGCGTCCAAGCGGACCGCCCTGCGCGGCATCTTCCGCTTCTACGAACTGATGGCGCCGGTGCTGGAGGAGGAGGACATCGTCTACCTGGGCGAAGGCAACACCCCGCTGGTGGAGTCGAGCCCGGCGCTCAACGCGCAGACCGGCATTCGCACCGCCTACAAGAATGACGGCCAGAACCCGTCGGCCTCGTTCAAGGACCGGGGCATGGCCTGCGGATTCTCCTACCTCCGCGCCCTGATCCGCAAGCACGGCTGGGACCAGATCCTGACCGTGTGCGCCTCGACCGGCGACACCTCGGCCGCAGCCGCGCTCTATGCCTCCTACGCGGGCGGGGCCATCAAGTCCGTGGTCATCCTGCCCCACGGCAAGGTCACCCCGGCCCAGCTCTCCCAGCCGCTGGGCTCCGGCGCGGTGGTGCTGGAGGTCCCGGGCGTGTTCGACGACTGCATGAAGGTGGTCGAGCACCTGGCCGACAACTACCGCGTGGCCCTGCTCAACTCCAAGAACGCCTGGCGCATCCTGGGCCAGGAGTCCTACGCCTTCGAGTGCGCCCAGTGGTTCGACTGGGACCTGCGCGGCAAGTGCATCTTCGTGCCCATCGGCAACGCGGGCAACATCACCGCCATCATGGCCGGTTTCCTCAAGCTGTACGACCTGGGCATCATCACCGCCCTGCCGCGCATTTTCGGCGTGCAGTCGCACCATGCGGACCCGGTCTACCGCTACTACGCCGTGGACGATCCCGGGGAGCGGGAGTACCACCCGGTCACGGTCAGCGCGTCCGTGGCCCAGGCGGCCATGATCGGCAACCCGGTCTCGTTCCCGCGCGTGAAGTATTTCGCCGAGAAGTTCGAGGCCATCGGCGGCAAGGATTCCTTCCAGGTCATCCAGGTCACCGAGCAGCAGATCATGGACTCCATGATCCAGGCCAACCGCAACGGCCACATCGCCTGCACCCAGGGCGGCGAGTCCTTCGCCGGGGCCAAGCGCGCCTTCGAGCTGGGCCTGATCTCGCCGGACGAGTTGTGCATCCTCGATTCCACGGCCCACCAGCTCAAGTTCGTGAACTTCCAGAGCATGTACTTCGACAACGCCTTCCCGCCAGAGTTCGGGGTCACGCCCGACACCTCGCTCTCCAACAAGCCCGAACTGGTCATCTCCCCGGAGGATAAGGCGAAGCTGACGCCCGAGGAGTACACCCGGACCACCGCCGACAAGGTGGTGGCCAAGCTGGGACTGGAACGGAAGTAGCCGGAGGGCGCGCGTGGCGAAAAAGCAGCGTGCGGACCAGCTCCTGGCCGCCGGGGGTTGGGTCGAAAGCCGGGAGAAGGCCAAGCGGCTGATCATGGCCGGCAAGGTCCACTTCCTGGAGCGCGGCCAGAAGGCGCCCGTCCAGAAGCCGGGCCAGCAATTCTTCGAGGATACCGAGTTCATGGTGCCCGACGATGACCGTTTCGTGTCGCGCGGGGCGTACAAGCTGCTCACGGCCATCGAGGCATTCTCCCTGGACTTCACGGGCAAGGTGGCGCTGGATGCGGGCGCATCCACCGGCGGGTTCACCGACTGCCTGCTCCAGCACGGCGCGGCGCGCGTCTATGCGGCGGACGTGGGCTATGGCCAGCTGCACGAAAAGCTGCGCCGGGACGACCGGGTGATCAACCTGGAACGGACCAACATCCGTCACGCCGAACCCGACCTGATCCCTGAACCTGTCGACGTCATCGTGGCCGACGTGTCCTTCATCTCCCTGACCAAGATCCTGCCCGCCTGCCTGCAATTCCTGCGTCCCGGCGGCGAGCTGGTGGTGCTGATCAAGCCGCAGTTCGAGCTCGGCCCGGGCCAGACCGACAAGGGCGTGGTCCGCGACGAGGGGCTCAGGCAGGAGGCGATCGCCCTGGTCACGAACTTCTGCCGCGACAGACTGGGCCTGGCCGTGGCGGGCGTGGTTCCCTCGAAAATCCTCGGCCCCAAGGGCAACCAGGAATACCTGGCCCACCTGAAAAGGCTTGCCTGATTATCGCCCCCTGAGTATTGATCTCTTCTCACATTTCAAGCGGTTGGGGATTGCACATGCTGCAGGGGCTTTTCTTCGCGGTCATTTCGGCCATCGCCTTCGGTTCCATGGCCGTCCTGGTCAAGATCGGCTACGACGCCGGGCTGGACGGAGCGGTGATGATGCAGTTCCGCTTCACCTATGCGGCGGCGATCCTGGGCGCGATCCTGTTCCTCAAGGACCGCTCCCTGCTGCGCATCTCGCGCGCGGGCCTGGTCCGCTGCGCCTTCCTCGGCCTGGTGGTCTACTGGCTCCAGACCACCTGCTTCGTCGGCGCGCTGGCGACCATCCCCGCCTCCACCACCGCCCTGGTGCTCTACGGCCACCCCGTGGTCGTGGCCCTGCTCTCGGCCCTGTTCCTGGGCATGCGCATCGACCGGACGGTCGTGCTTTCGCTCGCGCTGGTCATGTCCGGCTGCTGCCTGGTGTTCTACGACGCCTTCCTGCGCGAAGCGGACTGGACCGGCCTGGCCTTCGCCTTCGGGGCCATGGGCTTCTTCTCCTGCTACCTGATCCTGGTGCAGGTGATGCTCAAGGGAGTCCGGCCGCTGACCGCGACCTTCTACGTCATGCTTTTCGCCGCCGCGTCGTTCACCCTCTCGGGCGACATCGGGGCCTGGCTGCACCCGACGCGGACGTCGGTGACCCTCGGCCTGACGCTTGGCCTTGTGCCGGGCGCGCTGGCAATCAGTTTTCTGTACCTGGCCATCGAGAAGATCGGCAGCGCGTATGCGTGCATCTTCTCATCCATCGAGCCGGTGTTCACCCTGGCCCTGGCGGCCGTGTTTCTGAATGAGCCCGTGGTGGCGCTGCAACTGGCGGGCGCGGCACTGATCGTCGCGGGCATCGTCATTCCCAACGCCCGGGCCGTGGCCATCCGCCGCAGGATCGAAAACTGACGCCCTACTCCCCAAGCCGATCCATGTGTTTACCCAGAATCTTGAGGTGGGCCTTTTCCTCGCGCGCCAGAAGCTGAAGCACCGAACGGGTGTCCTCGGCCTCGGCCCGAACGGCGCAGCGCAGGTAGTAGTCCAGGGCCTGGGCCTCGACCATGGCGGCGAACTGAAGCACGCCCTGGTCGCCGTCAAAGGCGTCGGCATGCTCTTCCAGGAAGGCGGAGATATCGACGCCGCCCTCGCTCAGGCCGCCTGCCGATGCCAGGGCCATTTTTTCAAAGGCGTCGTAGTCCGGCAGTTCCCCGACCATGCGGCCGTAGAGGGCGTGCAGCATGTCCTTGTGCCGGTCCTCGTACCCGGCCAATTCCATGAACAGCTCGATGCGCTCCTCGGTTTCGGCCAGATCAGCCCGGAGTACGTAAAAGGATTGCAGTCCATGCTCCATGGCGAAGGCCTTCAGCACCACTTCGGCTGGCGTCTCGCGCCCCGTGAGGCCATGCATGCCCAGATCAATGGAACCGAAAGCCACGTTGCCGCGCCAGGCCATGATGCCGCCGACCATGCTGGAAACGTCGGCGAAGCCCTGCCCGTCGAGCAGGGAGGCCGCAGCCATGGACCTCGCCCCGGAGGCGCAGTAGGCAAGCACCGGACACTCCTGCGGAATCTCGCCCAGCCGGTCCGGCAACTCCGGCAACGGAACAAGGCGGGCGCCCGGCAAATGAAATTCCTCGTATTCCCAGGGCTGACGAACATCGAGCAGGACGTAGTCCTCGGGCTTGTGTCCGTCCATGTACGCCCTGGCCTGATCGACTCTCATCATCCGTATGGCTCTCGTCATACGCTCCCCCGCGTTGGTATGATTGCGAAACAAGGCAGTCCGGCAAGCAGAATATAGGGCATGAGGTTTCGCCCCGTCAATGCGCGCAAGGGGCTAAACCAGGAGCGCGAAAGACAGGACCATGCCGACGCCGACCAGCCAGAGCGTATCGCGCAGCGCCCAGGCGAAATCGGGCTCCCAGGCCCCGGCGCGGTCGAGCCTGCGCCCGGCCACGGCAAGGGTCTGGCTCCACGTCTTCTGCGCCAGAACCCGGACCACGGCCAGGGGTACGGTCAGCGCCCGCACCCGCAGGGGACCGCGCGGAAGACGGCTGCGGAAGGCGGAGGAAACCTGCTCCAACGTGGAGAGGCTCAGCGGCAGGAAATGGACCATCAAGGCCAGGGACAGGGCCGCCCGCCAGGCGCGCTCGCCCCCGATGAACGGCCTGAGCGCCCAGGCAACGGCCATTCCGAGCGAGCGGGCCGAGGTGGACAGGGCCAGAATCAACCCGAGCAGAAGCAGGGCCGAAAGCCGGATGGCAACGACGAAGCCGCCCAGGACCGCATCGGCCGCGACCACGCCCGCCAGCAGGTCCAGGCCGACCTTGATCGCACCCCAGAACAGGACGAACCAGGCCAGCCGCCGGAGCATGGACCGGCCCAGCGGATGGGAAGCCGCCAGGGGCAACGCGAGAAACGACAGCAGGACCGCCAGCCCCAAAACCCGGACCGGGTCCAGCAGCCAGACGCCGGGACCGAAAAGCAGGCAGCCCCCGAGCTTGAGCCGGGGGTCCAGGCCGCGCAGGTGACCGGCCAGCCGCCCCGTCACCGCCCGCCCCGATCCGGCAGGTCCTCGCCGAGCGAGAACGGCGGCCGAACATCGTTTTCCAGGACGTGGGGCAGCACGTCGCACACGTCCCCGGCCACGGCGAGCCGCCCCTGGTTGAGTACCACCAGGAAGTCGGCCAGATCCACGAAGCTGTCCAGGTCATGGGAGGAAAGGACCTGCGTCAGCCCCGCCTCGCGGTTGGCGCGCAGGATGGCGCGCATCTCCCGCGCGCCGGGAAAATCCAGGCCGCTGAACGGCTCGTCCAGCAGCAGCACGCGAGGCTCGTCCAGCAGGGCAGCCGCCAGGCAAAGCTTGCGCTTCATGCCCCAGGACAAGGTCTGCACCGGCCGGTCCCAGTGCGCTTCAAGCCCGAACCGCCCGGCCATCTCCCGCGCCCTGGCAACGGCCAGTTCCGTGCGCTTGCGGCCAAGCAGGAGGTCCTCCTCCACCGTGGCCCCGAGAATCTGAAGATCCGCGTCCTGCTGGACCAGCCGGACCAGGGAGCGGATCGCCTTCTCGCCGCCCGGGCTTTCGTGGCCGCCCAGGCGCAGCGAACCCCCGGTGGGCGTGTACAGCCCGGCCAGCAGCGCCAGCAGCGTGGACTTGCCGCTGCCGTTGGCGCCGACAAGCCCTGCCAGCGCCCCCCCGGACACGGACAGGGAAAGGTCCGAAAGGGCCGCGCCGCCCGTGGGGTAGGCGTAGTCGACTCGGGAAAGGGTGATCATGAATGTACCTCGGTCTGCGTGCCCCAACACTTGCCCATGGCGAACCGGGAGTCAACCGGCCGCATAAGAAAGCCCCCGCATGGCGGGGGCCTGGAGATTCTTCGGCAGACGCCTAGAATTCGTAACCGATGGAGAGGCCGGACGCCCAGGTCTGGCCGTTCTTGAAGTCGGAGGTGACGGAGCCCAGGGTGGGATCGGAAACGGTGACGCTCTTGCGCTCCTTGGTGGTGATGTACATGAAGGACATGTCGGCCGTCCACTTGTCCCACTTGAAGCCGAGGCCGCCGGAGAAGAGCCGGCGATCGTTGGCGGGCAGCATGAAGGAAGCGTAGCCCGCACGGGTCGGGGTCTGGTCGTAGACGTAACCGGCGCGCAGGGCCATCCAGTCGGTGGCCCAATACTCGGCGCCCAGCTGGAACCGCCAGGCGTTCTTGTAGTAGAGTTCGTTCTTGGTGGTGATGACACCGTCGTACTGCATGGCGTCGACGGAATCCCAGCGGGTGTGGACCACGTCGAACTCGAAAGTCAGGTCCTCCAGGGGCTGATAGGAGACACCCAGAGTGTAGCTGCCGGGCAGCGTAGCCTTGACCTGCTGGTTGTCGGTGGAGGCGAGCGCACCACGCTGGCCGGAACCGGTGGTGCTCATCTCCATGGGCGCGCGCCAGGTGAAGCCCGCCGACCATTCATCGTTAATGTCATACTGCATGGCCACGTTGCCGCCGATGGCGTAGCCCACGGTATGCGCGCTGATGATGTTGCCTGCCACGTTGCGCTGCAAATCAATGCTGCCGCGCAGGACTTCCACGCCGAGGGCCAGGGAGAAGTCGTCAGTAACCTTGAAGGCGATATTGGGGTTGAACGAGGTCGATTCGAGGTCCACGTACTGAAGATACGCCTTGCCCGGCCAGTTGTCGTCATACTCGGTGCCCAGGCCGAAACGGGTGAACATGCCGACGCCGAGCCAGACCTTGTCGTTGGATTCCATCTGCTGGGTATAGTAGGCGTGTGGCACGGCAAAGATGTTGGCCTTGGTCTTGTTCTTGTTGCCGTTGTAATTGACGGTGGTCTGCGGCGAAATGAGTATGACGCCGCCGAGCGCGTGCTTGCCGTCGAGCTTGGTCATCAGGGCCGGGTTGGTCGCGATGACCGAGGCGTCCACGCCTTGGGCATAGCCGGTGGTGCCCATGGCCAAGCCGCGGTTGCTCCACTCGTACAGGGCGAATCCGCCCGCCCGGGCGTTGCCTGCGGCCAGCAGCAGGCATGCACAGAACACAAGAACACACTGCACGGAAACGCGTTTCATCCTTCCCCCTTGGAGGCCCCTGCCGCCCCAGCGGCAACGGTCTTGTCCGATGCTCCGCGCCTTCCGTCCGAAAACCCCCAGGCCCGTTCACATCGAATGCATTAAAATTTGCACAAACTGCGGAGTTATATCCAACAGATATGATTTTGTAAACGGGGGTTGCGACAATTTTGCTGTTAAAACAGTCGTTTGAACCGCCGCCTGGATACCGCCGCCCGGCACGAATCTCGCAAGCCGCAGGGAACCGGCAAAACACTCCATCGACAAAGGGGCAAGGCATGCGTCCCAAACTGGACACCAAGGAAAAGCACTTTCACGGCCTGCTGGCGGTGGGCGGACTGGCGGGCATCGTCGAAGGATCGCTACGAGACGGCCTCACCCTGCACACCGTGTTCCCGGGCATGGCCCTGACCCTGGTGGGGGCCTTTCTCGGAGCCTTCTGCGGCTTCTTCGTCAAGGACCTGCTGCGGGTGATGCATGGCATGGCCCCCTACCGGGGCATCAATCACGATGGCTGGATGATGGGGGCGTTCATAGGCAGCTTTGCGGGCACGCTGTTCCAGGTGGCCAATAGCGCCAACGAGGCCAACCTCGTTGTCGGGGCCGTGGTCGGGGCCTTTTTCGGGGCCATGAGCGGCGCGTTTCCCGACGAATTCATCACACCCATCCTGGAGCTGATGCAGGAGGAAAAATCCCCTGCCCTGGTCCGGCACGAAAAGCGGTGACAAAAGCCCCGACGGTTTCCCGCCGGGGCTCCAATTCCATTTCCCGAGGGTGAAACCTACTTCATTTCCACCCAGATGACGGCGCCGAGTTCCAGTTCGCGGCCCTCGTAGGGCTGGGCGTCGGCGTTGAGGGCGGCAAAACCCCACCAGCCCTTCCACGGGCAGCCGAAGGTGAACACGCCGTTGCCGTCGGCGATCACTTCCTGCGTCACCATGCGCTCGTTGGGCGCGGTGCGCTTGCCATCCTTGTTGTAGAACTCCACTTCCACACGGGTGTACGGGGCGGGCTTGCCGTCGAGCATGACGATGCCCTGGAAGACGTTGCCCGCGTAATTGCCGAAGGGACGGGTCAGGGGAACGATCTCGGTCTTGAGCCCCAGGGGCTTGTTCCATTCCTCGCCCTCGCCGTAGGCGTCGATGACCACCTTGGTGATGTGGCGGATGTAGTTGTTTTCGGCGTCTTCCTTGTACGGGACCGGGTCGAAGACGAAGGCGTACAGGCCGGGCTTCTTCGCGGTGAACGAGGTCTTCCAGGCCGAATGGTCCATGACCTTGGCCGGGGTCAGGGTGCCGAGCAGATCGGTCTTCTGGTCGTTGTCCTGCACCACGAAGAACTGGGCGGGCTTGACCAGCTCCATGCCCTGCCCCTCGAAGGGATGCGAGAACGACAGCGTCAGGTTGACGGTCCGTTGTTCCTGGGTCAATTCGTCGGTATCCGGAATCAACATCCCGAAATGCGCGCTCGCAGCCGTGGCCATGAGCAGCAGCAGGCCCCCCGCCAACGCCATGATTTTGGTTTTCATCGCTTCCTCCCACCTTGTCAGTTGAATATGAACGAACACTTCGTAACCAGTAGTGGAATACTAATACCGCAAAAGTAACACCGGTCAAGCAAAAAAAAGATCGGACGCCCTTGGTCCCGACTCGCTTCAGCGGCCGCAGTCACCTGTCCGCCAGCGCCGGGCCAGGCCCACGCCGGTGATGTTGTGCCACAGGCTGAACAACGCGCCAGGCAGGGCGCAGGCCGCGCCGAAATACTTGACCGCCAGGGCCACGCCCAGGCCGGAGTTCTGCATGCCGACCTCGATGGCCAGAGTCCGGGCGTCGCGCCGGGAGCAGCGCAGCAGGCGGGACAGTCCGTATCCGGCGGCCAGTCCCAGGCCGTTGTGCAGGATCACGGCCAGGAAGACGAGGAGCGGCAACGCCAGGAGCGTGGCCTGGTTCAGCCCGATGATGCAGGCGATGAGCAGGGCGATGACCACGATGGACAGGGACGGGAACCAGTGCAGCAACGGCTCCAGCCGACGGCGAAGGATGCGGCGCAGGATCAGGCCGTCCAGCAGGGGGAAAACCACGATCCAGAACACCGAGCCGACCATGGCCCAGAAGTCCATGTGCACCTGTTTTTCCAGCACGAGGTAGATGATGGCCGGGGTCAGAAACGGGGCCACGCAGGTGGAGGCCAGGGTCATGGTCACGGACAGGGGTACGTTGCCGCGCGCCAGGTAGGTGATGACGTTGGACGCCGTGCCGCCCGGGCAGGCGCCGACCACGACCATGCCGATCATTGCTTCGGGGGGCAGGCCCAGCACCAGGGAGATTCCCATGGCCAGCGTGGGCATGACCGCGTATTGCAGGACCATGCCGAGCGCGACCAGGGACCACTTCGAAAGGACGTCGCGAAAATCCCCGAACTCCAGCGTCAGCCCCATGCCGAACATGATAAGCCCCAGGCACAGCGAAATATGCGGTTTGATCCAGGTGAAGGACGGCGGATGGGCCAGCGCCACGGCGGACAGCAGGATAGTCAGGGTGATGAAGTGCTTTTCTATCAGCCGAGGCAGGGACGTCAGCGACATGGAGGGACCCTTGGCCCAAAAAGCGGTCCATGTCAATGCGACGGGCAAAAAACCGCACCGCATGAGGTGTTGACGAACCGGGCCAAAGCAATGTAGGAGGTCCTTTCCCGAACAGAGGGAAGCCGGACGGCGGTTGCGCCGAGAACCCCGTCAGGTCCGAAAGGAAGCAGCGGTATTGGTTGCCATCGGGTGTCCGGTTTCCACTCAAAGGCGCGTCTTGCGAAGGACGCGCCTTTTTTCATGCCCTACTCCAAGGTATCGTAAGGCAGGTACCGGGCCATGCTCTTGTCGAAAACCGAGTTGCCGTCCGCCATGGGGCTCTTGCAGGCGGCCAGGGCCTCGTTCAGCAATTCAAACAGCCTTTGCCCCAGTCCGCCCCGCAGAAGACGACGGCGACTTCCACCACACCGCTGAAAAAAGGTTCATCCGGTTAGAGCGTACTTGGCTTCATGAATGCCCATGATTCTG
>JAZHDH010000106.1:0-5015 GCA_036584335.1 Pseudodesulfovibrio sp. | reverse complement strand
CGATGCCCTGAAAGTAGGAGGAGGCGACAGAGCGGACGGAGTAGCCGGTCTTGCGCAGGAAATAGTCCATTTCGGGATAGCCGATCAGGTTGATGTGGGCCTCGCCGAAGGGCACGTCGAGATTGATCGGGGATTTCATGCCGCGATAGAAACCGGAGAACAGGTGCAGGAAGCGGGAGCGGATCTGGAGCCGGTTGGGAAAGGTCAGGATCAGGGTGCCGCCGGGTTTGAGGATGCGGAAGAACTCGCGCAGGGTATGGGGCACGGATTCCACATGTTCGATGACTTCCCGGCAGATGATGACGTCGAACGTGTCGTCGGGCAGGGCGAGGGGCTGGTTCAGGTCGGCGAAGTGCTCCTCGATGTCCTTGAAGCCCTTGGGATAGTAGTTGGAGATGGAGACGCGGTGGCCCTGGTCGCGGAGCTGGCGCGAGAGGATGGCCGCGCCTGCGCTGGCCTCGAAGACGTGGCAGGGGCGGTCCGGGATGCCGGCGCAGATGACGGCGTCCTTTTTCACGTCGCGCCTGTGCTTGCGGATGGTCTCGCCGCCCACGGTGATGTCGATGTATTTGCTCATGCTCCGCTCCGGTTGGAGGTTTCTAGCGGGGAAGGGCGGCCAATGCAACCATTGGAATGGCCGGGGCCTCAAAAAGGGTGGGCATCAATCGCGGACCTCGTCCAGGAGGACGAACATCGGCTCCAGAAGGTCGTTTTCGAGTTGGTCCGTCATCTGGCGCATGATCCGGATGAAGTAGCGCCGGTCGTTGACGGTAAGCCCCTGGTTCACGGTCTTGTGCAGGTCCTCTACGGCCTCGTCGATCAGTCGCCGGACGTCGCGGCCCTTGCCGGTCAGGGTGATGCCGTGGTGCCGCCGGTCCTGCGGGTCGGGCGTGCGCAGGACCAGGCCGTCGCGCTCCATGCGCTTGAGGGTGTTGGACAGGGTGGCCTGCTCGATATCAAGGCGGGTGTGCAGTGCCGTCTGGGTGACGCCGTCGCGCTCCCACAGCGCCCGGAGCACGTTGAGGTAGCCGGGATTGACGTCGTATGGCCCCAGCCGGGCGCGCAGGGCGCGGTCGTAAAACCGGTGGAAACGGCAAAGCTGGAGATAGAAGGTGGTGGAAGAATCATCCATGATTTTGGTATGTTGAAGATTCACTACGGCTACATAGCAGGCTATTTCATCTGTCGGCACGTGTCAAGCAAGGGCGGATGGGGCGCGGGAGGGGAACCCGGAGCGGGTGAAATGGGTTGAACGCGCGTACCGGAAGGGCTAGTCTCGCGCCATGGGAATGGACGAGTTGCGGTCATGTATTTCGGGACACGCCAGGGGGCGAAGTCCGGTGGTGGTAGCCCTGTCGGGCGGCGTGGACAGCGCGCTGGTGGCGCTTGCGGCCCGGGCGGCCGCAGGTCCGGGCGTGGTGGCGGCCACGGCCGGGCACGAGTTGGTGGCCCGGCGCGAATTCACCCGGGCCGTGGAGACGGCCGAGTGGATCGGCATGGAGCATCACCCCGTGCTGCTGCGCCCGCTGTTGGACCCGGCCATCCGGGGGAACGGCGATGACCGGTGCCTCGCCTGCAAGCGGGCGCTGTTCCGGACCATGATCATGGAATATGGGGATCGCTGCCTGGTTCTCGACGGGACCAATGCGGACGACGACCCGGCGCGGCCCGGGTTGCTGGCGGTGCGGGAGTCCGGCGTGGCTTCGCCGCTGCGCGAATGCGGGCTGACCAAGGAGGCGGTGCGCGCCCTGGCCCGCGAGGCGGGGCTGCCGGACTGGGACCGGCCTTCGGATAGCTGCCTGGCCACGCGCATTCCCCGAGGCACGCCGCTCGATGCGGGGCGGCTGGCCATGGTCGAGCGCCTGGAATCCTTTTTTCACGAACGCGGGGTGGCGGCGCTCCGGGTGCGGCCTGATAATCTGGTGGCAACCGTGGAGTATTTGCCACAATACGCTGATATAATGAGAAAATATCGTGACGATTTCATGGCTGAAATCAAGAGGATCGGCTTGAGATCATGCCGTTTCCAGGCGTGGTCTCGATGAATCCGGACGAAATTCTGGAGGCTTTCGCCGCCGGGACGCTGAGCCGGGACGAGGCCAAGCGGCGACTGTTCGGGCGGCTGGCGGTGGACGTCGGCTGCGCCCGGCTGGACCCGCACCGGGAGCAGCGGACCGGCGGGCCGGAGGTGGTCTACTGCGCGGGCAAGACCCCGGAGCAGGTGGCGGAGGTCTTCGTCGGCATGGCCGCGCTGGCGGGCCGGGTGCTGGGCACGCGGGCCGAACCATGCCACTTGGCCGCCCTGCCGCCGTCGCTCGGCGCGGTCTACGACCCGGTGTCCCGCCTGTTGCGCGTCGGGGACCTGCCCGAGCCGTCCGGCAGGGTGGTGGTGCTTTCGGCCGGGACATCGGACCTGTCCGTGGCCGAGGAGGCGGCCGGGACCGTGCGCTTTCTGGGCAGCGGGGTCGACTGCCGTCACGACTGCGGGGTGGCGGGCATTCACCGGCTGTTCGCCGCCATGCAGGCCGTGGAGGACGCCTCGGCCCTCGTGGTGGTGGCGGGCATGGAAGGCGCCCTGCCGTCGGTGGTCGGCGGCATGACCCGGCTGCCGGTCATCGCCGTGCCCACCAGTGTGGGCTATGGCGCGAGTTTCAACGGATTGGCGGCCCTGCTGGCGATGATGAACTCCTGCGCCCCGGGCGTGGGCGTGGTCAACATCGACAACGGGTTCGGCGCGGGCTTCATGGCCCACAAGATCAACATGCAGGTCATGGCGGGACGGGGCTGAACCCCGGTTCGGCCGGGGCCGGGAAAAAGCTGCACCGTGTTGCCTCGCAGCCGAAGGCCGTGTACCGGGAAGGAAAACAAGGAAAGGAATACCGATGCGGACGCTGTATCTCGATTGCTCCTTCGGCGCGAGCGGCGACATGCTGCTGGCAGCCATGGCCCACGCCCTGGAGGAAACGGCCGGATCGGGCCGAGGTTTTGCATATCTTGGCGAAATGCTGAACAAACTCGGGATAGAAGGGTTCGCCCTGCACTGGGAGCGCAGGAAGGTTGGCGGCATCGTCACCTGGCATGTGGAGGTGGAGCAGACAGCCGAACAGCCGCTCAGGACCTATTCCGACCTGGTGGGCATTGTGCGGCGCAGCCGACTGGCCCCGGCCACGGCCGAGCGTGCGGTGCGGGCCTTGACCCTGCTGGGCGAGGCCGAGGCCAAGGTGCACGGCGAGGACCTGGAGGCGGTTCATTTCCACGAGATCGGCGCTGTGGATACCATTGTGGACGTTGTGGGCGCAATGCTCCTCGCCGAGGCTCTGGATGTCGCCGCCGTGACCGCTTCGCCGGTGGATCTCGGCTCGGGTTTCGTGCAGTGTGCGCATGGCAGAATGCCTGTTCCTGCGCCCGCTTGCGCTGAATTGGCCCAGGGGCTGACCACCTTCGGCTCCGACTGCGGCATGGAGCGGGCCACCCCCACGGGCCTGGCCATCCTGCGGACTCTTGCGCAGCACTGCGGTCCCATGCCCATGGGCGAGGTGCTGGCCGTGGGCTACGGCTCGGGTTCGCGCTCTTCGGACGAGCAACCCACCTATGTCCGGGCCATACTTTTGAAGAACGTTGCTGTTCGGTCCCACGGACAGGGGCGTCATCAGCATCATGAGCATGCGTGATCCGGTCCATGTGATCATAGCCCGCTATCGCGAGGACATCGGCTGGGCCGATCGCCTCGGCTACGACTACATTGTGTATGACAAGGGCGGTCAGCCGGTATGTGACGCACGGCCGTTGCCCAATATCGGGCGGGAGGCCCATACCTATTTCACCCACATCGTGCGCGAATACGACGCGCTCGCTCCGGTGAACGTCTTTTTGCAGGGCAGCCCGCTTGATCACATTGATCAGGCTGGCCGGGGCACCCCGGAGCTCTTGCGGTCGAAGATTGAGGACGTTGTGGTGCGGCGGGTTCCCTTCAAGGGATTCGCCTGGTTCAAGCTGGAGTGCGACCGGCTGGGGCGGCCCCACGACCTGCGCGACCCGGCCAACCGCGGACGCTGGGCAGGGTGGGGCCGGGACATCCCGGTGGGCGAGGTCTTCACCGCGCTTTTCGGCGCGCCTGCGCCGGAAATATTTACGGCCCGCGCGCCCGCCGGGGTCTTCGCCGTGACCGGGGAGCGCATCCGCACCCGGCCCCGCGCCTTTTACGAATCCGCCCTGCGGTTGGTGGAGCGCGATCCGGACGACGCGAACAACACGGGCCACGCCATCGAGCGGTTGTGGCAACACATCTTCAACGGCAACACGGCCTGGAACCCGGCGCGCCATGACTGAGCGCAGCCGGACACCGCGCCTCATGGCGTTTGCCGGGGAGGGCGCGTGATCCTGCCGCTCAACCTGCGCATCGCGGTATCGTCGCTCAAGGCGCACAAGTGGCGGGCCATCCTGGCCATGCTCGGCGTGTTCCTGGGCGCGCTGGCCTTCACCGGCGTGCAGCACGTCTCGAAGATCATGGTCCGCCAGGCCGAGATGGAGACCGAGAAGCTCGGCCCGAACCTGTATGCGGTCATGGCCGGGCAGATCCGGTTCCGCCGCAGCGGCGAGCTCCGAACCGACGGCAACATCAAGACCTTCGAGCTGGCCGACGCCCGCGCGCTGATCGAGGGCGTGCCCTCGGTAATGGAGGGCGCGCCCTTCGTCTCCACCGCCATGCAGGTGCGGGGCAACAGCGTGGCCGTCACGGCCAAGGTCCTGGCCACCTGGCCGAACTATCAGGCCATTCGCAGCTTCCGGCCCGAGGTCGGGCGCTTCTTCTCCTGGCAGGAGGTGGACGACAGGGCCAAGGTCTGCGTCCTGGGGAAAAAGATCGCCGAGCGCCTCTTCGGCCGGCCCGAGGACGCCGTGGGCCGCATCGTCTACCTCTACCGGGCCACGTTTCATGTCCTCGGGGTCATGGAGGGCAAGGGCCGCGACGTGTCGGGCGAGGACCAGGACGAATACCTGCTCATGCCCATCACCAC
>JAZHDH010000105.1:0-23183 GCA_036584335.1 Pseudodesulfovibrio sp. | reverse complement strand
CCATCTCGAAGAACTGCTTCATTTCGGGCTTGAGCAGCTTGTCCGAGCCGTTGGAGCAGGAGTTGTAGCCCGAGGCGTTGGCGTGCATGGCGCCCGCCTCAGGGGTGTAGTACCAGTTGATCCATTCGTAGGCCTGCTCCACGTTTTCCGCACCGGAAGGAATGCCCATGGAGTCCATCCAGGTCAGCGCGCCCTCCTTGGGGGCCATGTAACGGATCTTGCCCTTGGTTTCCTGGAACATGCGGTTGGCCGGGCCGTCCCAGGTCTGGCCGACCACGCAGCCGTTCTGCAGGAAGGCGTTGGTGGTCTCCTGCGCGTTGGACCAGAACTGGCGCAGGCTCTTCTTGTGTTCGATGGCGAACTTGGTGCATTCGGCGTAGACGCGGCGCATGGCGTTCTCGTCCTCGTAGGTGTCGAGCATGCGGTTGGACGGCACCTTGCCGATGGCGTCCAGGTACAGGCCGATGCCCAGCAGCCCGGAATGGGCGCGCATGACCGCGTTGCCGGCGAACTCGGGCCGCCAGAGATCGCCGTAGGAAAGCTCGCCATAGGTGAACTTCACCTTGGAGGAATCGTAGGTGATGGCCTCGGTGCCCCAGTTGAATGGCGCCAGGTAGCGCTTGCGCCGGTGCACGCCGCCCCGGTCCTTGGATGACTCCCACATGTCGGGATAACAGCCGCCCACGTTGATCCGGCCCTCGTCCAGGGGCATGAGCAGGTCGCCGTTCTTGTACCACTGCGGCCCGTAGGTCACCGAAGGCATGACGATGTCGAACCCCTTGCCGCCTGAGGCGCGCAGCTTGTTCAGCACTTCGTCGTTGGAGCCGTAGGTGGCCAGGGTGACCTTGATGCCGGTCTTCCTGGTGAAGGCGTCGAGCATCTCTTGATAGATGTAGTCGGACCACGAGTACAGCACCAGGCTGCCGGAGCTGGACCGGGCGTCGCGCACGAAGGCCGGGGCGACGCTCATGGCTGCGGCCGCCACGCCGCCGATCATGGTTTTGGTCAGAAAGCTGCGCCGGGACACGGTCGCGCCGCGCCCTTCCTTGCTGGTATTCTTTGCCATCGATGTCTCTCCTGGAGAAAAGGTGTTCGGTGATCAAAACGCAATCCACAGGCCCATTGGGTTAACCCAACAGACTTGATATACTCCGAACCCTCCTCCCGTTCTTGACGAAACGGTGTCGAAGCCACGTCAACAAGGCGACAGCGCGCCACTGGACAAAATGTTTTTTTTGTTTATGATTTAAGCACTTATGAACGAGAAGAAACAAATACCCCAATACCTCAAGGTAAAGCGGTACATCCTTTCGCGGCTGCGCGACGGGCGGCTCAGGCCCCACGACAAACTCCTGGCCGAACGCGAACTTTCCGACCTGCTGACCGTGAACCGAAACACCATCCGCCACGCCTTCGGCATCCTGGAGCAGGAGGGACGCATTTACCGCTCGGGCCGCAAGGGCTGGTTTGCCAGCGGGGCACGGCTGGTGGTGGACCCCAGCCGGGAGTATGTGAACTTCGACAAGCTGGCTCGGCTGCAGGGGTTTCTCCCCGCCTGGAACGTGCAGGAAAGCGGCGCGACCCCGGCCACGGGGGAATTGCAGGAGCTCTTCGAGACCGAGGAAGGCACCCCGCTTTATTATGTATTTGAAACCGGCAGCCTGGACGGCCAGCTGGTCTACTATTCGGAGTGCTTCTTTCTGGCCAGCGTCTGCCCGGGGTTCCTGCCCAAGATCGTCACCCTGCCCATGACCGACGTCCTGCGCGAGGACTACGGCATCCACCTGTTCCAGAAGGGCCTGCTCATTCGCCCCCTGGGCATGGCCCCCCAGGTCACGGCCCTGCTCAATCTCCCGGCGCGTTCCCCGGGCCTGTTCTTCCGACGGGTGAAGACCTCCCAGACCGGCCAGGTGGTGCAGGTGGACTACGAATACTGGCGCGCCGACTCCATCGAGATGCGCAGCGCCTTCACCGGGGCGACGAACCAGACGCCCGGCACCTAGGCCGGGAGGACGGCCCCGGCCTCGTCCCGCATCACGCCCGCCGGTTCGCCCGGAACGAGCCGCATCCGGCCCGGCCGAAAAATTCTTCTCCTCGATCCGTTTTTCCCGTATCGTCCGGATCAATATCGTCCCTCAAACGGAACCTGAACAAGAGAGAAGTCCATGCCAGCCATCTGCACCTCCATATTCGAACTCCTCAAGATCGGCCCCGGGCCGTCCAGTTCGCACACCATCGGCCCCATGCGGGCCGGATACGACTTCATGGAACGCGTCCGCGAACTGCCCGACGCGGACCGGCTGCGCGGCGACGGCCTCGAAATCCGCCTGTTCGGTTCCCTTTCGGCCACGGGCGAGGGCCACGGCACCCCCCGGGCGATCATGGCCGGGCTCCTCGGCCAGCAGCCCGACACCTGCCGCTCCGACGCCATGGAACAATTTTGCAAAAAAGACTGCGCATTCGACCTGGACCTCGGCGGCAAGAAACTCCCCTACCACACCGGCGACATTCTCTTCGACGCGGTGCAGCACGACTATCCGCACAGCAACACCATGATCTTCCGATTCAAGGCAGGCGACGAGGTGCTGCTGGAACGCATCTACTTCTCCGTGGGCGGCGGCTTCCTGCGCTGGCAGGGCTGGGAGGAACCCCGGCGCGGCGAGCCGGTCTACCCCTACGAAACCATGGCCGAACTCAAGGAACACCTCCGCGCCAATTCGATCCGGCTGCATACGCTGGTTCTGGCCAACGAGAAAAGCATCACCGGCCTGGGCGAATCCGAGATCAACGAGGGACTGGACCGGATCGTGGCCGTCATGGAACGCGCCGTGGAACAGGGCATCGCCACCAAGGGCGTGCTGCCCGGCCCCATCGGCCTGCATCGCAAGGCCAACGCAATGTACAAAAGCGCAAAAAAGCAGGAATTCCAGGGATCTGGCTTCCTCCGGGCCATCAACGCCTACGCCCTGGCCGCTTCCGAAGAAAATGCGTCGGGCCACTGCGTGGTCACCGCGCCCACCTGCGGCGCGGCAGGCGTCATTCCGGCCATCATTTTCATGCTCAAGCGGCACATGGGCGCCCTGCAAAAGGAAATTCGCCACGGATTGCTCGCTGCGGCGGCCGTGGGCTTCCTGGCCAAGCACAACGCCTCCATCTCCGGGGCCGAAGTGGGCTGCCAGGGCGAGGTCGGCGTGGCATCGTCCATGGCTGCGGCCCTGCTCTCCTACGCACGCGGCCATCGATTTCAGGTTACTGAAAACGCTGCCGAAATCGCCATGGAGCATCACCTCGGCCTGACCTGCGACCCGGTGGGCGGTTTCGTGCAGATTCCCTGCATCGAGCGCAACGCCATGGGGGCGGTCAAGGCGTACAACGCCTTCCTCATCGCCTCGACGTTGGAGGAATCTTACCAAATGGTCAATTTGGACAAGGTGCTCAAGGCCATGGCCCAGACCGGACGGGACATGTCCCGCAACTACAAGGAGACCTCTTTGGCCGGGCTCGCCGTGAGCTTTACCGAATGCTGACGCCAACCGGCTGATTTCACAGACGCTAACACTCGCTTGATCGACGAAAGCGTTGTTGGCAGAATAAAATTCTGACTGCGGCGTGCAGGTCTGAATTAATATTGCCCTGAGCCCGTTATTCTGCTAGGGACTTCCCTGGCTTTTCAGCCGAATATCTTCCCTGGGGTAACAAAACGTGATTTCTTTCAAAAATGTCAACAAATGGTATGGGGATTTCCAGGTCCTCAGCAACATCAATCTCGATATAGCGAAGGGCGAGGTCGTGGTCATCTGCGGCCCGTCCGGTTCGGGCAAGTCCACATTGATCCGCTGCATCAACCGGCTGGAGCCCATCCAGGAGGGCGACATCCTGGTGGACGGCATGAACGTGACCGACCCGAGGACCAACATGACACTGCTGCGGGCCGAGGTCGGTTTCGTCTTTCAGCAGTTCAACCTCTACCCGCACATGACGGTCATGGACAACATCATCCTGGCCCCGACCATGGTGCGCGGCATGAGCAAGGGCGAGGCCACGGCCATCGGCATGGACCTGCTCAGGAAGGTGGACATCCCGGACAAGGCTGGCGCGTACCCGTCCCAACTCTCCGGCGGCCAGCAACAACGCGTGGCCATCGCCCGCGGCCTGGCCATGCAGCCCAAGATCATGCTCTTCGACGAGCCCACTTCCGCCCTGGACCCGGAGATGATCAACGAAGTCCTGGACGTCATGAAATCCCTGGCCCGCGAAGGCATGACCATGATCTGCGTCACCCACGAGATGGGATTCGCCCGCGAAGTGGCGGACCGCGTCATCTTCATGGACGGCGGCAACCTGATCGAGGAGAACTCGCCCGAGGAGTTCTTCAACAACCCCAGGAGCGACCGGACCAAGGATTTTCTCAGCAAGATCCTCAGCCACTAGGCATTTGGATAGATGTCCCCGCCGGGCACGGTGCCCGCACGGGGATTTGTCGATCGAACTCAACGTATGAGGAGAGGTTCATGAGAGTTCTCAAGATCACCGCTCTGGCCGCCCTGCTGCTCATGGCCGCCAGCGTCGCCTTCGCCGGTCCGACCTACGACCGCGTGATGTCCACCAAGGTCCTGAAAGCCGGCCTGTCCAACCAGGGCATCCCCGGCGGCTTCATCAACGACAAGAACGAGTGGGTCGGCTTCGACGTCGACATCGCCACCGAGATCGCCAAGCGCCTCGGCGTCAAGCTCGAAAAGGTCGTGGTCAACAACAACACCCGCGTCACCTTCGTGCAGACCAACCCGCCCAAGGTCGACATGACCCTGGCCAACATGACCCACAAGCGCGTCCGCGACGAGCAGATCGACTTCTCCATCACCTACTTCTATGATGGCCAGAAGTTCCTGGCCCGCAAGGGCGCCATCAAGGACGTGAAGGACCTGGCCAACCTGAAGGTCGGCTCCATGCAGGGCACCACCTCCATCATCAACGCCACCGAGTACCTGAAGAAGCTCGGCAACGCGAACCCGACCGTCATCGGCTACGACGGTGAAATCGCGATGTTCGAGGCCCTGCGTTCCGGCCGCGTCCAGGCCATCTCCACCGACGCCACCATCCTGCTCGGCTACGCCGCCAAGGAACCCGGCAAGTACGAGCTGGTCGGCGACTTCATCTCCGACGAGCCCTACGGCATCGGCCTGCCCCAGGACGACTCCAAGTGGCGCGACACCATCAACTTCACCCTCCAGGACATGTGGAAGGACGGCGCCTACAAGCAGATCTACATGAAGTGGTTCGGTCCGGACACCCCCTACAACTTCCCGCTGACCGAAAAGATCGAGATGTGGCCCTAGGCCGCACGGCGTAAAGCCAATATCAGGTCCCGGAGCTCCCAGCTCCGGGACCATTGTTTACGAGAAGGAACATGTTCAAGAGATATTTCGAAAAATCCTGGGTGCAGAACCTGACCCTGCTGGCCCTGCTCGGCCTGCTGGTCTACTATTTCGCCTTCATCTTCGAGTTCAGATACGACTTCGACTGGACCGTCTTCACCAAGGTGGGCCAGTACGGGCACATGGGCCACCTCATGCTCCACGGCCTGAACCTGACCGTCACCATCACCCTTTATTCGGCGATCATCGCCCTGGCGCTGGGCACGGTCATCGGGCTCGCCCGATTGTCGAAATTCAAGCCCGTCTACTGGTTCGCCACCTGCTACGTCGAACTGTTCCGCAACACCCCGCTGCTCATCCAGCTCTTCTTCTGGAACTTCGCCTTCCCCTACGCCTTTCCCGAGGAACTCCGCTTCAAGCTCTACGAAATGAATTTCGAGTTCTGGGTGGCGACCGTGGGCTGCGGCATCTTCACCAGCGCGTTCATGGCCGAGATCATCCGCGCGGGCATCCAGTCCATCCCCAAAGGGCTGCTGGAAGCCTCCTACTCCTCCGGCCTGACCTTCAACCAGACTCTGCGCAAGGTCATCCTGCCCCTGGCGTTTCGAGAGATCATCCCGCCGCTCGGCAGCGAATTCCTGAACAACATGAAGAACACCTCGCTCGCCATGACCATCGGCGTGGGCGAGGTCTGCTGGTCCATGCAGGAAGTACTCTCCCTGACCTTCCACACCTTCGAGGCGCTGGTGGCGGCCACGGCCATCTACCTGACGCTCTCCCTGTCCATCTCGGGCATCCTGAACATGGTCAACATCAAACTCAAGATCATGCCCGACGGCAAGAAACCGCTGATGCGCAAGGCGGCCGACACGCTGTTTGCGCCCTTCTCCTGGCTCGGGGAAGGGCTGGAGCGGCTCCTGTGGCATTTCCGCAAGGCCCCGGACGCCAGGACCATCTCCCCCCTGCGCCGGTGCCTGCGCGTCCTGGCCCAGATCGCCCTCAACGCATCAAAGGCCGCCTTCGTGGCCGCGCTGGCCTATATCCTCTTTAAGACGGCGGTCGCGCTCTACGGATTCAACTACGAGGTCATCCGCGCCAACCTGCCCACGCTGCTCAAGTGGCGCTTCCCCCACGGCGACGACACCGAATTCTTCCTGGGTCTCGGCGGCCTGACCGGAGCCGTACTCATGGCCATCATCTCCATCACCGGCAGCTTCTTCATCGGCCTGGTGGTGGGCATGGGCCGCACCGCCAGGAATCGCGCCCTGCGCATCCCGGCCACGCTCTACATCGAGCTGGTCCGCGCCGTGCCGCTCATCCTGGTCATCTTCTGGTTCTACACCGCCATCCTCGAATTCGTCTTCAAAGTGGACCTGCACGCCTTCTGGGCGGCGACCATCGCCATGACCTTCTTCTTCGGCGCCTACATCGCCGAAACCGTGCGCGGCGGCATCGAAAACATCCCTGCGGGACAGGTGGAGGCGGCCAAGGCGTCGGGGCTGTCCTACTTCCAGACCATGCGCAAGATCATCCTGCCCCAGGCCCTGAAGCAAATGCTCCCGGCCCTGGTCGGCATGTTCATCGCAGCCTTCAAGGATACGTCGCTCGCCTACATCATCGGCGTGATGGAACTGACCCGGGCGGCCTACGCCATCAACAACCGGATCATGATCCACCCGTTCGAGATATACACCACCGTGGCCGTGCTCTACTTCGTGTGCTGCTACGTGATGAGCCTGTACGCCAAGCGGCTGGAGCGCAAGCTCAGCCCCGAGAACGTGCGCATCGAAATGTAGCCGGGCAGCCGAGGGTTGACAGCGCCCCCGGAGCGCAGGCTACCCTTGCGGAGCGTGACGACGCTTCCCCGCCCCAACCCCGAGGAGGTCATCGTGGAATACCGACGGTACGGTTCCCGGATTCTCGTCCGCCTGGACCCGGGCGACGAGGTCGTGGTGAGCATCGGCGCGGTCTGCAACGCCGAAAAGGTCCGCCTGGGCAGCGTGTCCGGCATCGGCGCGGTGAACAGGGCGACCATCGGCCTGTTCAAGCCCGACACCAAGGAGTACGTCTCCACCACCCTGGAGAAACCCTTCGAGATCACCGCGCTCGCGGGCAACGTCTCCGAGATGGACGGCAAGCGCTATCTGCACCTCCACGTCACCCTGGCCGACGTGGAACACAACGCCTTCGGCGGCCATCTGAACCAGGCCGTGGTCAGCGCCACGGCCGAAATCTGGATCGACGCCACCGACGGCGCGGTGGACCGCGCGTTCGACGAAACCATCGGCCTGAACCTGCTCAAGTTCTGAGGGGAAACTCCCGGAGAACCCTTCCAGGCTCTTCCGTCGGAATAGACCTTTTTTATCTCCGGGTGCGCAAAAAACGTACTGTTGACTCTGCTCCGAAAACATACTCGGCTGAATTTGCAATCCAAAAACGTTGGCACACCTCTTGCGACGTACCAGGCGTCATCCACCCGCAACCCCGGAGGTGCCCATGCGCCGCTCCCCTACCATCACCCTGACGATCCTGGCCGTCCTGCTGGCGGCATCCCTGGCCTGGGCCGGACCGATGGCCCCCGACGACATGCGGCTCGCCCCGCCTGCGGGCTGGCCGTCCACCAAGCCGTGCGTGGAATTCTCCCACGCTTCGCACTCCGACGCCAAGATCGACTGTACCATCTGCCACCATACCTGGGACGGCAAGGGGCCGATCCAGTCCTGCTCGGCTGCGGGATGCCACGACCAGCAGGGCAAGACGGGGCCGCAGGCCCTGTATGCCGCCTTCCATGCCAAGGACGCGCAATCGAGCTGCCTCGGTTGCCACAAGACGGCCAATGCCCGGGACGGAGCCAACCTGCCCGTCGGCTGCAAGGACTGCCACGCCCGCAAGGGAGACGGAGGAAGGCGCGGCAAGAAGTAGGACGAAAGATATCCGTCAACCGGCGCCAAGGCCCGCTTTGCAGCGGGCCTTTTCGCGGGCGTCGGATCGGACTAGGAAACTCGCAGGGCTTCCTGCACCGCCTTGAGCGCCTTGACCTTGGCCAGGGCGGCATAGAGCTGGTCCAGGCTCCTGACCTCCACGGTGAAATCGAGCACCGATGTGCCGTCCACCTTGGACTCGAAGCTGCCGGAATCGATGTTCACATCCAGTTCGGCGAGCATGGTGCATATCTTGCCGAGCATGCCCGGCTTGTTCAGACACTTGATCTTGATCTTGGCCGGGTACGGCTTCTCCTCGGTCCCTTCCCAACTGACCTGGATCAGCCGCTCGTCCTCGAAATTCTTGACGTTGTGGCAGTCGATGCGGTGCACGGTCACCCCCCGGCCGCGCGTGATGTAGCCGACGATGGGCTCGCCGGGCAGCGGGGTGCAGCAACTGGCGAACCGGACCAGGACGTTGTCCACACCGGAAATCTGGAGCCCCTCGGACTTCTTTGACTTCTTCTCCTCGGACTGGGACGCGGCCTCCTCGGACTTGGCCGGAACCTTGCGCAAATCCAGGGTCTCGCCGTGGGTCATGGCGTACAGTTTCTTGAGCACCTTGCGCGGCGTGAAACGGGAAAAGCCGACCTGCGAAACCAAATCGTCCACGCTGCCGCAGTTGAAGCTCTCGGCCAGCTTGAGGAACTCGCCGTCCTTCATGGACTTCTGGACGTTGATGCCGATGCGTCGGCCTTCCTTTTCCAGCAGTTCCTTGCCCAGGTTGATGGCCCGTTCACGCTCCACGGTGCGGGTGTACTGCTTGATCCGGGTCCGCGCCTTGGCCGTCTTGACGAACTTGAGCCAGTCGCGGCTGGGCATCCGGTTCTTGTCGGTGATGATCTCCACCGAATCGCCGTTCTTGAGCTGGCTGTGCAGGGGCACGATGCGGCCGTTGACCTTGGCCCCGGCGCACTTGTCGCCCACCTCGGAGTGGATGGCGTAGGCGAAGTCCACGGGCGTGGCCCCCTCGGGCAGTTCCTTGATGTCGCCGTTGGGGGTGAAGACGTAGACCTCCTCCTGGAACATCTCCAGCCGGAGCGAGGACATGAACTCGCGCGGGTCGGAAAGCTCGCGCTGCCAGTCCATGATCTGCCGCAGCCAGGTGTAGCGCTCGGCGTCGCGGGTGCCGGAAGTCTTGCCCCGCTTGGCCCCCTTGCCCACCTCCTTGTACTGCCAGTGGGCGGCCACTCCGTATTCCGCGATCTGGTTCATCTCCGCAGTGCGGATCTGGAACTCGATGCGCTCGCCGTCCGGCCCGATGACCGTGGAGTGCAGCGACTGGTACATGTTCGCCTTGGGAATGGAAATGTAGTCCTTGAACCGGCCGGGCACAGGCCGCCAGATGGCGTGGATCAGGCCCAGCACCGCGTAGCAGTCCTTGATGGACTTGACGATGATGCGAAAGGCGATGAGGTCGTAAATCTCGTCGAAGGTCAGGCCCTGCTGCTCCATTTTGACGTGAATGGAGTGCAGGTGCTTGGTCCGGCCGAGGACCGTCCCCTTGATCTTGTTCTTCCGGAGCATGTCGTCCATCAGTTCGATGACCTTCTCGATGTACGGCTCGCCTGCGGCGCGATGCTCGGAAACGGCCTGGCTCAGCTGCTCGAAGACGTCGGGCTTGAGGTAGCGCAGGCACAAATCCTCCAGCTCGGTCTTGACCAGGTGCAGTCCCAGCCGGTTGGCCAGCGGGGCGTAGATGTCCTGGGTCTCCTGGGCGATGAGCCGCCGCTTGACCGGGGCCATGAACTCCAGGGTGCGCATGTTGTGCAGCCGGTCGGCCAGCTTGACCATGAGTACGCGGATGTCCTCGGCCATGGCCAGGATGAGCTTGCGGATGTTCTCGGCCTGCTGCACGGCCTTGGACTCGAAGTCCATCTGCGAGATCTTGGTCACCCCGTCCACGATGTCGGCCACGTCCGATCCGAACAGCTCCTCGATCTCGTCCACCGTGGTGTCGGTATCCTCCACCGTGTCGTGCAGGAGTCCGGCTGCCACCGTGGCCTCGTCGAGCTGCATGTCGGCCAGGAGGTTGGCCACGTTCATGGGGTGGGAGATGTAGGGCTCCCCGGAGCGGCGGACCACGCCGTCATGGGCCTGCGCGGAAAAAACATAGGCCCGCTGGATGAGATCCAGGTCGGGATGCTCAATATATGACGCCACCTTGTCGGTGATCTCGTTGATGCGAATCATTTGGGTCTGCCAGGAGTTACGGCTGCCGTTGCAGCGAGTTGGGAATCCACCACCGGGTGAAGTTGTAGGCTATGCCGGCCGGGGCCGCCGTTATATTTTGCACCCGGGCCTGCACGATTGGCAAGGATTTCGGCACATACAGGAAGCAGTACGGTACCTCCTCGTGCAGGATCGCCTGCACGCGGTCGTAGACGGGCTTACGCGCCTTGATGCCCACCATGTGGCGACCCCGCTCCAGCAGATCGTCCAGTTCGGGGTTCCGGTATCGGGTAAAGTTCAGCCCGCCGTCCACGGCCATGGAGGAGTGCCACACGCTGAAAATATCCGGATCCTCAAGGATGTTCCAGCCGAGGATGGTGGCGTCGAACCGCCCCTTGTCGATGAATTCCTTGATGAAGGCGGCCCACTCCACGGTGCGCAGGCCGACGACGATGCCGACGTCCCGCAGCCGGTGTTGCAGGATGACCCCGGTCTTGATGCGCTGGGTGTTGCCCTGGTTGGTGATGATGGAAAAGGAAAACGGCACGCCGTCCTTGTCCAGCACGCCGTCGCGGTCGCTGTCGGCCCATCCGGCCTCGGCCAGCAATGCGCGGGCCTTGTCCGGATCGTAGGGGCGCGGCTTGATGGCGCCGTCGTATTGCCAGGTACCCGGCTTGTACGGTCCGTTGGCCGCCTCGCCCAGGCCGTAGAGCACGCCCTTGACCAGTTCGCGCCGGTCGATGGCGTAGTCGATGGCCTGGCGCACGCGCTTGTCCTTGAAGAAAGGATGATTCATGTTGAACCCGAGAAAGGCGTAGCTCGACGACAGGTACTCGAACTTGTTGAAGCTGCCGTCCCAGCCCGGCCCGGAGGTCTGGTAGAGATACTGAAGCGGGGCCAGGCCCATCATGTCCAGGTTGCCGGCCTTGAGCTCCAGGAACTGAGTGGAAAGGTCCGGGATCATGCGGTAGACCACGCGGTCGATGTAGGGCTTTCCCTCGAAGAAATCCGGGTTGGCCGTCAGCACGACCTGGCTGCCGGGGGTCCACTCGGCCAGCTTGTACGGCCCGGCCCCCAGGGGGGCGCGGCTGTACCGGGTGTTCAGCAGGTCTTCGCCCTTCAGGGCGTGCTCGGGCAGGATGTCCATGGCCCAGGTGACCAGGGCCTTGGCGAATGGCTGCTCGTACTCGACCTCGAAGGTATAGTCGTCGATCAGCCGGAAGGCCGAGACGGCCTTGAGGTTCTCCCTGTACGCCGTAGGGGTCTTGGGATCGAGGACCAACCGGTAGGTGAACTCCACGTCCCGGGCCGTGAGCGGCGCACCGTCGAACCAGCGGATGTCCCTGCGCACCTTGAACCGGATCCGCTTCCCGCCGTCCAGCACCTCGAAGGACTCGGCCGCGTAGGGCACCAGCTTGATGTCCTTGTCGTACTTGATCAGGCTGACGTATATCTGCGACGCGATCTCATGGGACGCGCTGTCCGTGGCCAGGATGGCGATGAGGTTGCTCGGCTCGCCGAGCTCGGCCTGGACCAGGCTGCCGCCGTGCTCCGGCTGCGCCGGGACCAACGCGGGGTCCACGGGCGGGACCGGCGTTTCCGGCCCGCTCTGGCCGGTGCAGGCCGGGAGCGAAAGCAGGAAAAAAACCGTTATAAGAAGGGTGCGCAGTCTCATTTTTCCTTGCAAAGCCATGGTGGTTGTAACATATAATCGTGAGAGCATCGGCTACTGCCGACACTATGTACCAATGGGGGTAAAAAGCCAAGGCGGTATCCCCGGATAGAAGTTTTTTTCTACGGCTTGCGCAACGGTGGCAATGTATGTAATTGATGCCGTTCAATCCATGACGCCTTCGACACGGCTTCGAGTAGAAATGACCAGCGGTGAAGAACAGATAGTCAAATCCATCCTTCAGGATTTCATTGGCGACTCCGTTCCGGACTACATTCTGGAAGGAGCCAAAGACATCGTTGCGGCCAATGGCGTCCAGAAGATGGACCTCAAGAAACGGGACCAGTACTGGGACATCGACGGCCAGGTCCAGGGAGACGAATTCCAGAACTATACCTCGGAGATCGGCCTCAACCTGAGCGAAGGGACCATCAACTACTACTGCAACTGTCCCGACTCCTTTTCCGGCGTCTGCCGCCACGTCGCGGCCACGGCCGTCAAGCTGCTCAAGTCCCTGAACGCCGAATCGGGCGAACCCGTCCCCGCCCCGCGCACGGACTGGCGCCAGACCTTCCGGCCCTTCTTCGCCACCGAACTCGAACCCGAAGCGGGCCGCCACTATCTGATCTACCGAATTTTCCCGGAACTGGGACGCCTCCAGGTCGCCTTCTTCCGCGCCCGCCAGAACAAGTCCGGCATCTCCCAGGTGCAAAACGAGGTCACCCTATCCCAGATCGTGGAGAACCCCGACTGGTGCGACACCTCGCCCGCCCTGCCCGGCGTGGCCGAGCAGATCGGCCACTACCTGGATTACTGGGGGCACCGGGTCGAAATCCCGGCGGGCCTGCACTCCTGGTTCTTCCGCGCCGTCAAGAACGAGTACTACCTCTACCTGCGCGAAACCGACCAGCCGGTGACCATCGAGTCCAAGACCATGCAGCTCAAGCTCTCCCCGAGCCTGAGTGAGGACGGCCTCGGGTTCGACATTCTGCTCGCCCGGGAGGACAAGATGCCCTTCTCGATCACGGACGAGGAGGAAATCTATTTCTACGGCCGCCTGCCGCTGTGGGTGTACTACAAGAATTCCTTCTACCCGGTGCAGACCGGGTTGGACCCCAAGCTGGTTCAGGGCATGGTAGAGCAAAAGCCCATCGTGCCCCACGCCGACGTCTCGGAGTTCCTGGACCGGGTCTGGACCCGGATTCCGGTGTCCGATCTCTACGGCCAGGAGGACTTCCTGGAGCGGGTCGGTCCCATCTTCCAGAAGGCCAGCTACAATCCCAAGCTTTATCTGGACGAGGAAGGCAGCCTGCTCGTGCTCAAAGTGCAGAACATCTACGAGAACGAGGACGGCGAGTTCGTCATGCCCGGCCCCAACCCGGACCTGCAAACCGGCAGCTATCACGAGGGAGGCAAGAGCTACCTCATCCGCCGCGCCCAGGACGAGGAAGCGCAGCTCATGGCCGAGTTGCAGGACATGCACTTCCAGCCCCGCAACAACCACATCTGGTTCATGGAGCAGGAGGAAGCCATCAACTTCCTGCTCGACCACTACCCGCAACTGGTTGAAGCGTACCGCGTCTTCGGTGAGCAGAACCTGACCCGCTACAAGGTTCGCACCACGCAGCCCCAGGTCATCGCGGAGGTGGAGACAGACGAGAACGAAAAATGGTTCAACCTGGAACTTTCGGTGGAATACGATGATCAACGCGTGCCCATCGAAGTCATCTGGGAGGCGTGGACCAAGGGCAAGCGGTACGTCCAGCTCAAGGACGGCTCCTACACCAGCCTGCCCGAATCCTGGCTCAAGAAGCTCGGCCACAAGCTCAAGGCCCTGGGCTTCGACCCGGACAAGGCGCCCAAGAGCCAGTTCAATCAGTTCGAAGCCCCGGTCCTGGACAAGATTCTGGAGGACCTGCCCCAGGCCAAGACCGACTCCTATTTCGTCAAGCTGCGTGACAAGATAAACAATTTCAACCAAATCCGCCCCGTAGACCAGCCCAAGGCGTTGCAGGCCACCCTGCGTCCCTACCAGGTGCAGGGACTGAGCTACCTCACCTTCCTGCGCGAATACGGCTTCGGCGGCATCCTGGCCGACGAAATGGGCCTCGGCAAAACCATCCAAACCCTGTCCTACATCCAGTCCCTGGTGGATTCGGGCGTGGACGGGCCGAACCTGATCATCGTGCCCACCTCGGTCCTGCCCAACTGGGAACGCGAGGCGGAAAAATTCGTCCCGGACCTCAAGCGCCTGACCATCTACGGCGCCAAGCGCGATGACCTGTTCCAGCACATCAAGGGCTCGCACCTGGTCATCACCACCTACGCCCTGCTCCGGCGCGACCTGGAGGAACTGCTCAAGTACACATACGCCAGCGTCATCCTGGATGAAGCGCAGAACATCAAGAACCCCAACACGATCACGGCCCGCTCCGTGCGCAGGCTCGACGCCGGACTGCGCGTCTGCCTCTCGGGCACACCCATCGAAAACAACCTCTTCGAGCTGTGGTCGCTCTTTGAATTTCTCATGCCCGGCTTCCTGGGCTCGCAGCACTCATTCCAGCGCGGCATCGTCAAGCCGATCAAGGACGGCGACGAAGAGACCTTGGACTACCTGCGTTCCCGCGTGAAGCCGTTCATCCTCCGGCGCACCAAGTCCGAGGTGGCCAAGGACCTGCCGCCCAAGATCGAGACCACGCACTACTGCGAACTGGTGGAGGAGCAGCGCGAGCTTTACTCCGCCCTGGCCAAGAAGCTCAAGGACCAGGTGCTGCGGGACGTGGACGAAAAAGGCATGGCCAAGAGCCAGATGTCCATCCTCGACGCCCTGCTCAAGCTGCGGCAGATCTGCTGCCACCCGCGTCTGCTCAAGCTCGACATGCCCGGTGTGTCCACCAACCTGCCCTCGGGCAAGTTCGACGCCTTCAAGGACCTGGTCACGGACATCATCGGCGGCGGCCACAAGGTGCTGGTCTTCTCCCAGTTCGTGCGCATGCTCCACGTCATTCGCAGCTGGCTCCAGATCAGGGAAATTCCCTTCGCCTACCTCGACGGCTCGTCCAAGGACCGCTTCGAGCAAGTGGACCGGTTCAACGACAATCCGGACATCCCGATCTTTCTCATCTCGCTCAAGGCGGGCGGCACCGGCCTGAACCTGACCAGCGCGGACTACGTCATCCACTACGACCCGTGGTGGAATCCGGCTGTGGAGAACCAGGCCACGGACCGCACGCACCGCATCGGCCAGAAGCGCCAGGTCTTCGCTTACAAGATGATCTGCCAGAACACGGTGGAAGAGCGCATCCTCAAATTGCAGGAACAGAAGAAGGACGTGGCCGAGGCGATCATCCCCGGTCAGTCCGCCCTCAAGAGCCTCACGCGCGACGATCTCGAAATGCTCTTTGAGATCTGACGACAAATTTAGGAACAATTCTCATTTACAGACGTAACAATCCCTGCTACGCCTGTTGCCTGTCCGTCATGCAATTCGCCGCAAATTCCGCAAGGTACACGCCATGGACCCCATGAACCGCATCTACCACTGGGCCACCTACGTCTTCGACCCGCTCCACGAATTCTGGGAAAGGGATTCCACCCAGCGCACCGTGGCCGGCATCCTTGTCTTCGTCTTTCTCCTCTCCCTGGTCGTCATCGAGGCAAAGCGCCAGGGTTTGCTTGCGGGCGGCATGGCCGAAATGATCCCCACCAACCACTACATGGCCATCAACCTGGCTTTCACCCTGGTCCTGATCCTGGAGGTCGTCAGCCTGATCTTCACGCTGCCCTGCTCCATCTCCAAGGCCGTGGGCAAGCAGTTCGAAATCCTGGCCCTGATTCTGCTGCGCAGCGCCTTCAAGACCCTGGCCGACTTCCCCGAGCCCATCGCCATCACCGGGCATGAGCAGGAGTTGTGGATCATCATGAGCGACGGAGGCGGGGCCATCGCCATCTTCGCCCTGCTCGGGGTCTACACCATGCTGCGCCGCAACCTGGACGAAACCCTGACCCGGGGCAACACGCTCTTCAAGTTCGTGGCGGCCAAGAAGATCGTCGCTCTGGTCATCCTGGTCATCTTCCTGGGAATGGGCGCAAAGAACTGCCTGCTCCTGCTTTCGGGCGAGCATCCCCATCATTTCTTCAAGAGCTTCTACACGATACTGATCTTCAGCGACATCATGCTCGTCCTCATCGCCCAGCGGTTCCTGCCCGCCTTTCGGGCCGTGTTCCGCAACTCGGGCTTCGCCCTGGCCACGCTGCTCATCCGGCTGGCGCTGACGGCCCCGCCCTATTACAACGTACTCATCGGCATCGGCTCGGCCGTGTTCGCCTGCCTGCTTACCCTGGTCTACAACACGTTCTACTCGGTCAAGGGCGGAAGAAAACGGATACGCCAGGGCTGACGCAAGTTATTTTCCGATCCGTACCCGTTGACTGAACCCGTTGTTGTGATACGTTTTCTCCATGAATTCCCTTTTGTCGATGCTGCGCCCTTTCCTCGGGGTCCTTTTGGCCGCCCTGCTGGCGGCGGGCCTTTCACGCCCTGCGGCCGCCCAAGCGCCCCTCCGGATAGATTTCCCCGAATTCTGGCCATTTTTCGCTACTGTGGAAAACGGAAAGGTTGAAGGCTTTTTCCACGACATCGTGGCCGAAGCCCTTCACCGCATGGGCATCGAGGCCACCTGGGCTCCCTATCCCTGGCCGCGCTGCCAGGAACGCGTTCAAACCGGCGATGCGGACGCCATGGTCACGGTCCCCACTCCGGAGCGGCTGCGCTACGCCAAGACGCACCAGGACCCGTTCTATCGCAAGGACTTGAAGGTATTCACCTACCTGGGCAACCCCCGGTTGCAGCAGATCAAGGCCATCCGGTCCATCGACGACATCGTCCGGGGGGGCTTCTCGGTCGTCACCTATTCCGGCAACGGCTGGAACGACAAGAACATCCGCGTCCGGGGCATCAAGACCTACGAAACGCCCAAGCTCAAGAACGTCTGGCGCATGCTCGCCAACCGCCGCGGCGACATCGCCATCGAATGGCCCGGCGGCGCCTGGCCCGACATCCTGGATGCCGGGGTGGAGAAGTATATCGTGCAGACCGACGTCACCCTCGAATCCATGCCCTTCCATCTGATGATCCGCCACGGCTCCCCCTATGCCGACCGGCTGCCGGAGTTCAACGCTCTCATTCTCGAAATGAAAAAGGACGGCTCCCTGAACCACATCGTGGACAAATACATCAAGCAGTATCAGGCCGATCCCGACCTGCCGCCCCTGACCGGGCCGCAAGAAACAAGAGAGCGGCTCCTCGCCGCCCTCTTCGCCAACTGATCTCCACAAACGGTCGGTCGGAAAGTCCGCTCTTTCCTGGTCCGGGCAGAGGCGCGGCCCGCACATCCAATTTGAAAGACCGCCCAGCATGAAGCCCGCAGAAGCGGCTCGTTTCCGCAGTATCTTGCCGCCGAGCAGTTTGCATGGTAACAATCAGGTATAGTCGGAAAATATTGCGATTGCGCGGAAAGCCCAACCCACGCTGCACATCGCATAACTCAAGAGGTGCCCGATGAAACTGAAAAATGGGATTTCGGCCAATGGTGCAAGTAATCCGGACAAGATGGCCGACGACATGAACCGCAGACAATTTATAGGCGCCGCCCTGGCAGGGGGCGCACTGCTTGCGGCCGGTCCCCTTGCCTGGAGCACGAGCGCCCATGCTGCGGGCCAGATCGAGCTCCCGCCGCTTCCTTATGCCGAAAACGCCTTGGAGCCGTTTATCTCGGCAAAGACGTTGAGTTTCCATTACGGCAAGCACCACGCCGGGTATGTGAAAAATACCAATGCCCTGCTCGAAGGCAGCGATCTGGCCGGCAAACCGCTGGAGACGGTCATCAGGGAAGCCGCAAAGAAACCCGAGATGAAAGGACTCTACAACAACGCAGCCCAGGTCTGGAACCACACGTTCTACTGGAATTCCATGACGCCTGGCGGCAACGCGCTCGAAGGCAGGCTGCTGGACAAGGTCAACGCGGACTTCGGCAGCGTTCAGGCCATGGAAGCGGCCCTGGCCGGAAAAGCCGCAGGACAGTTCGGCAGCGGCTGGGCCTGGCTGGTGATCAAGAACGGCAAGCTCGCCTGCACCAATACGCCCAACGCGGACACCCCCATCGCCATGGGGCAGACGCCGTTGCTTTGCGTGGACGTGTGGGAGCACGCGTACTACCTGGATTATCAAAACAGGCGCGGAGACTACGTGAAAGCCGTATTGCAGAACTTGGCCAACTGGGAATTCGCCATGCAGAATTTTGAAAGCGGCTGTGCCAGATGACTCCTTTGGATTATCTGGTACGACCCCCAAAAAAGAGGGGGGGCCAAAGCCACCCTCTAGAACATTTTAATCTTGAAAAAGTCTAAAATGTTACTATACTCATATCCATGAGTATAGCAACAAAAGAAGTCCGAGAACTGGCGATAAAGGCGTATTTATCCGGCAAAGGCACACTTGAAGTCGTTGCCAACATGTTTGAATGTCATCCGAGTACAATCAAACGATGGGTTCGGGAATACAAAGAGACTGGAAGGCTGGCGCCGCGTACCAGGGGGCACATGGCAGCAGCCTTTTCTCCCGAGGAACGCGATCAGCTTGCTACATATTTAGCAGAGAATCCAGACGTTACGTTAGAGCAAATACTCGCAAAGTTTTCAAAAAGCTGCTCACTCGTCGCTGTCCACAAGACAGTTCATGCTCTTGGGTTTCGGGATAAAAAAAATCGCTACATGCATCAGAGCAAAATTGAGACGACGTAAAACGCGCCCGGAAAGATTGGCCTGACATTGTTCGCAGTTTTTCTCCAGAACATCTCGTTTTTATTGATGAATCAAGTGCAAGAACAAACATGAACCGGCTTTACGGTCGAGCACCTCAAAAACGGTGGTTATGAATTGTTTCAAGTGTGAATTGCTCTAGCACTCGGACCTTTCTCAGCAACCTGCCAGAGTGGGCCTTGTCAATACTCTGAGGCCGGGCTCACCCGGCCATTCCTCTGCGTCGGCGAAGTGCAACGGACTTGCCACGATCCCGCAGGCCGGGTAGATCAAGGGAAGAGAGGAATCGAATGCCCAGACGCAAGGATCAAGGACAAAAAAAAGCCCGGCTTGAAGCCGGGCCTTGTAGTCTGAGTGGTGGGTCACCAAGGAATCGAACCTTGAACCTCCGGATTAAGAGTCCGCTGCTCTGCCAATTGAGCTAGTGACCCACTCGGGTGCCGCGCGTTCCCGCAGCGACGGAGAGATAACTATAAGCCGAGCCCCAATTTGTCAACACGAAAAAACAACATCTTCCCACTTTTTTCCAGACGGGATTCCATGCGGATTAAAAACATAGCAACCACCTTGGTTTTCACAATTATTATCCTGGCCTGCTCCTCCCTCGCCCAGGGGGCCTCCCTGGCCGATTCCGTGCTGAAAACACGGGTGGAGCCCTTCCGGTCGGGGGAAGACATCCTGCTGGTCCTCACCCTCGACATGGAGCCCGACTGGTACACCTATGCCCACGAGCCCGGCGGCTTGGGAAAACCCACCCGGCTGACCGGAGAAACCGCCGACGGCACACCCCTGACCGCTCTGTATCCCAAAGGCACCAGCAAGAAAGACGGCTTCGACCCTTCGATCACGGTCAATGCCTACCACAGCGGCACCCGCCTCTACGCCCTCGCACCGGACGGGTCCGCCGCGTCGTTTCCCGTATCGCTGGACCTGGACCTGCTCCTGTGCCACCCCACCAAATGCGTGCCTGCGCGGAGGCACCTGAACTTCGGCCAGTCCGGGCTGGACCCGGCCGCCCTGCCCGAGGCATCGGGGCAACCCTGGTGGAACGAATACCAGGCCCTGGAAAAAACCGCCGCACCGGCCATCGCCGGTCAAGCGACGGAAGAAGCCGAACCGGCGTCCTGGGTATTCACGCCCCGCTATCTCCGGCCCGGGCTGGAGGTGGCCGGACTGCTCTCGGCCGTATTCATGGGGCTGCTGGCGGGCCTGATCCTCAACGTCATGCCCTGCGTCCTGCCCGTGGTCAGCCTCAAGCTCTCGGCCCTGCTCAACGCGGCCACAGGGAATGAAGCCGTGCGCGTGCGCAATTTCCGGGAACACAACATTTTTTTCGTCCTCGGCGTACTCTCGTTCTTTCTGGTGCTGGCCGTCGTTCTGGGCGGCACGGGCCAGGCCTGGGGCGCGCTGTTCCAGGAACGCTGGCTGGTCCTGGCCATGGCGGCGCTGATCCTCGCCCTGTCGCTCAGCCTGTTCGGCCTGTTCCACCTGCCGGTCATCGACCTGAAATTCGGCACCAAATCCGGCAGCCCGAGAATACAGGCCTTCTTCACCGGCTGCCTGACCACACTTTTGGCCACACCGTGCAGCGGCCCTTTTCTGGGAGGCGTACTCAGCTGGTCCCTGATCCAGGGACCAGTGATCATCGCCACGGTCTTCCTGGCCATCGGCCTGGGCATGTCGCTACCCTACCTGCTGCTGATCATGAACCCCAAACTGGCCCGGTTCCTGCCCCGGTCCGGCCCGTGGATCGAATTCGTGGAAAAGGGCGTGGCCTTCTTCCTGGTGGGCACGGCCTTCTACCTGGCGTCCATCGCCCTGGGCGGCCAGGCGCTCCGCATCCTCGCGCCGTTGTGGGGGGTACTCTTCGGCGGCTGGCTCTGGACGCGCACCCGGTCGATAAGGCCCTACGCCCGCCGGGCCTTCCGGCTGGCCGCCGTGGCCCTGCTCCTCGCCCTGGTTGCCTGGACCACGCCAACCACCGTCACCCGCTCGGATTGGGAACCCTTCGACCCGGCCACATTCAGCCGACGGCTGGGCAGGGAAAAACTGTTCCTCGACTTTACGGCCGACTGGTGCCCCACCTGCAAGGCGCTCGAAGCCACGGTCCTGACCCCGGAAAACGTGTCGCGCTGGCGCGCCAGGTACGGCATGACGTTCATCAAAGTGGACATGACCAAACGCGACGTGGAGGCCGAAGCCCTGCTGCGCGCGCTGGGCAGCGCCTCCATCCCCACGGCCGCGCTGTTCTCGCCCGGACCCGAAAGCGGGTCCCCGCTGGTGCTGCGCGACCTGTTCACCGAGTCGCAGCTTGAAACCATCTTGAAATCGTGGGATTAAACCTCCAACCACAAGGAGGCTCCATGCTCGATTTCCAGTACTACATGCCCACGCGGCTGCTCTTCGGCCCCGACAGCCTGAACCGGCTCGGCGAGACCCCGCACCTGCCGCGCGGCGCCAAGGCCATGATCGTCATCGGCGAGTCCGGAGCCATGATCCGGCTCGGCTATCTCTCCCGTGTCCAGGGCCTCCTGGCCAAACAGGATGTGCAGTCCATCGTCTACGACCGCGTCCGGCCCAACCCGGAATCCGACCACGTTGACGAAGCGGCGGCCATCTGCCGCACATCCGGCGTGAACTTCGTGATCGGCCTGGGCGGCGGCTCCACCATCGACTCGGCCAAATCCATCGCCCTGATGGCCGCCAACAAGGGCAAGTACTGGGACTACATGCAATCCGGCAGCGGCGGCGGCCAGGCCCCGGAAAAGGACGCCCTGCCCGTGGTCGCCATCCCGACCACGGCGGGCACCGGCACCGAGGCCGACCCCTGGACCGTGATCACCAAGTCCGGCTCTGCGGAAAAGATCGGCTTCGGCAACGACTCCACCTTCCCGGCCCTGTCCATCGTGGACCCGAAGCTGATGGTCTCCGTGCCGCCCCGGCAGACCGCCTACACCGGCATGGACGCCTTTTTTCATGCGGCCGAAGCCTACCTGGCCACCTGCCGCCAGCCCGCCAGCGACATGCTCGCTCTGGAGGCCGTGCACCTCATCACCCACACCCTGCCCCAGGCGGTGGCCGAGGGCGACAACCTGGAGGCGCGCACGGTCATGGCCTGGGCCTCCACCGCCGCCGGGCTGTGCGAATCCTACTCGTCGTGCATTTCCCAGCACTCGCTGGAACACGCCCTGTCCGCCTTCCATCCGGACATGCCCCACGGGGCCGGGCTGGCGCTCATCTCCAAGGCGTACTTCGGCTTCCTGGCCGCCTGCGGCGAGGACCGGCTGGCCGACCTGGCCCTGGCCATGGGCGACACCCTGGAGGAGGATCTGGACGAGGAGGTGGGCGGCGTGGCGTTTCTCGACGCCCTGGACGCCCTGATCACGGCCGTCGGCCTGGGGGACGAAAAACTCTCGGACTACGGCGTGACCCGCGAGGAAATCCCGGCCCTGGCCGACAACGCGCTCGCTACCATGGGCGCGCTCTTCGCCGTCACCCCGGTGAAGATGAACCGCGACGACGTCATCGCCATCTTCAAGGCCGCCTACGAATAGGAGCTGCCCATGGGATATCTCGAGACGATCCCGGAACTGGTCCCGCTCTACGAAGGGGCGGACTACGTCGAGGAAAAAACCATAGAGGGCAACGTGGACCTGCGGGCGTTCATCGTCGGCATGATGCGCAAGCCGGGCTGGCTCCGCATGCTGTACGCACTCAGGAAAGTCCTGGTGCGCCCCTTCGGAATCCGTCAGGAGTCCTCTTTGGGAGACGAACTCCGGCCCGAAGACATCTCCTACACCCCGAACGACAAATGCCGGGCCTTCACCGTCACCTGCGGCCGGGAGGGCGAATATCTGGCCCTGCACATCGACGATCCGCACCTCAAGGGACAGCTGATTACGGCGGCGGTGCCCCTGCCCGACGGACGCACCCGGTTCCATGTGGGTACCGTGGTCCATTTCAACAATCGGTTCGGTCCGGTCTATTTTGCCCTGATCCTCCCCTTCCACCATCTGGTGGCCGCGAGAATGATGCGAGCCGGGGTCTCGTCACGAAACGCTTGAGGCGGGAAGGGAAAAGGCTCCCTTTCGGGAGCCTCAGAGTGTTGGCAAAGCCCACTCTGGCAGGTTGCTGAGAAAGGTTCGAGTGCTAGGCGCGAAAAAA
>JAZHDH010000104.1:0-5054 GCA_036584335.1 Pseudodesulfovibrio sp. | reverse complement strand
GCGTGACCGAGATCAGCGTGGTCGTCACCGAGACGAAGAGGGAGTTGCCGATGGACTGCCGGAGCGCCGGGGTGGTGAAGTACTCGACGTAGTTGGCCAGCCCGACGAAGACGCCCTGGTTGTCGAAGAGGCTCTTGGACAGGAGCTGGGCCAGGGGCAGGATGACCACGGCCACCAGCCAGGCCGAGACCAGCAGGATCAGGGCGCGCTTCAGCCAGAGCTCGCGGTCGAAGGTGTCGGCGGCGGGCAGGGCCGCCCGGGTGGCCTGCGCCATGCTATGCCTGCTCCGCCCGGAAGAGGTGGACGCGGTCGGCCGGGAATACGGCCTTGGCGCGCATGTTGCCGGTGACGCCGACGCGCCGCAGCCGTTCGGCGGTCATGTCCGCCACCAGGGGCATGGACTCCCCCCGGCCGGTGGGCATGCGCATGGTGATCCGGTAGACCGGCCCCCGGTATTCGACGCCCTCCACCTGCACCTCGTAGACGTTGGGTCCGGATTCGCCGTTGGTGGAGATCAGGACGTCCTCGGGCCGTATGGCGGCCACCGCCTCCTTGCCGAAGGGCGTCATGTCGCGGTCTATCTTTACGGCCACGTTCCCCCGGGAGAAGGTGCGGCTGTCCCAGTTCATGTCGCCGCGGATGAAATTCATGGAGCCGATGAACGAGGCCACGAAGGGCGAGGCCGGGGCCTCGTAGATGTTTGACGGCGAGCCGTTCTGCACCAGTTTGCCCCGGTTCATGATCAGGATGCGGTCGGCCATGGTCAGGGCCTCCTCCTGGTCGTGGGTGACCATGATCGTGGTCATCCCCAGGCGCTGGGTCAGGTCGCGGATCTCGGCCCGGAGCATGACCCGGACCTGGGCGTCCAGGGCCGAGAGCGGCTCGTCGAGCAGAAGCAGGTCGGGCGAGAGGGCCAGGGCGCGGGCCAGGGCCACGCGCTGCTGCTGCCCGCCCGAAAGCTGGGCCGGGAACTGGCTGCCCGACGCCTCCAGGCCTACCAGGGCCAGGAGCTTGTCCACGCGCTCGTTCAGGGCGCGCTTGTCCTTCAGGTCCTTGCGCAGGCCGTAGGCCACGTTGTCCTTGGCGCTGAGGTTGGGGAAGAGCGCGTAGGACTGGAAGACGATGCCCACGTGCCGCCTGGAGACCGGCAGGGCGGAGACGTCGCGGCCCTTGAGCAGGACCGTGCCCCGGTCCTGCTGCTCCAGCCCGGCCACGCAGCGCAGGATGGTGGTCTTGCCGCAGCCGCTGGGGCCGAGGATGGAGATGAATTCGCCCCGCTTCGCGCTGAAGCTGACGTCGTCCAGGGCCTTGAACTGGCCGTAGAGCTTGGTCACGCCCTCGACGCTCAGGTAGGTGTCGTTGCCGCCGTGCATGGTGATGCCTTTGAACGCGGCCCGGGCCTTCCGGCCCGGGCCGCCTGGATTTCGGTGGTTATTTCGGGTCGGACTTGCCGTCGTAGCGCGCGGACCATTCCTTGAGGATGCGGTCGCGGTTCTTGGCGGCCCAGTTGAAGTCGTTCTTGATCATCTGGGCGGCGGGGTCGGCCGGGTAGCCCTCGGGCACCGGGTTGCCGCTCGGGTAGGCGGTGACGGGGTAGACCTTGCCGTAGGCCTGCATCACCTCGGGGCTGATGGCCCAGTCCAGGAAGACCTTGGCGTCGGGCTTGATGTCCTTTTTCCTGATCAGGGCGTTGGCCTCCACGTCCCAGCCGGAGCCTTCCTTGGGGAAGGTGGTCACGACCGGCTCGCCCTTGGCCTTCTGCATGAAGCCGCGGTAGGCGAAGGAGATGCCCACCGCCACTTCGCCGGAACCGGCCAGCTTGGCGGGCTTGGAGCCGGAGTGGGTGTAGCGCAGGATGTTCTCGTGCAGCTTGTCCAGGTAGGCCCAGCCCTTGTCCTCGCCCATGAGCTGGAGGATGGCCGACACGGTCAGGAAGCCGGTGCCGGAGGAGGCGGGGTTGGACATGACCAGTTGGCCCTTGTACTCGGGCTTGATCAGGTCGGCGTAGGACTGCGGGGCCGACAGCTTGAGCGCCTTCGCCTCCACTGTGTTGGTGACGAAGCCGGTCATCCAGGCCTTGATGCCGACCCAGTGGGGCACCTTGGCCGCGTCGCGCATGGTCGGGGAGACCTTTTCCAGGTACTTGGGCGCAAAGGGCTCGATCATGCCCGCCTGATCGCAGAGCATCAGCGAGGTGGCGGCGGTGCCCCAGACCACGTCGGCCTGCGGGTTGTCCTTTTCCGCCAGCAGCTTGGCGGTGACGATGCCGGTGGAGTCGCGGATGATCTTCACGTCGATGTTCGGATGCGATTTTTTGAAAATTTCCAGGTAGATGGGGATTTCGTCGTCTTCCAGGGCCGTGTAGACCAGGATCTCACCGGCCAGGGCCAGGGAGGCCGTCATCAGAACCAGCGCCGCAGCCAGGGCGGCGACGAGGAACTTGCAGCGTTTCATCACGTTCTTCTCCTGCGTGGGGTGTTGCCCCCGGCGTCGGCGCGCTCCCGGGCCGGGAGTCGGCTGGCGAAATTCCGCCGCAGCCGGGGGTCCGGAACACTTCCGGTACTTCCCGAATCATAGGCGTGCGCAGGGTTTTCAGAACGGACAACCTGCAGGATTTGTACGTGGTGACGGTAACGGTTCCGTGAAGCTTGGTTCCATTCCCGTGACGGGGGGAATCAGCCTCCCTGGACCACGATCTCCAGGCGGTCGCCGCAGAAGCGGGTGATCCCGAATTCGATGGGCCTGCCCGAGGGATCGACGTTGACGTACTCGACCACGAGCACGGGCTGCTTCTGCCTGAGCTTGAGGATGCGCGTCTCCTCGGGGTTGGACATGCGGGTGGTGATCCGGCTGACCTTGCGGAAATAGTCCTTGATGCCGTAGTGCCGGTACGCCTTGGTCAGCGACCCGGTCTTGCGGAACACGGCGATCAGGTCCTCCATGTCCACGTGGGGGATGTACTGGGAGGCGACGAAGACGCGCTTGCCCTCGGCCTCGCCGTACATCTCGATGTAGCTGACGCGGCTGCGGGGCCTGAGCTCCAGCTGCCCGGCCACCAGCTCGGACGCGGTGATCACGTCGCCGTAGAGGAAGTGGGAGCGCGCCTTGAGCTGGTTCAGGCTCATGTTCTCGCTGAACCGGGTCCGGCGGCCCATCTTGTACTCGAAGGGCTGCTCCAGGACCACGGTGCCGCGTCCCTGCTCGGTGCGCACCAGCCCCTGCTCGCGCAGCTCCTGCAGGGCGCGGCGCACGGTGTGGCGGTGCACGGAAAACCGTTCGCCCAGTTCCTTTTCGGTGGGCAGCAGTTCGCCGGGAAAGGTGGTCCCGCGCTTGATTTCGGCCGCCAGATCATCGCGGACCCGCTTCCACAGGGGCGTCTTTTCGTCGCTCATGGTCATGCTCCTTGCAGACAACCTGCCAGAATTCATCCGCGTTGTCGCCACCCGGGTATTGACCTCGGCCCGGCGACATGGTCACATCCCGCGCAGAGGTGACCATGCGGGAGACGGTTTTCACGAACGGCCGGATCGTGGCCGGTGCGGAGGCGTTCGCGGGCAGCGTGGCCGTGCGCGGCGGCCGGATCGCGTCCGTGGACAGGGGCGGCACGGCGGCGCGGGGCGCGATCGATCTGGAAGGGGACTACCTGATCCCCGGGCTGATCGACGTCCACTCCGACAGCCTGGAGCGGCAGTTCACGCCCCGGTTCGGGGTCTACTGGCCCTCGCCGCTCTCGGCCGCCGTGGCGAGCGACGCCATGATGCACGGCTGCGGCGTGACCACCGTGCTCGACGCCATCTGCGCCGAGGCCTTTCCCGAGGAGGAGACCCGGCGGCGCATGTTCAACGACGCCATCGGGGCCGTCAGCGCCGGGGAGGGGGCCGGGCTGTTCCGCGCCCGCCACCTGCTGCACCTGCGCTGCGAGACCGCCGACCCCAAGACCCCGGCCATCCTCGGCGGCCACCTGGACAACCCCCTGGTGCGCCTGGTCTCGCTCATGGACCACACCCCGGGTCAGCGCCAGTACAAGGACGTGAGCAAGTTCCGCCAGTACTACAGCGACGTGGGCTGGAGCGACGACGAGTTCGCCGCCGTGGTCGAGCGGCTGAGGGGTGAGCAGGCGCGTTATGCCGGGCCGCAGCGCGCGGCGATCATCCGGCAGGCCGCCGCACGGGGCATCCCCCTGGCCTCCCACGACGACGCCACCCCGGGCCACGTGGCCGAGGCCCTGGCCGAGTCCATAACCATCAGCGAGTTCCCGACCACCCTGGCCGCCGCCCGCGCCGCGCGCACGGCAGGCATGGACGTGGTCATGGGCGCGCCGAACATCGTGCTCGGCGGTTCCCACTCGGGCAACGTCTCGGCCCTTGAGGTGCTGCTCGACGGCCAGCTCACGGTGCTGGCCTCGGACTACGTCCCGGCCGGTCTGCTGCTCGCCCCGTTCGCCGTCAGCGCGCAGAGCGGCTTGCCGCTGGCGGATTGCCTGGCCCTGGTCACGGCCAATCCGGCGCGGATGCTCGGGCTTTGCGACCGGGGCGTCATCGAGCCGGGCCGCCTGGCCGACCTGGTCCGCGTGCGCCTGGTGGACGGCCTGCCCGTGCCCGTCGGCGTGCGGGTGGGCGGCCGCTGATACCCGGGGCGCAAGCCCGTCCTTCCTCTTCCCTGGCCGTCGGCTCTCCTTGGGCGGTGCAGAACTCTTATCAAGTCTGATTATGTTTACCATAGACGAGAGTAATGCGTATTCTGGTATCCGGCTGATGTCGGCCGTCTCGGGCGGCCGGGATTTTCACCACAAAACCAGAGGGAGAGGCAGATGAAGAAAGGATTGTTCGGTATCGGCCTGCTGCTGACCATGTTCCTGTGCGGCACGGCCTTCGGCGCGGGGCTCGACGCCTTCAGGGGGCGGCAGGGCGAAATTTCCATCGCGGGCGGGACCGCCCACATCCCGGTGATGCAGAAGGCGGCCAGGAACATCATGACCTTCAACCCCGACATCCGCATTGCCATCGCGGGCGGCGGCACGGGCGTGGGCGTCCAGAAGGTCGGCGAGGGGCTGG
>JAZHDH010000103.1:0-5060 GCA_036584335.1 Pseudodesulfovibrio sp. | reverse complement strand
TCCGGCCCAGCGAGAATTTCTCGGCGGTCAGGCAGTAGAGGTCCGTGTCCAGGATATTGCGCCGCGTGATCTCGCGCGAATCCATCTATGCGTCTCCCTCGGTCTTGAAGCCATTGAGGAAATGGCTGAGCACCACATCCGCCTGCTTGGCTGCGGCCACGCCCACCCGGGGCGAAAACGGCGGGTTGGCCCCGTCGCACGCGGTGCGTTCGTCGCCCACCAGCCAGACGTTGTCCCGCAGCCTGCGGGTGACCAGGGCGTCGGCGTCCCCCGCCCCGCCCATGCCGGAGGCCGTGACCAGCAGCACACCCGTGTTCCAGAAAACTTCCGCGACCATGGCCTTGGCCCCGGATTCGTCCAGGGCCTCCACCACCGCGTCGCACCCGGCGAACAGCTCGGGCAGGTTCTCGCGCGTCAGCCGCACCCGGCGGACCACAATCTCGGCGTCGGGATTGACCGCACGCAGGTTCTCGGCCAGGGCGTCCACCTTGGGCAGCCCCACCTGATCCAGCCGGTAGGCCTGGCGGTTGAGATTGGACGGCTCCACCGCGTCGTAATCCGCGATGACGAATCGCTTGAACCCGCTGCGCACCAGGTGCATGGCGCAGTTGGAGCCCAGCCCGCCCGCGCCCGCAATGCCCACGGTCAGCCGCTGGAGCCGGGCCAGCCGGTCGCGCCCCAGGTAGCGGGCCATGCCCTCCTCGGCCCGGTTCACGCGGCTCCCCGGCCCAGGGCGTCGATGGGCTCCCAATCCTTGAACACGGGCTGGTAGCCCCGCGCCCGGAGCATGGCGCACATCTCGTCCACGCTGCGCGGATCGCTGATCTCGAACTGGCCCACGTCCTCCTCGTCGCCATCGCGCTTGGCGTGGCCGCCCACGGCCGTGGAAACCCCGGCCGACATCCGGGTCACGCCCAGGGGCAGGATGTTCTCGCGAAACGCGGGGGCCTCGCGCGTGGAGACGGTGATGCCCAGACGGGGCCGGAAGATGCGCAACGCCAGCAGCACCTGCACCAGATCACGGTCGCCGACCACGGTGGCGGGCTGATACGACCCGGCGTGGGGCCGCATGCGCGGCAGGGAGGAGGCTATATCCACCTCGGGATGGCGGTCCATGAGCCAGGCCGCGTGCAGCCCGGTCAGAAAGGCGTCGTGCCGCCAGTCGGCCAGCCCCAGGAGCGCGCCGATGTTGACCACGCGCATCCCGGCCCGGCAGGCCCGCTCGGGCGCGTCCAGGCGGAATCGGAAGTCGCTCTTGGGTCCGCGCGGGTGCAGCGTGGGATAGAGCTTCTCGTCGTAGGTCTCCTGGAACATGGTCATGCCGTCCACGCCCGCCGCCACCAGGTCGGCGTACTCGCCCTCCTCCATGGCGTAGATTTCAATGGAAACCGAGGGGAAGTGGCGGCGCAGCACGGTGACGCAGTCGCGCAGGTAGTCGGGCGAGGCCTTGGCCCGGCAGTCGCCCGTGAGGATGAGCAGGTTCTTGAGGCCCGTGGCCGCGATGGCTCTGGCCTCCGCCTCCACCTCGTCCAGGGTCAGCTGGCTGCGCGGGATGCGGTTCTTGGAATTGAACCCGCAGTACACGCAGTGGTTGGTGCAGAAGTTGGAGAGATAGAGCGGCGTGAACAGATGGATGGTCCGGCCGAAGTGCTGGAGGGTCAGGCGGCTGGCCTTGCGGGCCATGGCCTCCAGATGGGGCGCGGCCGCCGGGCTGAGCAGGGCCAGCAGGTCGAGCGGCCCGTGCGCGTCCGCCGCGATGGCGCGGCGGACGTCGGTTTCGGTCATGGCCGCCAGCCGGTCGTCCAGCCCGCTGTTCATCCATTGCGTGCAGGTCTGGTAGAAATCCATCACTCCACCCCGTCCAGAAAGCCGGTCAGCGGCGAAGACGCCACGGCCATGCCCGAACGAGCGCCCGGACCGGAGAGGTAGGCCTCGCGCCCGGCGCGCACGGCCCGGCCGAAGGCGCGGGCCATCATCAGCGGATCGTCCGCCGTGGCGATGGCCGTGTTGACCAGGCAGGCGTCCGCGCCCATCTCCATGGCCTCGCACGCCTCGCTCGGTCGGCCGATGCCCGCGTCAACGATGACCGGCACGTCGATTTCCTCGATGAGGATGCGCACCATCTCGCGCGTCTTGAGGCCCCGGTTGGAGCCGATGGGCGCGCCCAGGGGCATGACCGCCGCCGCTCCGGCGTCCACCAGGGCGCGGGCCACGTACAGGTCGGCATTGACATAGGGCAGGACCACGAAGCCCTCCCTGGCCAGGATCTCGGTCGCCTTCACCGTCTCGTAGCCGTCGGGCAGCAGGTACTTGTTGTCCGAAATGACCTCGATCTTGATCCAGTCGCCGCAGCCTGTGGCCCGGGCCAGCCGGGCGATGCGCACGGCCTCGTCCGCGTTGCGCGCGCCCGAGGTGTTGGGCAACAGCCGCATATGCTTGGGGATGAAGTCCATGACGTTGCCCGTGCCCGACTCCAGGTCCACCCGGCGCAGGGCCACGGTGATCACCTGGGAGCCGGACGCCTCGCACACGCCCGGGATGAGGGAATCGTCACGGTACTTGCCCGTGCCGGTGAAGAGTCGGCTGGTCAGCTCCAGCCCGCCAATGGTCAGTGTATCCTTGCTCATGGCTTCCTCCGGCTAGCCGCCGCCGACGAACCGCAGCACTTCCAGATGATCCCCGTCCCGCAGGACGGTATCCGCGAAGTCCGGTCCCGGCACGATCTTCCGGTTCAGTTCGGCCACCACGCCGTTGGGCGGGACATCCCCGGCTTCGAGCAGTTCGAGCAGCGTCAGCCCGTCCCGCAGTTCGGTTTTCTTCCCGTTGACGACAACGATCATGGTCGGCTCCTTGAAAAAACAAAAAACGCTTGCCCGGGAGGCAAGCGCAGACGACATCACAAACGCAATGTGGTGCAGCTTCCCTACGGCAGTATTACCCGCATCAGGTTCAAAGGGTCGGGTTATGATACCCATCTCAGCCCAGCAGGACCCCCCTAGCTTGTTGCACCGTATGTCAAACCCGCACCTTTGTAAAGGAGTGGTGACAAAAACGTAACTAGCCATGATTGCAAAATAATATTTGACAATCGACCAATCCTCCTTGCGAAAAGATCGCGCCCCTCACCGTGCTTCAGCGTATTTTTCCCTCAAAAAATAAAACACTAAAGTTTTCGGCTCCTCTACCGATAAGGTTTCCGTGACGGAACCTAAAAGGGGGAATAGTCTGATGTTTTCTACCCTGTACCAGGCCACCGGCTTCAAGCGTGCGCTCATTCTCTGCAAAGAGGGAAGATACAGTGATGCTGAAGCGATCCTCAAGAGCCTCCAGGATGAGTTCCTGGCCGTCTGCGAGGAAAACGAGGCGCTCAAGGCGCAGCTGTCCGAGGTGGCCGACGTGCTGGACCTGGCGGAAAAGGTCCAGTTCGACGGACAGAAGTACTGGCTGATGGACGGGGACGAGAAAAAAGGACCGTTTTGTCAGGTCTGCTATGACCGCGACGGGCTGCTCGTCCACCTGCAAGAGCGTGGAAAGCACTGGGAATGCCAGAACTGCCGGGGGCTGTACATGATCCCGCGCGGCGAGGCCGAACCGGCGCCCACGAAAAAGGCCCCCTCTCGCGGGGCGGCCAAAAAAACGATTCCCCTCTTCCTCGAGCGTGAGATGGGATAGACGGAATCAGGCGCGACCCCGGCGGCCGCGCCTTTTTTCGCCCTCTTCCCGGCCTACAGAAAATCCGTCCCGAACAGCGTGGTCTTGCGCACCCAGAACTCCAGCAGTCTGGCGTCGTCAAACTGGATGACGCCGTAGGAGAGGTCGCCCGTGTCCATGCCCGGCAGGTAGATGAGCACGGCCAGGCTCTTGGCGGCCTGCCGGTGTTCCTTCCACAGCGTGGTCGCGAAATCCCGCAGCGCCTCGGTCGAGGGCAGGGTCTTGGTGGACAGGAATATCTTGATCGTGATCCAGGACGTCCCGTACTGCTTGGTTTCCGATTTTTCCAGCAACCGGTACTGATACCCGTGCGCCGTCTGGTCGGGCACGGGGTCGGCCCGCTTGGTTCCCTTGAAGCGCGAGCGGTCTATGACGATGGTCTTGCGGCCGGTGTCCTCGGCCTTGATATCCGGGGGCGCTCCCTGTTCGGCGGGACGGACCGGAACGGCCGGGGAAACCGCAACAGGAGCGGGAGCCGGAGCGGGAACCGGGGCGGGTTCAATCCGCGCCGCCTCCCTTGCCGGAGGCTCGGGAGCCGCCGGAGGCGGGGCCACCTTGCTGCCCACCTGGCCATGGCCGCTGCCCGCATCCACCACGGCGGAGACCGGAGCCGGTTCCGGAGTCGGCTCGGGCGCCACAGCCGGTTCGGGCGCGGGGGGCTTGGCGGGTTGAAAATACTTGGCGCTGGCGTAGCCTATGCCGTTCAGCTCCGAACGGATGGTCGCGCCGGGCTTGAAGACCAGGGTCCAATCCCCTTCCGGAAAATCGATCTTGACCACTTCCCCGGCCTTGAGCATGTCCAGCCGCCGTCCCTTGACGCTGGCCTGGTCGCGCACGTTGAGGTTGCGCACGACACGGACGAACTCGCCCCACTGCTCGGGCTCATGCCGGGTCCGCTTGGGCAGGAGGTACCGGACGTTGGAATATCCCACGGCCACACGTTCGTTGGCCCGGGTCTCGTCGGGCTCGAAAACGGCCACCCAGCCGTCCTTCTCGAACCCGATACGCACCTGCTGGCCGGGATGGAGCGAACCAACCCACTTGGCCTTGGCCGAACGGGAGGCGCGCAGGTTGAGCGGGCGGTCGGGGTAGGCGATATCCCCGAAAGCCGCAGCCGGACCGCAGAGCAGGAGCAGCCAGGCGGCCGCCGTCAGCAAAATGAGGGACTTGCGCATGGTTGCCACCTACAGCATGGAGTTGAGTTCGAGGATCACCCGGTCGGTGATGTCCATGGATTCGGCCACGTAGCCGATGATCTCCGGATCGGTCAGGATCATGGTGAACCCGCGCTCCTCGGCGATGCGCCGCAGGATGAAGTCGGCCCGGCGCATGATGAACTGGATCAGCCG
>JAZHDH010000102.1:0-5076 GCA_036584335.1 Pseudodesulfovibrio sp. | reverse complement strand
ACCGTATACACGCTTAGCAGGCGTGCGCCTTCGGCCAACTCGGCCACTTCTCCTGGTTCGCCCGGTGGCGGGACGCGTCCCGCAAGGCGAAAAAATGCCCTACCTTTTCGGCCCGTTCTTGTCAATGAACAGGGCGCTATTTGTCCTTTTTTCCCTCATCGCCGGCGGCGCGGCGGCGCTTGCTCTTGAGCGCCTTGAATTTCTCCTCGTGACGGCGCGTCTTGGCCCCGCCAATGCGCTCGCGGCCCGGACCGCGCCTGCCGACGCCCGAAATGCCCCGGCTCTGCTCCCACTCCTTCTTTTCGTGGCTGGAGCGGAAAACCACGTTCACCGGCGCGGTCTTGATGCCGAGCAGCTTGCGGAACTGGTTCTCCAGGTAGCGGGCGTAGGACTCCTTGACCAGCGTGTGATCGTTGCAAAAGAAGACGAAGGTGGGGATAGGCTCGTCCGCCTGGGTGACGTAAAAGAACTTGGGGCGGCGGCGCTTGACCACCGGGGGCTGCAGCTTCTCCAGCACGGCCGCCAGCGAACGGTTGAGCACGCCGGTGCCGATGCGGATCTCGCACTCGTTGCGCATGGCCTCGGCCATGGGCAGCAGCTTGCCGATGCCCACGCCCTTGTGCGCCGATGTCATGACCACGGGCACATGGGGCACGATGCGCAGTTCGTGTTCGAAGGCCGCCAGGGCCTGCTTGGTCTCGCCCCTGGGCACCAGATCCGCCTTGTTCACCACCACGATGAACGGCGTTTTCTCGCGGGCCAGGAACTCGATCAGCCGCTTGTCCTGCCGCCCCACTCCCAGGGAGATGTCGATGACCAGGACGGTCACGTCCGACCGCCTGGAATTCCTCAAGGCGCGAATGACGCTGATCTTCTCCAGGTGGTCCTGGATGTTCGCCCGCTTGCGCACCCCGGCCGTGTCCACAAAGGTGTAGCGCTTGCCGTTCTTCTCGAAGGTGACGTCGATGGTGTCGCGGGTGGTCCCGGCCACGTCGCTGACGATGAGCCGGTCCTTGCCGAGGAGGGCGTTGACCAGGGACGACTTGCCCGCATTGGGCCGACCGAGCATGGTCAGCCGCAGGCCGCGCTCCCCTTCGTCTTCCTCCTCCATGGGCAGCCCGAGACCCTTGACGAACTTGCGGACCGCGCTGCGCACCTCGGTGAGATTGTAGCCGTGGGCGGCGGAGACCGGCATCATGTCCAGCCCCAGGGCGTGGAACTCGGCGGTCATCGCGGCCTCGTACTCGCTGCCGTCCACCTTGTTGATCAGCATGAACACCGGCTTACCCGACTTGCGCACGTATTCGGCGGCCTGCTGGTCCAGGGTGGTCAGCCCCTCCTTGCCGTCCGCCACGAAGATGATGGCGTTGGCCTCCTCGACGGCCTCGCGCGCCTGCTCGAAAATCTCGTCCTCGAAATCCTTGCTCAACTCCGGCGTGGCCTCGGATTCCAGCACCATGCCGCCGGTATCCACCAGGTCGAAACGGACGTCCCGCATGATGCATTCGCCGTAGATGCGGTCGCGGGTCACCCCGGGCAGGTCGTGGGTGATGGAGCGCGACTTGCGCAGCAACCGATTGAAAAGTGTGGACTTGCCCACATTGGGGCGTCCGACGAGTGCGATGATGGGAAGCATGGTTCAGGCTCCAGCGATTAAGGGTCCGCAGGCGAAAAAGCCCGCGACTCCCCCATAAAGGGGAAGCGCGGGCTTACCGTAACTCAGGACAAATGTCGAGTCCATCGCCCGCAGCCGATCCGGCCTAGCGGGTCATATCCTCGATGACGGTATTCAGGCGCGAGGCCATGGAGGAGACTTCCTGAATGGCCTGGGCCGCCTCGTTCATGACCTGGGAAGTCTCCACGGAGATGCGGTTGATCTCTTCGGTGGCCCGGTTGATCTCCTCGCTGGTGGCCGACTGCTGCTCGGCCGCCGTGGCGATGGCCCGGACCTGGTCGGCGGCGTTGTCCACGAAGGAGACGATCTCCTTGAGAGACCGGCCCGACTCGTTGGCCAATTCGGTGCTGCGGCCCACGGAGGCGGCGGCGGCCTCGGTGGCGGCCACATTCTCCTTGGTCATGGTCTGGATCTTGCCGATGGCCTGACCCACCTCGCTGGTGGCGGCCATGGTCTTCTCGGCCAGTTTGCGGACCTCGTCGGCGACCACGGCGAATCCCCGGCCCGCCTCGCCTGCGCGGGCGGCCTCGATGGCCGCGTTCAGCGCCAGCAGGTTGGTCTGGTCCGCGATGTCGGTGATGACTTCGAGTACCTTGCCGATGTCGGCGGCCTGGTTGCCCAGTTCCTCCATGGACTTCTTGAGGCTGGCGGCCTGGCTCTCCACGTCGCCCACGGCGACGATGACCTGGCCGACGATACCCTCGCCCTTCTGGGCGTTGGACCGTGCCGTATCCGCGTCCTCGGCGGCCAGGCCCGCGTTGCGGGCGACCTCGAGCACGGTGGAATTCATCTCCTCCATGGCCACGGCGGTCTCGCCGGCGCGCTGCTTCTGCTGTTCGGAGCCCCGGCTGGCCTCCTCGATCTGGGCGGCCAGTTGCTCGGCAGCGCTGGACAGATACTGGGAAATCTCCTCCGCTTCGTGAGCGGCCTTGGAGATTCGGGCGTTCTGGACCTCGATCTGCTTCTGCTGCTCACGGATTTCGGTGACGTCCGCCAGGATGGTCAGCGACCCGAGAAGCTTGCCGTCCATGTCGTAGAACGGCGTGGACGCGACCTGGACGTTGATGCTTCGCCCGGTGGGCAGCGCGATCTCCACCTCGCTCTTCTTGGGCTCCTGCTCGGCCAGCGCCTTGTCCGAAAGGGTCTTGCGCTTGTCGTCGCCATAAAAGAAGTTGCCGGAGAGCTGACCAATGAAAGCCTTGGGCTCCTTTTTCTTGTCCAGCAGATCGCAAATCTCCTGGTTGATCCAGGTCAGGCGGTGGTCCGGCCCGAGTACGATACAGGGGAAGGTCAGACCGTTGAGTACCCCCTCGGAGAAGCCGAGCTTGGTCTTCAGCTCGCCGACCATGATCTCGATCTGGCTCGACAGCACCTTGAACTCGAAATGGTAGCTGCCTTCAAGCGCTGTATTCAGGTCGCCCGAAGCCACGCCGGAGGCGTAGTCGAGAATGCCCTTGACCGGTGCGAGGATGACCTTGCGCACCATCAGGACGACGATGGCGATGAGCAGCAGGGCCGCGACCACGCCGCCGACCGTCAGGACGTTGCGCTGCTGGACGGCGGCCGCCACCAAGTCGTCCTCGTAGGCGCTGACCGCCACCACCCACCCGGTTTCCGGCTCGGTGTCGAAGGCCATGATCTTGTTGCGGCCGGTCCAGACGTATTCGTACATGCCCCGCTTCTGGGCCAAGGCCGCCCGCACGAAGGCCTCTTTGCTGATGTCCTTGAGGATCAACGACTTGTCCACGGCATGGCCGATGAGACGTCCCTGCTGGTCGAGCATGAAGGGATAGCCGTGCTCGGCCACGCGGAACGGGTCCACGAATTTGCCGGTGAACGCTTCCCACTTGGGAAAGAGCCCCACGCCGCCGATGAGGCGGCCCGAGGCGTCGAGCACGGCGTTGGACGCGGCGAAGATCAGGAGGTCGCCGTCGCCGCTCTTGGCCTTGAGCACATCCTTGGAAAGAAACGTCTTGGCCCGTCCCTGCAGGACCTCCTTGACGTACTGGCGGCCGCTCCTGTCGGCTCCCGCCATGTCGTCGCCCTTGGCGTTGAACCCGGCCACGATCTTGCCTTCCCTGTCGAAGGCGAAGGCGGCCCAGTAACCGTCCGAGGACGCAATCAGCTTCTTGAAGAATTCCCCGGCAGCGGCGGCGTCGCCACCTTCCAGGGCGGCCACCACCGAAGGCATGGCGGCCATCACCCGCACCGTACTCTTCGTCTGGCTCACGTACTGGTCGAGCCCGGCCATGATCTGCTCGGCGACGTTGTTCATCGCCACTTTTTCTTCATGGAAAACAACTTGTTTTGTGTCACGGATGATCCACAGGACCCCGGACACCATGGTCAGGGAAATGACGACCGCCACAAGAACGGTGATGACCGTATTGACGCTCTTGAACTGCATAGACTCTCCAAAATTCCCCTCTTGATAGCCAAACCCGCCTCCAACCCTTTGATCTGATCGATATGCGGCTGCGATCGGACACCTTCCCAGTGTATCCTTATGACCGAGTTGCGCATCTTTTGAAATTATAACCTGTCTTCCGAAAAGAGCCCATGGCCCCGCCCTTCCGACATGGCCGCAGGCGCTACGCCTGCTCGAACAGCTTGCGGATGGCTTCCTTGTATGGCGGATAGAGCACGCCTTTTTCCGTGATGATGCCCGTGATCAACTCGGCCGGCGTCGGATCGAAGGCGAGATTGTACACATCCACCCCCTCCGGCGGAATGCGGTGGTCGCCGATGTGCGTCACCTCGCGCGGGTCGCGGTCCTCGATGGGCACGTCGTCGCCCGTGGGCGTCTCGGGATCGATGGTGTAGACCGGCGCGGCCACGTAGAACGGCACGCCGAACCGCTTGGCGATGATGGCCACGCCGAAGGTGCCGATCTTGTTCACGGCGTCGCCGTTGGCCGCGATGCGGTCCGCGCCGACCACCACCTTGTCCACCAGCCCGCGCTTCATCAGCAGGGCGCAGGCGTTGTCGCAGGCCACCTTGACCGGAATGCCGTCCTTGTGCAGCTCGTAGGCGGTCAGCCGCGCGCCCTGCAGGAAGGGCCGGGTCTCGTTGGCGATGACCGAGACCTTCTTGCCCTGGTCGATGGCCCCCCGAATCACCCCAAGGGCCGTGCCGTATCCGGCCGTGGCCAGGGCGCCCGCGTTGCAGTGGGTCATGATCGTGTCGCCGTCGTCCATCAGCGCGCCGCCGAACTTGCCGATCAGCTCGCACATGCGGATGTCGCCCTCGTGAATCTCCCTGGCGCGCTCAAGCCAGACGGCGCACAGCCCGTCCAGGGAGACGTCGCCCGCCTCCTGCCAGACGCGGCGCATCTCGCGCACGGCCCAGCGCAGGTTCACGGCCGTGGGCCGGGCGTCGTGAATCTGGTCCAGCTTCTTTTC
>JAZHDH010000101.1:0-5111 GCA_036584335.1 Pseudodesulfovibrio sp. | reverse complement strand
TGTCCACCACCTTGCGGTACGGGGTCTCGATGAACCCGTAGTCGTTGACCTTGGCGTAGGTGGTCAGGGAGACGATCAGGCCGATGTTCGGGCCTTCCGGCGTTTCGATGGGGCAGATGCGGCCGTAGTGCGAAGTGTGCACGTCGCGCACTTCGAAGCCCGCGCGCTCGCGGGTCAGGCCGCCGGGGCCCAGGGCCGAGAGGCGGCGCTTGTGCGTGACTTCGGAGAGCGGGTTGGTCTGGTCCATGAACTGGCTGAGCTGGGAGGTTCCGAAGAACTCCTTGAGCACGGCGGCGACCGGCTTGGGGTTGATCAGGTCATGGGGCATCAGGGTGGCCACTTCCTGGAGCGACATGCGCTCCTTGATGGCGCGTTCCATGCGGACCAGGCCGATGCGGTACTGGTTTTCCACCAGTTCGCCCACGGGCCGCACGCGGCGGTTGCCCAGGTGATCGATGTCATCTGCCGGACCGTGGGTGTCCTTGAGGCGGATCAGCTCCTTGACCGCGAGGAGGATGTCCTCGTTGGTCAGGGTGCGGATGGAAAGATCCGTCTCCTGGCCCAGGCGGGAATTGAGCTTGTACCGGCCCACGCTGGACAGGTCGTAGTAGTCGGCCGAACGGAAGAGGTTCTCGAAGAAGTTGGACGCGATCTCGGGCGTCGGCGGCGAGCTGGGCCGCAGACGGCGGTAGATCTCGATCTGGGCGGACTCGACGTCCGAGGTCTTGTCGAGCAGCAGGGTGTCGCGCAGGGAGGAGGAAACGTCCATGCCGCGGGTGTGCAGCACGGCCAGTTCCTTGACTCCGGCCTCGCGGATGCGCTCGATCACGTCCTTGCTCAACTCCTCGGCGGCCTCGGCGATGACCTCGCCGTTGCCGTCCACAAGGTCGGCGGCCAGGAACTGGCCGACCAGGGTGGTCGGATCGACCTCGATGGTCTTGACCTCGCCGCGGACGATCTTGCGCCATGCGGCCTTGGTGATCTGAGCGCCCTTCTCCACCAGGACCTTGTCGTCGACCTTGATGTCGGCGAACGCGGGTTCCTTGCGGTATTGGTTCTCGACCACGTGGCGCTGAACCTTGGTCTTGAGCAGGTTGTAGGTCTCGATCTCGTAGTAGTATTCGAGAATGTCGGTGCGGGACAGCCCCATGGCCTTGAGCAGGATGGTCGCAGGCATCTTCCGGCGGCGGTCGATGCGGACGTAGAGGATGTCCTTGTGGTCGAAGTCGAAGTCCAGCCAGGAACCGCGCATCGGGATGATGCGGCAGGAATAGAGCACCTTGCGGCTGGAGTGGGACTTGCCGGAATCATGCTCGAAGATGATGCCGGGCGAGCGCTGCAACTGGTTGACGATGACACGCTCGGTGCCGTTGATGACGAAAGTGCCCTTTTCGGTCATCAGCGGGATGGTCCCGAAGTATATGTCCTGTTCCTTGATGTCACGAATGGTGCGGTTGTCCGTTTCTTCGTCCACGTCGAAAACAACGAGACGGACAGTTATACGGATGGGCGTCTCGTAGGTCAGGCCCTTCGAGATGCACTCGTCGACGTCGTATTTTGGATCACCAATTTCGTAACTGACGAAATCAAGGCTAGCGGTCTTGTTGAAATCTTCAATGGGAAACACGGACCGGAACACGCCTTCGAGCCCGATGTCGCCCCTGCTGGCAGGAGGCACGTCCTCCTGGAGAAAACGCAGGTAGGAATCGACCTGGAGTTCCAGCAGGTGCGGGATGGGGAGCGTGTTGACGATGTTACCGAATGTTTTTCTGAGTCGACCCATTGTACCCTCATGCATGAGCGGTTGATGGTTGGGGCCCGGGGGGATTGGGATGCCCCTGCCCTCTCTCGGCCTCGACGCCAGCGTGGATTCAGGCGTCTAAAAAACGGGGACTAAGCCATGGCCGGATTCGCCGGTCCCATGTTGTTGCGAGGAGCGGACGGCGAGCCGTCCTGTTGCTTAAACCCAGATTTTGAAGCGATTTATCCAGTATATATACATACAGAGCAAAGAGCGCAACGCCCTTGTAAGAGGGCGAGCGCTCTTTGCTTTATTAGCTTAAGCGACGGAAGTTACTTGACTTCAACTTCGGCGCCGGCTTCCTTGAGCTGCTTGGCGGCCTCTTCGGCTTCGTCCTTGGAGACGGCTTCCTTGACCGGCTTCGGAGCCTCGTCGACCAGAGCCTTGGCTTCCTTCAGGCCCAGGCCGGTGATGGCGCGCACAGCCTTGATGACGGCGATCTTGTTGCCGCCGGCATTGGTCAGCACGACATCGAACTCGGTCTTCTCCTCTTCCTCGGCAGCGGCGCCGACGACGGGAGCGGCGGCGATGGCCACGGCGGGAGCGGCGGCTTCGACACCGAAGGTCTCTTCGAGAACCTTGATGAATTCGGACAGTTCGAGGACGGTCATGTTGCCGATGAATTCGACGACTTGCTCTTTGGTGATATCAGCCATGGTGATTTCTCCTTAAAAATTGATTCGCTTTGAACCAGTTTAAGCGGCTTCCTTCTGATCCTTGACCGCAGTCAAGGCCCACAGAAGCTTGCGCTCGATGTTGGCGAACAGACACACGAAATTGCGCGGTACGGCCTGCATGGTGCCGAGTACGGAACTCAAGAGCTCAGGCTTGCTGGGCATCTTGGCGAGTTCCTTCACGCCGTCGCTGTCAAGAAACTTCCCTTCAAGAGAGCCGAAACGAATGGCGAACTTCTTGTTCACCTTGTCGAAATCGGCCAGCGTCTTCGCCACGGCTACGGGATCTTCGTAGCCCAGCGCGATGGCGCAGTTCTCTTTAAAGTGTTCGCTCAGGTCACCGTGTTCGGTGTCCTTGAGAGCCAACCGGGCCAGGGTGTTCTTGACGACTTGGTAGTCCACACCGCCCTCGAAGCACTTGGCGCGGAGAACAGTCAGTTCTTCCACGCTCAAGCCCTTGAAGTCGGTGACGACGGCGATACTTGCCCGCGCAGCCTTTTCGTGCAGCTGCTCGATGATCTGGGCTTTCTCTTGCCTGTTCATCTACCACTCCTCGTCTTAGGCCCGGAAAGCAGGTCAAAGCGTTGTCTGAGCAGGATATTAAGGGAACACAGCCCCCACCTGCCTTCTCTGACTCAACTTCCCGTGCGTTATCTACAGGACGCCCCGGGAAAGGGCGTCCGGCATTCCAAACTAGACTTCCAGAAACTTGCGGACCAGCAGGGGGTCGATCTTGACGCCCGGCCCCATGGTGGTGGCGACGGCCACGCCCTTGACATAGGTGCCCTTGGCGGAAGACGGCTTGAGGCTCATGACCATGGAAAGCAGGGTCCTGAGGTTCTCGCACAGCTTCTGCTCGCCAAAGGAGACCTTGCCGATGGGCGCGTGGACGATGCCCGCCTTGTCGACCTTGAACTCGACCTTGCCGGCCTTGAGCTCGGACACGGCCTTGGCCACATCCATGGTCACGGTGCCGGTCTTGGCGTTGGGCATCAGGCCGCGGGGTCCGAGCACCCGGCCGATCTTGCCGACCAGGGCCATCATGTCCGGGGTGGCGACGGCCTTGTCGAAGTCGAGCCAGCCCGACTGAATCTTTTCCACCAGAACGTCGCTGCCTGCCAGATCGGCACCAGCGGCCATGGCCTCGGCTTCCTTCTCGGGCTTGCAGAAGACGATCACGCGGACGTCCTTGCCGAGCCCGTTGGGAAGGCTGACGGCGCCGCGGACCATCTGGTCGGAGTACTTGGGATCGACGCCGAGGTTGATGGCCACGTCGACGGTTTCGTCGAACTTGGCGTAGGCGCTTTCGATGGCGACCTTCACGCCTTCCTCGACAGGCAGACGCAGGACGATGTCACGCTCGCCAAGGGCGTTGCGGTATTTCTTTCCGTGCTTAGGCATTACTTATTTCCTCACTAGCCTTTGACTTCGATGCCCATGCTGCGGGCGGTGCCTTCGATCTGCAGCATGGCGTGCTCGATGTCGTTGGCGTTCAGATCGACCATTTTCAATTCGGCGATCTCCTCGATCTGGGCACGGGTGACCTTGCCGACCTTCGTCTTGTTGGGCTCGCCGGAACCCTTCTCGAGCTTGGCGGCCTTGAGCAGGAGCACGGCGGCCGGCGGGGTCTTGGTGATGAAATCGAAGGAGCGGTCGGCGAAAACCGTGATGACGACGGGGATGATGAGTCCCTTCTGGTCCTGCGTGCGGGCGTTGAACGCCTTGCAGAATTCCATGATGTTGACGCCGTGCTGCCCCAGGGCCGGACCGACCGGCGGAGAGGGGTTGGCGCTCCCTGCGGGGATCTGCAGCTTGATCTTTCCTAATTCTTTCTTGGCCATTGTATTCCTCGATGAGAAAATTCGCTGTTAGCGAGATATGGTCGGCTAGCCTTTGTCCACTTGGACAAAATCCAGCTCGACAGGAGTCTGCCGCCCGAAGATCGAGACGGAAACCTTGAGCTTTCCCTTGTCGTAATTGACTTCTTCCACAACGCCATTGAAGCCGCTGAAGGGGCCGTCGATGACCCGGACTTCGTCGCCGCGGTCGAAATTGAACTTGGGACGCGGCTTTTCCTGACGGCTCTCCATCATGTTGAGGATGTTCTCCGCCTCGCTGTCACGCATGGGGGTGGGACGGTTCTTGCCGCCCACGAACCCGGTAACGCGCGGGATGGACTGGATCAGGTGCCAGGAGTCGTCGGTCAGGATCATCTTGACCATGATGTAGCCGGGATAGAACTTCCTGGTCGAAGTCTTGCGCTCTCCCTTGACCATCTCGACGATCTTTTCGGTGGGCATGACGACCTCTGCAATGAGGCCCTTGTCCTGCCCTGTCCGCATCATCTCGTTGATGGTCTGCTCCACGCGCTGTTCAAACCCGGAGTAGGTGTGAACAATGTACCACCGCGCGCGGGAGGAAGTCATTTCCAGCTTTTCATCCATTATGCGATCCAGCCTTTGCTGCGTGAGCGGGACTTAGGACAGAATTGCCTCGACGACCCAAGAGAGCGCGAGGTCAACGATGCCCAGGTACAGGGCTATGACCAGGCTGACGACCAGCACGGCCACACACGTGGTGATGGTTTCCTTGCGGGTCGGCCAGACGACCTTCTTGATCTCGACCTTGGATTCCTC
>JAZHDH010000100.1:0-5119 GCA_036584335.1 Pseudodesulfovibrio sp. | reverse complement strand
TCCACCGCGCCGTCCATGGTCGCGGCCGGGGTGCCGGGCCGCTCGGAATAGGGAAAGACGTGGGCGTAGGTCAGGGGCAGCCGCCGGGCCAGGGCCAGAGTGTTCTCGAAGGCCTCCGGGGTCTCGCCCGGAAAGCCGCAGATGAAGTCCGCGCCCAGGCCGAAGGTCGGCCAGGCCCCGGCCAGCCGGTCGAAAAACGCCACCGCATCCTCGGGGCGGTAGTGGCCGCGCCCCATGGCCCGGAGCACGCCCGGGTCGCCGCTTTGCAGGGAAAGGTGCAACTGGGGGCAGACCAGGGAGGAGGAAGCCAGGGTGTCCATCGCCTTGGCGTCGAGCTGGCCCGGCTCCACGGACGACAGCCGAAGCCGCGCCCGCCCGGCCCACTCGGGGCCGAACTCGCGCTCCAGCCGGGCCACCAGGTCCCAGAAATCCGTCTTTTCGGTCAGGCCGCGCCCATAGTGGCGCAGGTTGATGCCGCTTAAGATCAGCTCGCGCCAGCCGCCGCGCAGGAGGCGGCCCACCTCGGCGGCGACATCGTCGGCCGGGCGGCTCACGGAGCGGCCGCGCGTGAGCGGCACGATGCAGTAGGTGCAGTGGTGGGAGCAGCCGTCCTGGACCTTGACCACGGCCCTGGCCCGGTCGTAACCGGCGATGGAAAACGGCGGGAACGGCGCGGGTTCTTCCCGGGGGAACCCCTCGGGGCCGTCCAGAAGCGCGCCCTTGTCCGCTTGGGCGACCACGCGGACCACACCCGGCAGCGCGGCCAGTTCGTCCGGCATGACCTGGGCGGCGCAGCCGGTGATGATGATCGGGGCGGAGGGATTGTCGCGGTGCAGGCGGCGCACGGCCTGGCGCAGGTCGGCCACCGCGTTGGCGGTCACTGCGCAGGAGTTGACCAGGATCAGACCCGCCGCTCGCGGGTCGGCCACTTCCTCGGCCCCCAAGCCGCGCGACCAGGCCTCGGCAATGGCCCGGGTCTCGTACTGGTTGATCTTGCAACCCAGGGTGGCGGTGTGAAAGCGAATCATGTATTCTCGGACCATCCGTCGTCGGTGGCGGCGCGAGCCGGAATCATCCCGGATGCGCGCCGTTCCTGCGGCCTAATGGAAATATGCACGGGGGTCAATGCCATGCGACACGTCCCTGTTTTCCTGCTGCTCCTGCTGGCCTGCGCCGGGTGCAACCTGGTGGGCGCGTCCGTGGGCGCGGGCGCCGACTCCGGCATGGCCGTGGTCTTCAGCAGCTACAACGACTTTCTCTACACCGGCCCCGGCGAAGCCTACTCCAACAACCGCAAGGGATTGAACGAATTCCTGGCCGGAAACTACGCCGACGCCCGCAAGACCTTCACCGCCACCCTGGACGAATACCCCGGCAACCCGGACGCGGTCTACTACCTGGGGCTGACCCTGATCCACCAAGGCGAACGCGCCGAAGGGTTCGCGATGCTTCAGAAGTACAACGACCCGTTCAAGTTCCGCATCACCCAGGAAGTGCGCTGGTGGGGCGACTACTGCTCGAAGAAGCCGGACCTGGCCCCGGAAAAGATCCGGCAGGTGCTGAACAAGGCGCGCGGCGAAGGATACCGCCGCGACATCGAGGACGACTGGACGCGGCGGGGCTGGCTGTAGCGCCTAGGCTCTGTTAACAAAATCCCATCTGTTTCGTTTGGCCCTGATTCCAACTGGCTGCGTTGTCAGGCGGAAATGAACCTCGACGTAGCTTTGGCTACGCCTTCGGTCCATTTCCGCCTTTCGCCTTGCCATTTGAAATCATTGCTCAAACTCACGATGATGTCATTTTGTAAACAGAGCCTAGCGGAGGGCGCTCTCGATGACGCCGCCCGCCAGCACCGCGCCGTCCTCCGTGTACACCGCCAGGACCTGGCCCGGCGTAGGCCGCCCCTGCGGCGAAAGAAAGCGGCAGACCAGCCGCCCCTCCTCCACGGCCACCCGGGCCGGACGCGCCTGCTGCCGGTAGCGGGTCTGGACCAGGACCTCCCCGGGCCAGGACGCGGGATCGGCCATCAGGTTGACCTGCCCGGCCACGCACCCCTCGGCCTCCAGCGACGACTTGGGTCCGACCACCAGCGCATTGGCGGACATGTCCTTGGCCAGCACGTAGAGCGGCTCGGTCCAGGCCACGCCCAGGCCGCGCCGCTGCCCCTCGGTGTGCCGCCACAGGCCGCGATGCCTGCCGACCACCCGGCCGCCTTCGAGGACGATGGGGCCGCCGCCCGGCATCAGCCCGCGCCGCTGCAAGAAGGCGTGGTAGTCGTCGTTCGGCACGAAGCAGATTTCCTGGCTCTCGGCCGCGATGGGCGGGGTCAGGCCGCACGCGGCCAGGAGCGCGGGTACATCGCGCTTGCGCACGTCGCCCAGGGGAAAACGGGCGGCGCGCAGGCCGGCGACGGGCACCAGGGAGAGGAAATAGCTCTGGTCCTTGGTTCGGTCCGCGCCGCGCACCGGCATCCGGCCCATGCCCGCCCGCTCTTCCATGCGCACGTAGTGGCCGGTGGCGATGACCTGCGCGCCGAGCTTCCGGGCCTCGTCGAAAAGCGCGCCGAACTTCATGCGCGGATTGCACAGGGCGCAGGGATTGGGCGTCAGCCCCCGGCGGTAGGCTTCGGCAAAGGGGTCCACCACCCCGGACTCGAACTCGCGGTGCATGTCCAGGGCGTGAAAGGGCACGCCCAGCCCGGCGCAGGTCCGGGCCAAGCCCTCCGCCGCGCCGGGCTGGCGCTGGTCCTGCGGCAGGAAATGGCCGTGCACGGCCATTACCTCAAGCCCCTCCTCCCGCAGGAGGGCAAGGGCGAGCAGGCTGTCCATGCCGCCGCTGACGGCCACGGCCACGATCATGCGATACGTTCCCGGTGCATCATGGCGCGAGTGTAAGAAAGCTCCGGCCGAATGCAACGATTTTATACCCAAAAGCATCTATAACTATGCTATCGGTGATGTATCCGACAGCCGAACCCACCCGAAACCAAGGAGAACTCCATGAAACGTTTGCTCCACGCGCTCCTGGCCGCCCTGTTCGCGGCGGCCCTTTTCCCCGTTCCGGCAAGCGCCTGCACGACCATGATCGCCACGCCCGGGGCTACGGCCGACGGCTCGATGATGGTCACCCACTCCGAAGACGACGAACTGGCCGACCAGCGCCTGGTCTTCGTCCCGGCCAAGAAACAGGAGGGGCTGCGCAAGACCTACGCCGATTTCCTGCAATACCCGCGCATCGTCACCGACGACCGCGGCCCGGCCTACGACACGCCCGACACGCCGACCAAGCCCCTGGCCATGATCCCCTACGAGGAAATCTGGAAACTGCTCGGCCGGAAGCAGGAGGTCTCCTTCGCCTACTTCGACGGCAACTACGGCGTCATGAACGAGAAAAACCTGATGATCGGCGAGTGCACCAACGGGGCCAACTTCGAGCCCCCGGCCAACCCCAAGGCTTCCGGCGGCCAGCCCCGCCGCATCTTCTACAGCGCCGAGCTTTCGCGCATCGCGCTGGAGAACTGCGCCACCGCCCGCGAGGCCGTGAAGCTGATGGGCGCGCTGCTCGACGAGTACGGCTATTTCTCCACCGGCGAGACCCTGCTGGTGGGCGACGAGAAGGAGGCGTGGGTCTTCGAGATGTGCGCCCTGCCCGACGCGAAGTACCACTCCGCCTGGGTGGCCCAGCGCGTGCCCGACGGCGAGTACTTCGTGGCCGCCAACACCTTCCGCATCAGGCAAATCGTCAAGGACGACCCGGACAATTTCCGGTACTCCAAGCTGCTCATCCCCGGCCTGAAGAAGCTCGGCTGGTGGGACGAGGCCAAGCAAGGCCCGGTGGACTGGCTGCGCGCGGTCAGCCCCGGCGAATACAACCATCCCTACTATTCCCTGCGCCGCGTCTGGCGCTGCCAGGACCGGGTCAACCCGGACCTCGGCCTCTCGCCCTGGGTCAAGGACACCTACACCACGGCCTACCCCTTCTCCATCGCGCCCAAGGCCAAGCTGACCCCGGCCGACGTCTTCGCCCTGTACCGCGACCACTACGAGGGCACGGAGTTCGACCTGACCAGGGGCGTGGCGGCCGGCCCCTACGGCGACCCGCACCGCTTCGTGGGGCCGTATGACGGCAACCAGAACAACGTGGACACGGAGAAGAAGTACTACGGCGCGTGGGAGCGGGCCATCTCGGTCTTCTACCAGGGCTACACCTACGTCTGCCAGACCAGGCCCGGCGCGCCCGAGATGACCAGGGGCATCCTCTGGTTCGGCCCGGACGTGTCCGCCACCACGGTCTTCACGCCCTTCTTCTCCAAGGTCGCCCAGTTGCCCAAGCCGTACCAGACCGGCAGCCCGCAGCGGTTCGACCCGGCCTCGGCCTGGTGGCACTTCAACCTCCTGGCCAACTGGTCGCGCCTCAACTTCCAGCGCATGACCCGGGTGGACATCATCCCGGCCCAGACCGAGCTGGAGACCCTGGCCCTGGAAGGGGCCTACGCCATGGACGAGGCCATGGAGGGCAAGAGCCCCGAACAGCAGAAGATCCTGGTCACCCAGTTCAGCTTCGACACGGCGGGCATGATCCTCAACCGCTGGCGCGACCTGACCTTCGAGCTCTTCGCCAAGTACTCGGACGGCTACATCAACCTCCCCGGCAAGGAAGCCAACCCCATCGGCTACCCGGCCGGATGGCTCGACCGGACCAACTACAAGGACGGCCCGACGACCTACGACATGAAGTAGATCAATCAATCACCAATGAAAAAGGCTGGTTGCGAATACCCGTTCGCAACCAGCCCATTATCCAGGCACAGTATTCCACCTGTCCCGAACAAAAACATCAGGGCGATGCACGACCCGTACGCCCTCCCCCCAGCCACGTGCAGCGTAACCAAAAAGTTTAGGATTCAGGGAGAGGGGATGGGGGCCGGAGGCGTCCTACAGCTCCGGCGAGGGCATGACGCCGAGGCTCCGCTCCAGGCAGGCGGCAGTGGAGAGCATCTCGGCCTCCTCGAAGGCGCGGCCCATGAGCTGGAGGCCCACCGGCATGCCGGTGTCCCTGCCCAGGCCCACGGGCAGGCTCATGCCCGGCAGCCCGGCCAGGTTGAGCGAGATGGTGAAGA
>JAZHDH010000099.1:0-5216 GCA_036584335.1 Pseudodesulfovibrio sp. | reverse complement strand
CGGAGACCACGACCTTGCGCCGCTTGGTCTTGCGCACGGCCATCATCGCGGCCTCATAGAGCGCGGTGCCGCCGTCGTAGACGCTGGCGTTGGCGCACTCCATGCCGAAGAGGCGGGTGACGGCGGTCTGGTACTCGAAGATCGCCTGGAGCGTGCCCTGGGACGCCTCGGGCTGGTACGGGGTGTAGGCGGTGTAGAACTCGCCGCGCATGGTCAGCGCGTCCACGGCCGCCGGGATGTAATGGTCGTAGAACCCGGCGCCCAGGAAGCTGACGCGGTCGGTGGCGTTGCGGGCGGCCAGGGCTTCGAGGCGGGTCAGTACTTCCATCTCGCTGAGGCCTTCGGGGATGTCGAAGCTTTTCGGGCGCATGTCTTGGGAAATCTCGGCGAAGAGGGCCTCGATGGAGCCGACCCCGATGGCCGCGAGCATCTCCCTGACTTCGTCTTCGGTATGGGGGACATAGGGCATACGGTTACCTGCCTTGCTTGGCGGTGTTGAAAAAAAGAGGGCCGGGACGTTCGCCCGGCCCTTGTCGTCCAAAACTAGTGGCTTTCGGAGGCGACCACGGCGGCGTAGTCCCTGGCGTCCAGGAGTCCCTCGGGCGTCCCCGATATCCGGAACTTGACCAGCCACCCATCGGTGTAGGGGGCCTGATTGACCTTTTCCGGGGCGTCGGCCAGGGCTTCGTTGACTTCGATGACCTCGCCGGAGACCGGGGAGTATATTTCGCTGGCCGCTTTCACGGACTCCACGGAGCCCATTTCGTCGCCGGCCTCGAAGGTGTCTCCCACCTCGGGCAGCTCCACGAAGGTCAGGTCGCCCAGCTGTTCCTGGGCGAATTGGGTGATGCCCACGGTGGCCATGTCGCCGTCCGTCTTGCACCATTCGTGGGATTTCGCATACTTGAGATCTTCGGGAATCATATTCACTCCTTGGCTTGCTTGCGCAGGGTATTCACCCGATTGGGCTGCCCGTCTTTACCACGGGAAGATTATCTTGAAAATAGTAAAAAAAATGACGCTTTTTCCATTATTTTTACCGGCCGCAGAATGATCGTTCCCGATCGCCAAAATACTGACGTCGGTCGTTTGTTTCGTGCGCTGATTTTCTTGATATTCTTTGGGCGCCGTGTCGCCGTGCCGCGCAGTCGTCATACGCAATTCAAGCAAGAGGCGTAAGGAGTATTACGGATTGTGTTGACGATAACACCCTGCGCGAGATAACTTGCCCTTGAGTATGAACGGCAGCGTGTTGGACAATATCCCCGATCCCGGATCGCGAGTGGTGGTGGAGGTGGCCGGGCGCGCCTGGCTGCTTGACCGCGCCGCCGACATGGAGGCCCTGTGGGACGCCATGGACGGCGCCGACCTGGACGAGGACGAGCGGTTGCCCTACTGGGCCGAGGTCTGGCCCGCCAGCGTGCTGCTGGCCCGGCACATCCTGCGCAGCGCGGACGCGCTCCGGGGCCGACCATGCCTGGACGTGGGCTGCGGCCTGGGGCTGACCGGCATGGTCGCGGCCTGTGCGGGCGCCGAGGTGGTCGCCTTCGACTACGAATGGCCCGCCGTGCGCTTCGCCCGCCACAACGCGACCCTCAATGGCGCGCCCCAGCCCCTGTGGCTGTGCATGGACTGGCGGCAACCCGCCCTGCGCCAGGGCGCGTTCGAGTTCATCTGGGGCGGCGACGTGCTCTATGAAAAACGATTTTTCGACCCGCTCATCCGGCTGTTCCGTCATGCCCTGGCGCCCGGCGGCCGCATCTGGATCGGCGAGCCGGTGCGCACCGTGTCCAGGCCCGTGTGGGACCTGGTGCGCGGTCAGGGCTTTTCTGCCGAGAAGCTGACCGTCGAGAAGGTCGCCCTGTGCGGCCAGGACGCGACGGTAAACCTGTGGGAACTACGTGTTCCCTAACTGGAGGAAAAATATGGGCAAAACCATCCGTTTCGGCGTTTCACTGGATTCCGAATTGCTCGAAAAGTTCGACCAGCTTTGTGATCAGCGCAGCTACCAGACCCGTTCCGAGGCCATCCGCGATCTGATTCGCAACACCCTGGTGCAGCAGGAATGGGAACTGGCCCAGGGCGACCTGGCCGGGACCCTGACCCTGGTCTACGACCACCACAAGTCCGGGCTCTCCCAGAAGTTGACCGAGATCCAGCACGACGCCCACCACGTCATCCAGTCGTCCCTGCACGTGCACCTGGACCATTTCAACTGCCTGGAGGTGATCATCCTCAAGGGCGATGCGGACACCATCAAGGAACTGGGCCAGAAGTTGATTTCAACCAAGGGGGTCAAGCACGGCAACCTTGCCCTGACCACCACCGGGAAGGACCTGATTTAGATGGAAGACGTTCAGAATCGCCAGGCGGATATCGCGCTGCCCATCGACCGGGTCGGGGTGAAGGGGCTCCGGGTGCCGCTGGTGGTGCGCCACCGGGAATCCGGGGTTCAGCACACCGTGGCCCAGGTCTCGCTCTCCGTGGACCTGCCCGCCGAGTTCAAGGGCACGCACATGAGCCGGTTTCTGGAGGCGCTGGAGTACTGGTCCGGCGAACTCGACTACCGCTCCTTCCGGACGCTGCTCGACGACATCGCCGTGCGGCTCCAGGCCCGCAGCGCCCATGCGCGCTTCGTGTTTCCGTACTTCCTGCGGCGGCGCTCCCCGGTGAGCGGGGCCAGCGGGCTGATGGACTACACCTGCCGCGTGGACGGTCTGCTCAAGGACGGCAAGCTGACCTTCACCCTGGGCGCGGACGTGCCGGTGATGACGGTCTGCCCGTGTTCCAAGGCCATCTCGGACGAGGGCGCGCACTCGCAGCGGGCCGAGGTCCGCATCCGCACCCGGTTCAACGGGTTCGTCTGGCTGGAGGACCTGATCGAGATCGGCGAGGGGGCCGGTTCCAGCCCGGTGCACTCGCTGCTCAAGCGCGAGGACGAGAAGTACGTAACCGAGACAGCCTTCGCCAACCCGACCTTTGTCGAGGACGTGGTCCGGGCGGCGGCCAACGGTCTGGCCGAGCACCCGCAGATCACCTGGTACAAGGTCGAGGTGGAGTCCTTCGAGTCCATCCACAACCATTCGGCCTTCGCCGTGATCGAGAGCAACGCCTGACGCCAACGGGCGCGGGCGAACCGAATACCAAGGAGCATTCCATGCGCCGTCTGATTCCCCTGGTTCTGTGCCTCATGCTGGTCATCGGCTTCGCCGCCGCCTCCGCCTCCGCCGAGGAAACCGGCGCGTTCCACGTCCACTTCGTGGTTGTCCCGGCCGTCATGCCCGACGGGTCCGACGCCTCGCCCCTGATCATGGAGTTCAAGAAGGAAGTTCTCGGGATGGCCGGCGGCTTCACCGAGCTCGGCCCGACCCAGGGCGGCGCGCTGGAGAACGGCAAGGTCGTCCACCAGGAGAACGTCTCCTTCATCATCGGCGCGAAGAAGGATATCTCCAGGGAGCTGAAGGCGCTGTCCGAGAAGCTGTTCAAGGGCAAGGGCGCGTTCATCCTGGCCTGGCCCGGCAAGGTCATTTTCTAGCCCGGTTGCGCGGCGGGCCGAAACGGGATAGCTTCGGACCAGGTTGCTTCCCCGGACTTCGAGAGGGGAGGGATTCACCATGTCCGAAGCCAACCTTTCGGCCCTGTCCGCCATGGGCGTCGCCCAGCAGGTCTCGGCCGACAACATCGCCAACGTCAACACCGACGGTTTCCATGCCAGCTCGGCGGCCTACGAGACCGGCCCCGAGGGGATGGGCGTGCGCTTGGCCGACATCCGGGAATCCACCGCCCCCGGCCCGTTCGTGGACGGCGCGGAAGGCTCCAACACCGACATCGCCACCGAGATGGTGGACATGATCGTCACCGGCCACGGCTTTTCGGCCAATGTGGCCGCCATTCGCGTCGGCGAGGAGATGACCGGGCATTTGCTGGACATGATCGCCTGACCCGTCGTCTTGACACGTCATTGATCCATGAATTACGGTCTACCATGGCCCGTTCGCGCGCGTCCCGATTCCGGAGCGTCCCGACACGGGCCATACTTGCGTACAGGAGACGACCATGACCCCCAAGAGCGTGAAGACCGATTTCGACGTGATCATCGTGGGCGGCGGCCCGGCGGGGCTGTTCGCCGCCTATCATCTGGCCGAGCATTCGGACCTCTCCGTGCTGCTCATCGACAAGGGCAAGCGGCCGCTGACCCGCACCTGTCCGCTTTCGGGCGACCAGGAGTGCGTCAAGTGCCGCCCCTGCAACATCCTGTGCGGCATCGGCGGAGCCGGGCTGTTTTCCGACGGCAAGCTGAACTTCATCCACAAGCTGGGCAAGACCGACCTGACTCAGTTCGTCGGCCTGGCCGAAGCCACGGCGCTGATTGATGAAACCGAGGCGATCTTCAACCGCTTCGGCATGGACGGCAAGGTTTTTCCCACGGACATGGAAAAGGCCAAGGAAATCCGGAAGGAAGCGCGCAAGCACGGCATCGACCTGCTGGTGATCAAGCAGAAGCACCTGGGCAGCGACAACCTGCCCGGCCACATCGCCGCCATGGCCGACTACATCATGGAAAAGGGCGTGATCTTCCACACTTCCGAGGAGGTCAAGGACCTGGCGGTTGCGGACGGCAAGGTGCGGGGCGTGGTTTCCAACCGGCGGGAATACACGGCGCGCAACGTCATCCTGGCCCCGGGCCGGGTGGGCGCGGAGTGGGTGTCCGGCGTGGTCCGCCAGCACGGCATCGGCGTGTCCCAGCGCGGCATCGAGGTCGGCGTGCGCGTGGAGGTCCACAACGAGATCATGCAGGACCTGTGCTCGGTCATCTACGACCCCACGTTCTTCGTGCGCACCAACAAGTATGACGACCAGACCCGGACCTTCTGCACGAACTACGGCGGCTACGTGGCCCTGGAGAACTACCAGGACTTCGTCTGCGTCAACGGCCATGCGCTGATGAACCGCAAGTCGAACAACACCAATTTCGCCTTCCTTTCCAAGGTCGTGCTCACCGACCCGGTGGAGGACAACCAGGCCTACGGCGAGTCCATCGGGCGGCTGGCCACGCTCATCGGTGGCGGCAAGCCCATCCTTCAGCGTTTCGGCGACCTGCGGCGCGGACGTCGTTCCACCTGGGACCGCATCGGCAACGGCTACATCGAGCCGACCATGACCAACGTGGTGCCCGGCGACATCGCCATGGCCCTGCCCGAGCGCATCCTGACCAA
>JAZHDH010000098.1:0-23700 GCA_036584335.1 Pseudodesulfovibrio sp. | reverse complement strand
TCGGTGGGGTCGCCCTCCACGGCCAGGACGCCGTCGCGTTCCACGATGCGCGCGTCGTTGCAGAGCAGCCCGGCGCGCAGGCATTCCGACAGGGCGATGTTCTCCCCTTCGTCGCCCGGCGCGGCCTCCACCGCGCCGTCGTTGCCGTACCCGGTACCGGACACGGTGTAGGACCGGCCGCCGCTGCGGACTTCCTGGACCGTCATCTGGTTTTCGGTCAGGGTGCCGGTCTTGTCCGAGCAGATGACCGTGGTTCCGCCCAGGGTCTCCACGGCCGGGAGCCTGCGGATGATGGCCTTGCGCCCGGCCATGCGCGACACGCCCATGGCCAGGATGATGGTCACGGCGGCGGGCAGCCCTTCGGGGATGGCCCCCACGGCCAGGGCCACGGCGGCCATGAACATCTCGCCCGGCGGCTCGGAGCGCAGCACGCCGAAGACGAAGGAGGCGGCGGCCATGGCCAGGATGGCGACGAGCAGCACGTGGCTGAACCGGGCGATCTTGCGCGTCAGCGGGGTCTCCAGTTCGTCGGCGGACTCGATCAGGCCGCTGATGCGGCCGATCTCGGTGGCCGCGCCCGTGGCCACGACCACGCCGCGCCCCTGGCCGAAGCTGACCAGGGTGCCCGCGTAGGCCATGTTCCGGCGGTCGGCGAGCACGGTCTCGGGGGGCAGGGCGGCCGCGTTCTTGCCCGTGGGCACGGACTCGCCGGTGAGCATGGATTCGTCCACCCGCAGTTCCTTTTCCGAAAGAATGCGCAGGTCCGCCGGGACCTTGTCGCCCGAGCGCAGCACGGCCACATCGCCCGGGACCACGGCCCGGGCGGGCAGCCGGACCGGGGCGCCGTCGCGCAGCACCGTGGCCTCGGCGCTCATGCCCGCCGAGAGCGATTCCAGCGCCCGGACCGCCTTGGATTCCTGGAGGAATCCGACCACCGCGTTGACCAGGACCACGCCGAGGATGACCCCGGAATCCACCCATTCGCCCAGCCAGGCCGTGACCGCGCCCGCCGCGATCAGGATGTAGACCAGGGGCTGGTGGAACTGGAGCAGGAACCGCAGCAGGGTCGGGGTTCCCTTTTTGCCCGTGATGGCGTTGGCCCCGAACCGGGCCAGCCGGGCTTCGGTCTCCGGGGTGTCGAGGCCTCGGTCCGGAGCCACGTCCAGAAGCGCGCAGACCGCGTCCGCGTCCATGTGGTGCCATTGCCTGTCGGGCGTTTTGTCCATGGTTCCTCCGTCGGGGTTGGCGTTCGGGCGTTCGCCGCTACCCTGAACCTGTCCCATGAACCGCGTCGCCGTCAAGGGAGGCGTCCGTTTGACAGTGCGCGCCCCGGCGCCATACGTTGTGTATCGGCATTGTCGCCTTTTTGCCGCACGCACGCGGCGGGAACCACCATCACCGAGGCGGAAGATGTTCAAGAACGTGCTGCTGGATATGGGATCGAGGGTCGATGGCCCGCTCATGGCCCGCGTGGCCGGGTTTTGCGCCCGGGCAGGCGCGGAGCTGACCGTGCTCAACGTTTTCGCGCCGCCGCCGGATCCGGTGCGGGCCTATTTCACCGGCCTGGCCAGGGACCCCGAGCGGATAGTCCTCGACAGCCATGAGGAGCGCATGGCCGAGGCCCTGGCCGGGCTGGGCGAGGCGGCCGGGCGGGTCCGCCGCGAAGTGCGCTGGGGCAAGGACTTCATCGAGGCCATCCGGCTGGTGCGCGAAATGGGGTGCGATCTGCTGGTCCCGGCGTCGCAGCCTTCGCCCGGGACCCTGGGCAGCACGGCCATGCACCTGCTGCGCAAGTGCCCCTGCCCGGTGTGGGTGCATCGGGGCGACCTGTGGAAGGGCGCGGTGCGCCTGATGGCTGCGGTCAACGTCTCCGACGCCTCGGACGAGAACCGGGCGCTCAACCGCAAGATAGTGGAACACGCCGCAGCCCTCAAGGGGATCCTCGGCGGGCGGCTGCACGTGGTCTCCTGCTGGGCCGGATTCATGGAAGGCGTGATTTCCGGCCCTCGGTTCAGCGAGCAGGACCGGAGCGAATACCTGGACTACGAACGGGAGCTGGCCGAGCGGGAGTTCGAAGCGCTGCTGGCCTCGGCCGGCGCCGGGAGCGTGGACAAGGGGCGGCTGCTGCACGGCTATCCCGCCGACACGCTGGCGAACTACGCCGGGGAACAGAAGATGGACGTGGTGGTCATGGGGACCGTGGCCCGCACCGGCATCCCCGGCCTGCTGGTGGGCAACACGGCCGAAAAGATCGTCTCCGCCCTGCGCCAGTCCATCCTGGCGGTCAAGCCCGACGGGTTCGTCTCTCCGGTGGAATAGGCCGGATTTCGGGGCCGGTCCGGGTTGGATATCCAGGGTTTTTTCCCGGCCCGCGCCCCCCCGAAACGCGGTTTTGTAAAGCAATTTTGTAACATGGTCTTTATGCCGAGAAAGTCTAGACATTTTTCCTAATCATTCGAGATAATTATAGCGTAACATTTCAGTTGACTTCTGATCGACTTAGGCAGATTCACTCTAGTTCAGGACTGCTTTCATCGTGTGCAATTTTTCCCTGAATCCGGTGGGTTCACCGGCAACAGAGGGACTGAAAGAGATGTATATGAACAAGGTTACGCCAGCCCATGCGGTAAACGCCGTGGCTGTCGGTCATGCGGGTTGCTCCATTGAACAAGGCCCGGGCGTCAGCCCCTGGATGAAGGGTTTTCTGGCCCTCAGCCTGATCGTTCTCCTGGCCCTGCTCGTGTTCAATTCCCTGGTTTACGCGGGCAAGGTGCATCTTTCCATGTCCATGCCCCTGAACGACATCTGGCGCATCGGGGTCTTTCTTTTGATCCTGACCAACCTGGGCATGCTCGCCTGGCGGGTCTACCTGGTGTTGCGCTATCGGCCCGCCGTCCATTGCTGCGACGAGGACCTGGTGGGCTGCACCGTGATCATCCCGGCCTACAACGAGGGCCAGCAGGTGCTCGACACCCTGCGCTCGGTCATGGCCAGCGACTACCCGGCCGAAAAGCTTCAGGTCATCTGCGTGGACGACGGCAGCAAGGACGACACCTGGCTGTGGATGCTCAAGGGCGGCGAGGAGTTCGGCGACCGCGTGGAGCTGATCCGCAGCCCGCGCAACCAGGGCAAGCGCCACGCCCTGAACCACGGATTCCTGCGCGCCAGGGGCGACGTGCTGGTGACCATCGACTCGGACTCCGAGGTCGAGACGACCACCCTGCGCTCCATCGTCAGCGTTTTTTGCCGCAACCCGCGCGTGGGCGCGGTGGCGGGCAACGTCCGGGTGCTCAACACCCGTCAGGGGATCATCCCCAAGATGCTCGACGTGGCCTTTACCTATTCCTTCGACTTCATCCGCGCGGCCCAGAGCTCGTTCAACACCGTCATGTGCACGCCCGGCGCGCTGTCCGCCTACGACGCCGCCCTGGTGCGCAAGGTGCGCGAGCAGTGGCTGCACCAGACCTTCATGGGCCAGCCCGCCAACATAGGCGAGGACCGGGCCATGACCAACCTGATCCTGCGCGAAGGCCGCCTGGTGCATTTCCAGAGCGATGCCGTGGTCTACACCAACGTGCCGGTCAAGTATCGCGGCCTGTGCAAGATGATGCTGCGCTGGGCGCGCTCCAACATCCGCGAGACCATCGCCCTGACCCGCTTCGGCTTCACCCGGTTCCGTGCGGAGCCGGTGCTGGGCGCGCAGGTGGACCTGGCCAACCAGTGGGTGCGTTTCACCACCAACGAACTGCTCAAGTTCGGCATGATCTCGTCCCTGATCCACTTCCCGGGGGTGACCCTCTACGGCCTCCTGGGCGGCATGTTCCTGGCTTCGCTCATGCCCACCTTCTTCTACCTGCTGCGCCACCGTTCCCTGGCCTGCATCTGGGCCTTCCCCTATACGGTGTTCATGTTCTTCGGCCTGTCCTGGATCAGCCTCTATGCGCTGCTCACGCCGCACAAGAACGGCTGGCTGACCCGCGATCTGGCCACCCGGCCCACCTTCCCGGTCCAGGAGCCCCATTGGCGCGACGATGCGGCCTAGTCCGCTGCGCAGCATCGGAAATCGAAACCCCCGCCTGCCGGAAGCAGACGGGGGTTTTTCTTGCTGGCGGGGCGGGGACCGCTAGTGGTGCAGGATCTGGCTGAGGAAGAGCCGGGTGCGGTCGTACTGCGGGTTGGAGAAGAACTGCTCCGGGGAGTTCTGCTCCACGATCTCGCCGTGGTCCATGAAGATGATCCGGTCGGCCACGGTGCGGGCGAAGCCCATCTCGTGGGTGACGCAGACCATGGTCATGTCCTCCTCGGCCAGGGAGACCATGACGTCGAGGACCTCCTTGATCATCTCCGGGTCGAGCGCGCTGGTCGGCTCGTCGAAGAGCAGGATGTTCGGGCTCATGCACAGGGCGCGGGCGATGGCCACGCGCTGCTGCTGGCCGCCCGAGAGCTGGCCCGGGTACTTGCCCGCCTGCTCGGCGATGCGCACCCGGTTCAGGTAGTGCATGGCCGTGGTCTCGGCCTCGCGCCGGGGAAGGCGGCGCACCCAGATCGGGGCCAGGGTCAGGTTCTCCAGCACGGTCATGTGCGGGAACAGGTTGAAATTCTGGAAGACCATGCCCACCTCGCGCCGGATCTTCTCGATCCCCTTGAGATTGCCGGTCAGCTCGGCGCCGTCCACGGTGATCGACCCCCCCTGGTGCCGCTCCAGCCGGTTCATGCACCGGATCAGCGTGGACTTGCCCGACCCGGACGGGCCGCAGATGACGATGCGCTCGCCCTTGCGGACCTGGAGGTCGATGTTCCTGAGCACGTGGAACTCGCCGTACCACTTGTTCAACCCTTTCACGTCGATGACGATTGCATTCGTGTCCATGGGAACGCCTTGGAGTCCTATCGGTTGGTTTGGGGGCCGCGCCGCTCCAGGCTGCGGCCGTAGCGGCTCATGCCGAAGCAGATGCCCCAGTAGACCGCAGCGCAGAACACATAGCCCTCCACCTCGTGGCCGAGCCAGTGCTGGTCCTGTGACGCGGCCTTGGCCATGCCCAGGAAATCGAGCAGGCCGACGATGATCACCAGGGAGGTGTCCTTGAACAGGGCGATGCAGCGGCCGATGAGCGAGGGCAGCACGTAGCGCACGGCCTGGGGCAGGACCACGAAGACCGTGACCATCCAGGGCGAGAGCCCCAGGGCCTTGGCCGCGTCCAGTTGGCCGGCGGGCACGGCCTGGAGCCCGCCGCGCACCACCTCGGCGATGTAGGCGGACGAGAACAGGATGATGCCGACCTGCACGCGCAGCAGGTTGTTGACCTGGAGGTTCGGCGGCAGGAACAGCGGCATCATCACCGAGGCCATGAACAGGATGGTGATCAGCGGCACGCCCCGGATCAGCTCGATGAACCCGACGCACAGGGCGCTGACGCCCGCCATCCGCGACTGGCGGCCCAGGGCGAGGAGGATGCCAAACGGCACCGAGGCCAGGATGCCCACGGCGGCCAGCCCGAGGCTGAGCATCAGCCCGCCCCACCGGGACTGGTCCACCTCGGCCAGGCCCAGGCCGCCGCCCACGAGCCACAGGGCGGCAACGAAAAACAGGGGCCAGATCGAGGTCAGCACGCGCTTTCTGCACCGGCCGCTGACCGTGGCCGCGACGACCCCGGCGAAAAGCAGCCCGGCCGCCAACGGCCGCCAGGCCAGCTCCGGCGGATAGGTGCCGATGAGCATGACCCGCGCCTTGGCCGCGATGAAGGCCCAGCACGCGCCGGTTCCGTCGCACAGCCCGGGGCCGCCGACCCACACCGCGTGAACCAGCGCCCAGGAGACGAGCGGCGGCACGGCCCGGGCCAGCAGGGCCAGGGCGAGCAGGGTCAGCGCGGAATTGAACCAGCCGGAAAAGAGGTTTTCGCGCAGCCAGCGCACCGCGCCGGTGGAGGCCAGGGGCGGGGGCGACGGCGGGGTCGGGACGAAGGTCTTGAGCCCGCTCATCGTTCCACCAGCTGCACCTTGGCGTTGAACCAGTTCATGACCAGCGAGACCGCCAGGTTGATGGTCAGGTACACGGCCATCCACATGCCGATGACCTCGATGGCCTGGTCGTTCTGGCCGATGATGGTCCCGCCGATGGAGACCATGTCCGGGTAGCCGATGGCCACGGCCAGGGAGCTGTTCTTGACCAGGCTGGTGTAGTCGTTGGTCGTGGCCGGGATGCACACGCGCAGGGTCTGGGGCAGGATGACCTTGCGCATGATCAGCCCGGGCCTGAGGCCCAGGGCCTTGGCCGCGTCGAGCTGGCCCCTGTCCACGGACTGGATGCCGCTGCGCACGTTTTCGCCGATGAAGGCGGCGGTGTAGAGGACCAGGCCGACGAGCAGGGCGGAGAACTCGGGCCGCAGGACCATGCCGCCCTTGAAATTGAAGCCCCGAAGGACCGGGACGTCGAAGGCGACGGGCCGCCCGGCGAGGAAATAGGCCAGAGTCGGCAGGCCGACGATCAGCCCCAGGGAGAGCCACCCGGCGGGCAGGCCGCGTCCGGTGTCGTCGCGCATCCGCCTGGATTTGCGGGCCAGCAGGACGGTGCCCAGGACCGCAGCCGCCAGGGCTGCGGCCACCCATCCGGCCCCGTCCAGCCAGTGGGGGCGGGGGGCGAAAACGCCCCGGTTGTTGATGAAGAAGCCCGCCAGCGGAGTCAGGCTCTGGCGCGGGGCGGGCAGGAAGGCGAGCAGGGTGGAGTAGCAGAAAAACAGGGTCAGCAGCAGCGGGATGTTGCGCAGCACTTCGACGTAGACGGCGGCCAGACGGGCCACCAGCCAGTTGGTCGAGACGCGGGCCACGCCCACCAGCACGCCCAGCACCGTGGCCAGGGCGATGGCCAGCCCGGACACGAACAGGGTGTTGACCATGCCGATGAAAAAGGCCCGGCCGTAGGTGTCGGCGGGGGTGTAGGGCAGCAGGCTGTCGTTGATGGGCAGCCCTCCCTCCACCGAGAGGAAGCCGAAGCCCGACGAGATGTTGCGCGCCTCCAGGTTGGCCTGGGTGTTGTGGAAGAGCTGCGCCGCCAGGTACAGGATCGCGCCGACCACCAGGGCCTGGCCCAGGAGCGCGGGCAGCTGGTCTTTGAGCTTGGAGGTTTTCACGGCGACCGGCTTTGCGTTGGGTTGAACGGTGGGCCGCACCGGCCGGGAGCCCGGCCGGTGCGGCTTGCTGTCGTTTTCGCCGGGCCGCCTAGCGGATGGGCATGGCGTAGATCAGGCCGCCTTTGGTCCACAGGTTGTTGTGGCCGCGCGGGATGTTCAGGGCGGAGTTCGGGCCGAAGTGGCGGTCGTACATCTCGCCGTAGTTGCCCACGGCCTGGATGGCCCGGACCAGCCAGTCGTTGTCCAGGTCGAGCAGCGAGCCGATGTCGCCGGTGGCGCCGAGCATGCGCTGCACGGTCGGGTCCTGGCACTTGGCTTTCATCTCCAGGACGTTGGCCTGGGTGATGCCCTTTTCCTCGGCCTCGATCAGCCCGAAGAGGACCCAGGTCACCAGGTCCTTCCACTGCTGGTCGCCGTGGCGGACGAAGGGAGACAGGGGCTCCTTGGAAAAGATTTCGGGCAGGATGACGTGCTCGCCCGGGTCGGCCGCGCCCGCGCGCAGGGAGGCCAGCTGGCTGACGTCGGTGGTGAAGGCGTCGGTGCGGCCCGCGACGTAGGCGTTGAAGGCCTCCTTCTTGGACTCGAAGACCACGGTCTCCAGCTTGATGCCGCTTGCGCGGGCGAAGTCGGCCACGTTCAGTTCGGAGGTGGTGCCGGAAACCACGGCCACGGACGCGCCGTCCAGGTCCTTGGCCCTGGACACGCCCAGGCTCTTCTTCACCATCAGTCCCTGGCCGTCGTAGAACAGGACCACGGTGAAGTCCACGCCCTGCTTACAGTCGCGCTTCATGGTCCAGGTGGTGCCGCGCGACAGGTCGACCTGGCCGGAGGAAACGGCCACGATCTTCTGCTTGGAGGCCAGGGGCACGAATTTGACGGCCTCGGGATTCTTGAGCACGGCGGCGGCCACGGCGCGGCCCATGTCCGCGTCGAAGCCGGTCCAGCGGCCATTGGAATCGGGCGCGGAGAAACCGGCCACGCCTTCGCTCACGCCCAGGATGAGCTCGCCGCTCTTCTGGACCTTTTCCATGGTGCCCGCCGCAGCGACCGACGCCACGGTCAGCAGGGCCGCTGCCAGCAACAGTTTGCCGATGGTTTTCATCCTCTCTCTCCTTGTGGGTGGTGCGGCCGACGGAACCACCGGCCGCCCGTGATGTTACGATCAGGTGACGACTGTGTTACAGCGATGCGGCGTTCCGGTCAATGAACGGCCTGCCTGAATTTGGGTGAAGGCGGTGCCGGGCGGGTCAGGCCAGGGCGTGGCAGGCGGCCCGGTGCGTGGGGGTCAGGGTCCGGAGTTCCGGCATGTTCCGCAGGCAGGGAGCGCCCGCTTCGGGGCAGTCGGCGGCAAAGGGGCATCCTCGGGCGGCGGAGGGTCCGGCCGGGGCGGCGGGTGCGTGGCCCGGGCCGGGACATCCCCGGGCAGCCGCCACCAGTTCGCGGGTGTAGGGGTGGGCCGGGGCGTCGAGCACGTCGGCCGCGCCGCCCTCTTCCACCGCATGGCCGGCGTAGAGGACCACCGCCCGGTCGGCCACGAAGCGCACGGTGTGCAGTTCGTGGGAGATGTACAGGCAGGCCAGTCCCCGTTCCTCCTTCAGGGTGCGCAGGATGTCCAGGATGCGGGCCTGGACCGAGGGGTCCAGCGACGCCGTTGGCTCGTCGGCCACCAGCAGTTCCGGGTCGAGGGACATGGCCCGGGCCAGGCCGATGCGCTGCCGCTGGCCGCCGGAAAGCTCGAAGGGGTGGCGGGCCAGCACGTCGGGCGTGAGGTGGACCATGCCGAGGAGCGCACCCAGGGTTTGCTCCGGCCGGGCCGGGAGCAGGCCGTGCACGGCCAGGGGCTCCAGCAGCAGTTCGCGGGCGGTGAGGCGTGGATTGAGTGTGCCGTCGGCGTCCTGGAACACGGCCTGGAGCCGTTTGCGCAGGTTCCTTTGGCCGCAGGCGGGTCGGGCCGGGTCCTGCCCGGCGAAGAGCACGCGGCCCCGGGTGGGACGCAGCAGCCCCAGGGCCAGGCGGCCCAGGGTCGACTTGCCCGAGCCGGATTCGCCGATGACGGCCACGGTTTCGCCCCGGTCCAGGCGCAGGCTGACGCCGCTGACCGCCGTCAGCCGCCTGCGTCCGAACCAGCCCGAGACGAAATCCTTGGACACGCCGGAGAGGTCAAGCAGCATGGTTTTTCAGGCAGCGCACCCCGTCGCTCAGGACAGGGGATTGCGCGGCGCAGGCGGGTTCGGCCAAGGGGCAGCGGGGATGGAAGCGGCAACCGGCGGGCAGGTCCGCCAGGCTCGGCGGGTTGCCGTCGATGGGCGCGGCGCGGTTCCCGGCGAGGCTGGCGCACAGGGCTCGGGTGTAGGGATGGCGCGGAGATTCCAGCACCTGGCGCATGTCGCCCGTTTCCACCACCTGGCCTGCGTACATCACGGCCACCCGCGAACACAGGCGGCGCACGGCGGCCAGGTTGTGGGTGATCAGCAGCAGGGTCATGCCGTTGTGCGTCGCCAGCCTGTCGAGCAGGTCGAGAATGCGCACCTGGACGCGGGGGTCCAGGGCGGTGGTCGGTTCGTCCGCCAGGAGCAGGCCGGGCGAGGAGGCCAGGGCGATGGCGATCATGGCCCGCTGCTGCATGCCGCCCGAAAGCTCGAACGGGTACTGGCGGGCCTGGCGCTGCGGGTCGGGCATGCCGACCATGCGCAGCAGTTCGAGCATCCGTTGCCGCGCCTCGCCGTTCAGGGAGGGGGCGTGCGCCCGGACCGCCTCCTCGATCTGGCGGCCGACGGGAAACAGGGGATCGAGATACGCCCCGGGCTGCTCGAAGACCATGGCCAGCTCGCGGCCGCGCAACCGGCGCATCTCCCGGCTGTTCAGGCCGGTCAGCTCCCGTCCGTCCAGGCGGATGGAGCCGGTGCGCCGGGCCGATGGCGGCAGCAGCCCCATCAGGCTCAGGGCGAGCATGGTCTTGCCCGAGCCGGACTCGCCGACCAGGCCGAACCGTTCGCCGCGCGTCAGTTCCAGGTCCAGGCCGTCCACGGCCCGGAGCTGCCCCTCGCGCACCGGGAAGCGGACGGACAGGTTGCGGATGGAGACGTGGGGCGTCATGGGATCAATCCCTCGTCGCGGGCCGGGTCGAGCAGGCGGGCGAGCCCTTCTCCGGCCAGGGTGAAGGCCAGGCTGGCCAGGGCGATGGCGCCGCCCGAGGCCAGGGCGATGTGCGGGGCGATGGCCAGCACGGGCAGACCCTTGACCAGCATGCCGCCCCATTCCGGCGTGGGCGGGGCCACTCCCAGCCCGAGAACGCCCAGCCCGGCGATCTGCACGATCTTGCCGCCGATGCCGATGGTGAAGATGGACCCGACGCACGGCAGCACCCGGGGGAGCAGGCAGGCGCGCACGATGTATTTCCGCCCGGCCCCCAAGGCCCGGGTGGCCTCGACATGGCCTTCCGCGCAGGTGCTGACGGCCACGGTTCTGGCCACCCGCGCATACTTGGGCCAGCCGGGCAGGATCAGGGCCAGGGCCAGCCCGGCCATGCTCTGGCCCGCCACGCCGATGATCACCAGGCTGAGAATCAGGCCGGGAAAGGCGAAAAAGGCGTCGGTCAGCCGCATGATCAGCCCGTCCAGCAGGCGCGAGAAGGGGCAGACCAGCCCCAGGGCCGTGCCGATGCCCGCCATGCCGAGGCTCACGGCCAGGGAGAGGCCCAGGGTGGGTCGGATGCCGTAGAGGACCCTGCTGAGTACGCACCGGCCCAGGCTGTCCGCGCCCAGGGGGTAGTCCGGGCCAGGCGCGGCCAGGCGCATGGACAGGTTCTGGACATAGGGGTCGTGGGGCGCCAGGAACGGGGCCAGCACTCCGGCCAGGGCCAGGGCCGCGATGAGCGACAGGCCGATGGCCAGGCCCGGGGGCGCGGCCGAGGCGGCGCACAGCAACGCGCGCGGAGCCGATCGGACGGAGCGGCTAGGCAGCACGGCGGACGCGGGGATCGATGGCTGCATGGAGGATGTCCACGACGAGGTTGATGCACACGTAGACCGTCGCCATGGCCAGGACGCAGCCCTGGACCACGAACATATCCCGGCTCTTGATCGCCTCTACCAGCAACCGGCCCAGTCCGGGCCAGGCGAAGATCGTTTCGATGACCGCCGTGCCGCCGAAGAGGAAGCCGAGCTGCGCGCCGAGATAGGCCAGGACCGGGGCCAGGGCGTTTTTCAGCGCGTGGCGGCCGATGACCCGGGTTTCGGACACGCCGCGCGCCCGCACCCCGGTCAGGAATTTGCCGGTCATGGCCTGGACCATGCCCGAGCGCATCAGCCGGGCCGAGACGGCCGTGGAGGCCAGGGCCAGGGACAGGGCGGGCAGCACGATGCCCGCAGGGGAGCCGAATCCCGCCACGGGCAGCCACCGCCAGCGCACGGCCAGAAAGAGGATGCCGAGCAGGGCAAAGAAGAAATCCGGCACCGAGCCGAGCGCCAGCGAGACCAGCAGGGCCAGCGAGTCCACCCAGGTGCCCCGGAACACGGCCGCGCCCACGCCCAGGACCAGGACCAGCACCGTGGCCATGCTCATGGCCGCGAGCGCCAGCAGCCCCGTGGCGGCGGCCGCGTCCAGAACCTCGCGGGTCACGGGCCGCCCGGTCTGGATCGAGACTCCGAGGTCGCCGCGCAGGGTCCGGCCGAGCCAGGCGGCATAGCGCGCGGGCAGGGGCGCGTCCAGGCCCAGGCGGGCGCGTTCGGCCTCCACGGCCTGCGCGCTCGGGCTTTCGTCGCCGGTCAGGGCGGCCAGGCTGATGCGGGCCGGGTCGCCCGGGCAGGCGGCCAGGGCCAGGAAGGCCACCAGGCTGACGAAAAGGAGGATGGGGAGCAAGGCCCACAGCCGCCGCAGCACGAATCCGGTCACCGGGGTTTCACCCCCGTGGCCAGGTGGGATTGCCAGCCCGATCCCGTCAGCCAGTGCTTGAGCGGTCCGTCGGTCTCCTCGGGCGGGAGGTCGCGGTGGGAGACGTCGGCCAATCCCAGCGCGCGCAGTTCGTCCGCCACCTGGGCGGCGTTAAGGCGCGGCAGCCCCGCGTCGATGCGCGCATAGCAGGGCCGCCGCCAGCCCGGCAGCCGTCCGGCCACGGCCATGTCCACCAGCGCGGCGCGCCAGTCGTCCCAGCGGGTCGTGGGCAGGGCGCGGCCGTCGATGACCACCACCCGGCCGCCCGGGGCCAGGACCCGGACCATTTCGGCCAGGGCGCGCTTCGGCTGGGGCAGGGTCCAGAGCACCCAGCGGCTGACCACGGCGGCCACGCCGCCGTCCGGGGCGTCCAGGGCCTCGGCGTCGCCTTCGGCCAGCCGCACCCGGCCACCCAGGTGCGCTGCCTCCAGGTTGGCGCGGGCGATGGCCAGCATGTCGGGCGAGAGGTCCATGCCCCGCACCCGGAACCCGGCTCCGGCCAGGATTTCGGTGATGAATCCGGTGCCGGACCCCACCTCCAGGACTTCCGCGCCCGGCGGCACGTCGGCCAGTTCGCGGGCGAGCAGCCCGGCCCAGCGGCGGCGGCTGGAGAGCAGCCGGTAGCTGTGATAGGCCCGGGCGTGGCGGCCGTTCCACCGTTGGGTGCGCATGACCTCCTTGATCTCGTCCGCGCCCGGCGTGGCCGGAACTCCGCCCGGGGCGGTCATCGGGCCGTCTCCACGGCTTCGAGGCGGAAGCGCTGCTCCAGCGGGTGCATGCGGTAGCCCCGGATGCCGGGGCCGGTCAGGTCCACATTGACGTAATAGTTGAGAAAAGCCACGGGCAGCTCGCGCATGATCGTCTCCTGAACCTCGTCGTACAGGGCCTTGCGTCGCGCCGGGTCGAATTCGGCGCTGGCCCGGGTCAGGCATGCGTCCACGCGGGCGTCGGACCAGTGGAAGGCCCCCAGGCTTTCCTTGCCGGTGGTCTCCGAGTGGTAGTCGAGCATCAGGTTTTCGTCCGGGTCGGGCACGAAGAGCAGCCCCCGGCCGATGAGGTAGGCGTCGAAGTCGCCGTCGGCGCGCATCTGCTGGGCTGCGTCCAGGGGGAGGACCGTCAGCCGGGCGTCCATGCCCACCGCCTTGAGTTGGGCCTGGATCGCCTCGGCGATGAGCGGCAGCTCGGCGCGCTCGGGATAGGTCACCAGCTTGAGGGTCAGGGGGGCGCCGTTGCGGTCGCGCACGCCGTCGCCGTCCGTGTCGCGCCAGCCGGACGCATCGAGCAGGGCCATGGCCCCGGCCGGGTCGTGCGGGGTCACCCCGATCTTGGCGTCGGCCCAGTGGAAATCGGGCGGGAACAGGCCCGCTGCGGGCTGGCCGAAACCGTCCAGGAGGTGGTCCACGATGGCCTGGCGGTCGATGGCCAGGGAGAGGGCCTTGCGCACGCGCAGGTCGTTGAGGGGAGCGCGGCCGAGGTTGAAGCCGAGCATGCGGGTGCGGGCCACTTCGCGGGTGTGCAATTCGATGCCGGGCGTGGCGGCGGCGGACCTGGCCATGTCCGCAGGCAGGGTCTGGGCGATGTCCAGCTCCCCTGCGCGCAGCATGTTCACCCGGGTCATGGAGTCCGGGATGCCCTTGTAGACGACCCGGTCGACCTTGGATTGGACCCCGCTCCAGTGGGCGGGGTTGGCCGTCAGCGCCACCTCGGCCTTGATCTTCCATGTGTCCACGGCGAAATGGCCGGTGCTCACGGGTTTGATCATCTCCCCGGCAGCGTCCAGGGAGGATGGCGCGAACAGGGCGGCCTCGCCGCGCGCCAGATAGGCGGCCAGGGGCGCGAAGGGCCGGGTGGTGGCGATGGTCAGGGTGCTGGCGTCCGGGGCCTCGATGGCCGCGAGGGGCACGGGCTTGAGCAGCGAGCCGACGGACCGGAGCCGCAGGAGGCAGTCGCGGGCGACGGCGGCGGTGAGCGGGGCACCGTCGTGGAAGCGGACGCCCTGGCGCAGCTTGAACGTCCAGGTCAGATGGTCGGGCGAGACGGTCCAGCTCTCGGCCAGGCTGGGCGTCAGGTGGACGTTTTCATCCACATCCACCAGCCCCTCGGTCACGCCCAGCCGGGCGAACAGGTAGCCGTTTTTTTGTATGTCCATTGTCTTGGGGGTCAGGCGGCCGCCCACGCGGAGCACGGTCTCGGCCCGGCTCGGCGCGGCGAGGGCAAGGATGAGCGCGCAGGCGACGGCCAGGCGGGAGAACAGCGAATCGAACATGATACCTCCTTGATGGGGAAACAGATGCTACGGTAATGAATAAGGTGGCACAATTCAATACCGCATTGGAAAACAATGAGAATATGTGCGCAATAATAATGAAATGGTATGCCGCCGGCGGCGATGCGCCCGCCGGGGAAACTTTTTCTCCGGTTGCGGATCATACGGATAATGATATGGATTCCCTGCAGGCCCGGCGACGTGCGCGCGGGCCGGACAACGGCGTCAAACAAGGAGCGACGAATGCGGCAAAGTATCTTTTTCGCGGTGACGATGGCTTGGCTTGTCCTTTCGGCCGGGTGCGGCTCCAGCTATCATGCGCGGGACATGAAGCTGCAGAGCACGCTGGTCAATCCGGCCCTGCTGCAAAAGGGGACGGGCGACCAGGCGCTGTACCGGTACATCAACAAGAAGATCGACATTCACCAATACGACAAGATCCTGCTCGACCCGGTGGTCATCACCAAGGACGGGACCCTGGACGCCGAGGCGCGCGCCAACTACCAGCGGCTGGCCGACAACGCCTACGTCTTCCTCAGCCGGGAGCTGGGCAAGGACTACAAGCTGGTCAAGACGCCCGGGCCGGGCTGCATGCGCGTGCAGATGGGCATCCTGGACGCGGACCCGTCCCAGCCCGTGCGCAACGTGCTGGCGTCGCTGACGCCCATCGGCATGGCCGTGAACCTGGTGGAGTACTCGACCTCGGGCAAGCAGAGCGGCGTGGGCGAGATTTCCGTGGAGCTGAAGGTTTCCGATGCCGCGACCGGCGAGCTGATGGGCGCCATGGTCGACCGCCGGGTGGGCGGCGAGCACGTCAGTTCGGACACCTGGGCCGATGCCGACGCGGGCCTTCAGTGGTGGGCCAAGCGCATGCGTTACATCCTGTGCATGGCCCGTTCGCCCGTGGGGTGCGAGAAGCCGGAATAATCGGCGTGAAGACCGGGACCGAGAATGGAGCGGGCCGCGACGATCGTCGCGGCCCGCTTCTCTTGTTCAAGCCGTTTCGGCCCGGCCCGTCAGCGCTGCAGGGCGCGGAGCCTTTCGGTAATGAACGCCGCGTCCTGCTCGTCGAACACGATGTGGTGGTTGTCCGCCTGCCGGAACCGTTCCTTGAGCAGGCCCGTCTCCGGGTCCAGCAGGTGGTCGGCGAAGTCGAAGTAGGGCAGGGAACGGGCTTCGGCGGCCTGCCTGAGCAAGGAGTTGAACAGAAGTGAAATGCGGGTCCGCGCCTCTATGGAGGGGAGGATCTTGCCCAACCGCCGGGTCAGGGCTCGTCGTTGCTCATCGGATTCGATGTTTTCCGCGATCACCTTGGCCGTGTACCCCGCCGCGGCGGCCTGGTCGAACAGGCAGGGCGGGTTGATCCCGCAGACGTAGAGCCGCGCATGGTCGGCCAATTGCCGAATCCGCTCCACGTAACCGGCCACGGCCTCGGAAAAGAAGCGCTCGAAGTCCAGGACCTGGTTCTTGACCACGATGCGGTAGTAGATGCCGAGGTCCACGTCGACCTGCCCGAACTTGAAAACGATGTGCGCGGGCTCGTGGACCCTGACGTACCGCTCCACCTTCTCGAAGACGCCCAGGGTGGAGCGGCTGCGGCCGAAGCCGACGATGGACGCGCCGAGCCGGGAAATGACCAGGGAGTCGCTGTCGTAGGCGTTTTGGCGCGCCAGATGGCCGAAGGTGAAGTTGGCGTGGGAGTCTCCGACGATCAGGACGTTGCGGCGTGTTTGGAAGAAGTCGGCGAAGGCCGGTTCGTTGTTGGAAAAAAAGGCATTGGAGTCCACCTGGAGCGCGTCCCAGGGATAGGTGGCGAAGGAGTCGGCCAGAAAGACCGCAAGCTGCTTGGCGTCACGGAACTTGCCCCACTTGTCCAGGCGGGTCATCAGCCGCTGGTATTCCTCGCGGGTGGCGGGGCGTTTGTATGGGGAGGCGTATTGCATCCTGTTCCCTGTCGGTCGATGTCGCCACGGGATCAAGGGATCGCCGATTATACGGTCTCGTCCCGGTGGCAGTCCTTGGAATAGAGGTATTCCAGCCGTTCGCGGCCGACGCCGTAGCACGCCTGCTTGCAGAACGGGGCGATCCAGATGAAGTCGCCGGATTCCACCGGCAGCCACTTCTCGTCCAGCAGGTACAGTCCCTGGCCCTGCTGGATGTACATGCCGTGTTCCTGGACGTGGGTTTCCACAAAGGGGTGGCATCCCCCGGGCAGGAAGGCGAGGGTGTGGAAGTTCATGTCAAAGGCCTCGTCCACGGGCAGCAGGTCGCGGATGAAGACGTTGTTCATCTGGTCGTAGGGCCGCTCCTCCATGGCGCGGATGGAGCCGCTGACCAGCCAGGGGGTTTGCATGTCCGGATCGGGGTGGGGCGTGAAGCGCTGCTTGTAGAGGAGGATGGTGACCGGGGCGTCGCCCTTGGAGGCGAAGCCGATGCCGACGCCGGGCGGGGAATAGAGATACCCGCCTGCGGAGAGGGTCACGGTCCGGCCGTCCGCCGTGACGTCCAGGGAGCCGCCGCCGTCCAGGACGTGGAGAAAGGTCTCGACGCCTTCGGCCCGGCCATAGGGCGCGGTGGTCCGGCCCCGGGTGGTGACCGTGCCCACCATCTGGACGAAACGGGCGCCCAGCTTGGGGGAGGCGAGGATGGACAGGGCGCAGCCCGTGATGCCGGGGACCACGTTGATGACGCGGCCTTCGGTGCTGATGACCGCATATTTGCCGGGCTCGTATGCGGACCGGTTTTTCAGGAATCCTTCGGGATAGGGCACATCGTTCTCCTATTAGGGTGACAGTATACCTATTTATGCTTCTTCGGGCCGGGCCTTTTGGGGCGCATGTCCGCTCCGGTGCTTGCCTGCAGCCGATCGAAGAAGGCGCTGTCGCCCAGGGGGCGGCCGGTTCGTTCGTGTTTGCGCAGGGCGTCCAAGTCGTCCGGGGCGTCCTTTGCGTCAATGAAGCCGCGCCAATCGGGGACCAGGGAGAGCAGCGGCCCCGCCTTCACCAGGGCGTCGTCCTTTCCCCGCAGGTGGGCTTTCGCGCTGCTCCACGGGTAGTCGGCGGGGTGCGCGACCATGCCCGCGCGCACGGGATTGCGTTCGATGTAGCGGGCCGCCGCCAGCACGTGCGGTTCATCCATGGCGCAGGAGGAGAAACGGTCCTGCCAAAGGTGGCCGGTCCATCCCTCCCGCTGGTTGACATGCAGCGAATAGCGGCGGTGCGCCTCGCCGAAGGCCAGGCGCAATCCGCTTTCGGTCTCGGGAACGGCGATGAGATGCACGTGATTGGTCATCAGGCAGTAGCACCAGACGGCGACGGAGTGCTTGGCGCACCTCTCTCCGACAAGCTTCAGATACAGCCGGTAATCCGCCTCGCAGAAAAAGGTGGGCAACCGGCGGTTGCCGCGTTGCACGACATGGTGCGGTTCGCCGGGCACGACGATGCGGGCGATTCGAGTCATGGGGAGACCTTCTTTCAGAAAACGCGCGGAGTCAACAAATAGGTATACTGTCACCCTAATTGCTGAGTGGTGCGCGTTTTGCATCACTTGCCGAAACGGTTCAGAATGCCGACGGACAAGCTTGGGGGTAACGGAGTGTATTGCGACAAGTTGGAAGTATTCCGGTCTGATGGGACATTCGTGCCCGCCAGGGACTTCAAGCTTCATGCGGTGATGACCGTCTGGAACGAGGCGGACATCATTGAAGCGACTGTCCGCAATCTGTTTGCGGAGGGGTGTGACGGAGTTTTCCTGCTGGACAACGGCAGCGAGGACGAGACGGTGGAGCGCGCCGTTTCGGCGGGCGCGACCTTCATGGGGCAGTTCCTGACGGATGTCTTTCACGACAATACCCGAACCGAGAAGATCAACGAGTTGATCCGGGCCGTCAACGCCCGGGAGGGGCACGAGCGCGTCTGGTGGCTCAACCTGGATGCCGACGAGTTCCCGACCGGCCCCGGACCCGCCACCGTCCGCGGGTATCTGGAGAGCCTGGATGATCGCATCCGCTGCGTCGGGGCCTGGTGGATCAATCATTATCCCGATCACCGGCCCTTTTATCTCCCGGGATTCCATCCTGCGGATTTTCAGATGCTTGCCGGGCGCCAAAGGCCCAAGACCGGGTTTACCATCTGGGGCGACTACTGTTCCCAGAATCATGTGAAGCACCACCTTCTTCGCCATGATCGGGGCGGGCCGTCGTGGTCCTTTGGACTGGGAGCCCATGTGTTCGCCAGCGACGAAATCCTGAGCGAACCGGAGGGCGGCATTCTGACGCACCATTTTCAGTTTCGCGATCCGGTCGTCACGCACCGGAAGTTGCGCAAGCTGACCGGAAAAAACGAGCAAGGATATTCGCGGCACGCGAACAGGAAATCCTGGGAATACTGGGAAAAAGGGATGAGCGACGGGACCTCGAAGCATCAGTACTCGCATCGGGCGGCCGTGGCGTACTCGATGTACCGTCCGGAGACCCAGCGGGAAATCCTGGGATTTTCTCCACAGAACTGGAAGGATGTCGCGGCCGGGTTCGCGGGGCAGGACGGGGAACCGTGCATAACCCGGTGGTATGATGACACGCTGCTCTTCGACGCAGTGAACCGCAAGCTTTCGGCAGAGGAATTCGCCGTGTGGAAGATCCGGTATCTGTTCAACAGCAGGCGGTTCAAGGACGTCCTCGCCGTTTACGAGGAAGGCGGGGGCGGCGGGTTTTTGGGATCGGAGGACTTCGGATACGTCGAGGTGGCCAGCATGGTCCTGTCCGGCGACGTCCAGCAGGCCCTGAGCCGGTTCAGATCATTCAGAATGCAATATCCGGCGAGCCGGCACACCGAATCGCTGGCGAGCATGTTTTGCAGGGAGCGGGGTGCCGAATGAACGACAGGGTAGCCAGATTGAATCGCCTCATGCACATCAAGAAACTGTGCATCGACCATCCGTATCCGGCGCTCAATGATCTCGACAGGAAGCTGGAGAAATACATCGGACGCAAGGACGGGTTTTTCATCGAATGCGGCGCCAATAACGGGTATTTTCAGAGCAACACCTTCTACTATGAATACCAGCTCGGCTGGAAGGGCATCCTGGTGGAGGCCATTCCCGAACTCGCCGCTGTCTGCGCGTACCAGCGCCTGAATGCCCGTGTGTATAATTGCGGGCTTGTGAGCACGGAGTACCCGGACGACCGGATAACACTGCGTTTTGCGGGGCTGAAATCCCTGGTGAGCGGGTGCAAGGGCGGCGGAGAGGCGGAAGACAAATGGGTCAGCAGCGGGGTCCACAACGAAGGGTTGCCCGGCACCTACGAGGTGTCCGTTCCGGCCCGGACGCTGACCTCGATTCTCGACGTCGAACGGCCGGAGCATATCGATCTGTTTTCCCTCGATGTTGAAGGCTACGAACTGGAGGTGCTGCGAGGTCTCGACCTGGAGCGGTACCGGCCGGAATACATCCTGGTGGAAGTCCATGATCCGGAGGGGATTACGGCCCATCTGGCCCCGTGGTACGATCTGGTCGAGGAGTTGACGCCGGGGTGGGATTTCCTCTTCAAGGCCAAACCCCGGGGCGTGCCGCCGGGGGCTTGATTCCGGCCCCGTTGCTCACCGATCAAGTCGGGCCGCGCGACGCCCTTTTGCAAGGGGGCGGGGCACAAGCCGCGTCTCCCTCTCGAATTAAGCAGGCTGCCCGCCTGATGCCCTCATCTCCCGGCCCGCATAGTCCAACAGCTCGTTCGCGAAATCCGAATGCAGGCGCAGGCGCCCCAGGTCGAACGGGACGGCGAGCCGCGTCAGGCGGAGCATGTCGCCGTCCTCGGCGGCGTGGGGCCATATGCCGACGAAAAAGAACCCCGCCGCCTCGGCGCGTTCGCACAGGCCCGGGGTCGCCGCCTGGGCCAGGGGCAGGTCGATGTCCACTTTTTCCGCCCCGGCGATCTCCAGCAGATCGATGGCTGCCCGACGCATTTCGGGCCATTGCCGCCCATCGGCCCGTCTGACCCTGACCGAGCCCTTCCTGAGCCCCAAGTCGAAGGTGACGGCGTAGTCGCCCGGCGGGCCGTCCGGCTCCCGGACCACCGCTGGCAGCGCTTCAAAGGGTCTGCCGAGGTTGGCGTAGATGCGCTCCGCAATCCCCCGGTGGCGGGCCGGGACATGGACCCGCGCCGGAGGCGGCGCGATCAGGTACAGGAAGCTGTGCAGGTAGGATTCGCGCTGGCCGGGTCCCTGGTTCAGCCCGAGCCCCTTGAACTGCCGGGGCGGGCAGGCGGCCAGGTCCAGCCCGCACGGCCTGCCGCCGGCCTCCATGGCCTGCCGCTGGCTGATGGGATGGCTGGTCACCGGGTTCAGCGCCAGGCCGAAGAGCTGCATTTCCCGCGCCCTGGCGACGAGGGAGTCAAACAGGGAGTCCATGATCTTCCTGCCCCGGTGGGCCGGGGAAACCACCAGAAGCGCCAGCTCGGCCATGGGCACGGGCTCCGGCCGCAGGAGCCCGGCATGCCCGGCCACTTCGCCGTCCTCGCCTACCGCGACGAAGCTGACGAGCTTGCCGGTGCCGACCAGATGGAGCATCCCTTCGGGCCTGTAGAAGGCCTCGTTCTTGTAGGAGTAGCCGTAGGCCAGCCAGAATATCCGGGCCACCTGCATGGCCTCGCCCGGCCGCATGGCGCGCACCGCATAGCGCTGCATGGGGGCCAGGGGCGCCTCGCGGGCCAGCGGCTGCCCCGGGGCCGCGTCGGGGGCGGCCGGAACCCCGGTCCCGGGCAGCCGCTTGACCAGGCGCAGCGACTTGCCCTGCCGCCCGTGATTGATCCAGGCGACCTCGTCCACCGCGTGGCGGATGAGCCGCAGGCCCAGCCCCCCGGCCCAGTCCGGCCCGGCCGCAGGCTCGGGCTTCAGCAGGGAAGGATCGAACGGCAACCCCTCGTCCTGGAAGTCGAGGACCAGTTCGGCCTCCCGGATTTCGCCCCCGACGAGAACATCCCCGGGAGCGCCGTCGGGGTAGGCGTGATCGCAGATGTTCAGGAACGCTTCCTCGGTGGCCAGTTCCAGGGCCGCAGTTTCCCTTTCGGCCAGCCCTGCCGCGCCGGACAACTGCCGGACATACCCCTGCACCAGGGCCAGGAGTCGCCCCTGCGCCGGAACCCGCAACTGTGTTTGCACTGCGTTGGACATGGCCTTTCAGAGCCTCCGCGTCAGGGCGTGTTTTGTGGTTGATCCGCATGCGAACCGCTCCGCCGGGAACGCGCGAAGACGGACCCCCGGGCTTGCAATCCCGGGAATCCGGAATCGTCCGCGACCTGGGCGACAGCCGTCCCGCTTCCTTCTATCCCGGAATTCTGTGCGTATCCAGCCGAAAAGCGTTGTGCGCGGCGTCCTGGCGTCTTGGCGCAGCGGTGCGTCCTTCCGGCGCACGCGGGGAAAACCGAAGGCGTGTCCAACGAAAACGGGCTACGGTGGCAACCGTACCCGTGGGGATGTCATGATGCCCCCAAGGGGGGTTGCCCCCTGCCGCCGACGCGAGAGGATATGCTGAAAATTACGGGAGGCCGCTTACCCGCGTGATTTCAGCCGGTTGCAAACGCCACCAACGCCACGAAAAGCACGTTTGACACGCATGAAGCCACAGGCGAACGGACGAAGTCGTTCACGGAAAGAGCGATTTGACAAGCGCTCTAATTCCGTCTTCGAATACCGGCATGCGCATCGCTCAAGGTGGCGATAATGCACGCGTCTTCCTTCCGAATGCCTGTCACGGAACGGAGAGGGCTCCCGAACCTTGGGCAGGCAGTGAAAACGGAAGCCCTTATTCCGTGAAGCCGTTTTTTTTGTGTTTATCGGCGATTGCGTCCGCCAGGCGGTCCAAGGCCTCAAAGGTGTCTTTCTTGGGCATCCCCTTGCACAAGACCGGGTCCAGGACTTCGACCTTGAGGTTGGAGATCATGCCTGCCAGGGTTTCGACCGTCTTGCCGCCCCATCCATAGGATCCGATGATGGACACAAATTCCGCCTTGGGCCGCAGTGCGTTGGCCAGGAACGCGGCATATGCGGCCATGGGGTGCGGCCCGGCCAGGACGGTGGGCGTACCGATCACGATGGTCCCGGCGTCCACCAGGGACATGGCCAGCTTGCCGATGTCGGTCTCGGTGAGGTTGAACAATTCCACCCGCACATGGCGCTCGGACAAGGCGGCCGCCAGATGATCCACCATGAGACGCGTACTGCCGTGCATGGAGACGCAGGGCAGGGCCACGAGATTGTGGGGAACGCCGGAGACCCAGTCCTTGTAGGCGTCCACGATCCAGCCGGGCTGGCCATAGATTTGGCCATGGCTGGGCGCGATCATCCGGATGTCGTAGGGGGCGAGCTTTTCCAGGTTCTTGGCGATCAGCTTGCGGAAAGGCATCATTATTTCGCCGAAATACCGTTTGGCCGCCTCATGCACCCGCCCTTGGTCGCGCACGAAAAGATCACTGCTCGCAATGTGGGAACCGAAAAAGTCGCAACTGAAGAGAATCTTGTCTTCTTCCAGGTAGGTGCACATGGTTTCCGGCCAATGCACCCAGGGTGTGAGGATGAATTTGAGCGTCTTGTCGCCCAGGGACAAGGTTTCGCCGTCCTCGATGACGAGGAACCGGTCTTCGGCGATCGGCAGCAGGTCCATCAGCATCGCTTTGGCCTTTGCGTTGGTGACGAGCCGCGCCTCCGGGTACAGGTCCAGCACAAGGGCAATGGCCCCGGAGTGGTCCTGTTCCGCGTGCTGGGAAATGAGATAGTCGATTTTTTCCACGCCGTTCAGCTGCGCGAGCAGCGTGCCGGACATCTCGGGATCAACGGCATCGAGCAGCGCGGTTTTCTCGCTTCCCTCGATGAGATAGGCGTTGTAGGTCGTTCCGTCGGGAAGGGGGACAAGCGAATCAAAGAGGCGCCTGTCCCAATCAATGGCCCCCATCCAATGGATGTTTTTCTTGATTTGTTTCTTGTGCATCAACGCCTCCTTTTTCGATCCGACTAGGATTTCGGTATTGTTTTCATGCCATGTCACAAGTATGCGGCTACCTTTGTAGCATGTGAACAGGAAAGAGTCTGCGACTTTTGGCAGGTGGTTGATGGCGACCGTGACATCCTAATCCATCTGGACCTTAAGAAATTTCTTCCTCCTTGGACGAGTTCCAGTCAAAGGGGCCAATTTTTTTCGAAACGGCAATACGATACGCCTCCTCGATCAGCCGGATTTTCACTTTGACGAATATATGTGTTAGTTTTTTGCCATACAAGCCTCCCAAGCAGGTCACGGTTGCGATAAAGACTATCCGTATGCATAGCAAAGCCCCAGAGAACCAATCTCCGGGGCTTTCCAGCACCAATTCACACGCAATTTTAC
>JAZHDH010000097.1:0-5249 GCA_036584335.1 Pseudodesulfovibrio sp. | reverse complement strand
GGGGTGCATTTCGCGGTCGCGCATGACGCCGACGATGGAGACGCCGGTGGTTTTGCGGATATTGAGCGAGGCCGGGCTTTGGCCGTCCAGGGGCGCGCCGGGCAGGACCTCGACCCAGGCCACGTCCATGGCGCGCAGGGCCTCCATCTGGAGCAGCGCGCCTTCGGGCGGCATTTCGCCCTGGTGGATCTGGGCGTAGCCCTCGCTTTGCACGGCGTCGGCGAAGCACTGGACGGCCAGGGGGGGCATGCCCAGCACGCGGAGCATCTTGCGCGCGTATTCGAGGCCGGTTTCCAGGGTGGGCTGGACGACCTGCCTGGCCCCGAGTTCGCGCATGGTGCGCAGTTGCTCCTCGCCGTCGGCGCGGGCGACCACGGTCAGGTCCGGGGCGATGGACCGGCAGGTCTTGAGCACCTGGCGCACGACCACGAAGGAGGGGGCGGAGATGAGCAGCATGCGCGCGTGTTCGGGCCGGGCGGCTTCGAGTACGGTGCGCTGGGTGGCGTCTCCGTAGATGACGGGGATGTTGTCGGCGCGCAGTTTCTCGAAGGGCTGGTGGGCGACTTCGATGACCACGAAGGGCACGCCGACCGAGGTCAGGACGTTGGCCAGGAAGCGGCCGACGAGGCCGCCGCCGACGATGATGACGTGGTCGTGCAGTTCTGCGGCGTTTTCCACGCTGAAGACCACGGCGGGCGGGCGGCGGAAGAAGCGGCCGAAGGCCCTGTAGGCCGGGGCGACGAGCCGGGACGATTGCGGGGTGAGGACCATGGTGACGATGGTGGTGGACAGGATGAGGCCGAACTGGTCGGCGTTCAGGGCTCCGGACTGGCGGCCGGCCTCGGCCAGCAGGAAGGAGAGTTCGCCGACCTGGAACATGACCAGGCCCACGGCCAGGGGCACGATGTTGACGTAGCCGAAGAGGCGGACGAGCACGCCGAAGACAGCGCCCTTGAACAGGGCGACCACGGCGGTCAGGGCGAGGACGATCTGCCAGTGGCGGATGAGGAAGCCGGGGTCGAGGAGCATGCCCACCGAGGCGAAGAAGAGCAGGCCGAAGAGGTCGCGCAGGGGCAGGATGCTGGACAGGGCGTGGTGGCTGTAGTCGGATTCGCTGACCACCAGGCCCGCGACGAACGCGCCGAAGGCGAAGGACAGGCCGAACAGCCAGGTGCCGTAGCCGATGCCCAGCGCCAGGGCGGCGATGAAGACGAGGAAGAGTTCCGAGGACTCGGTGCGGGCCACGCGGCGCATGAGCCACGGGATGCCGCGCTTGCCGACCAGGATCATGGCGGAGAGGAAGAGCGCGGCCTTGACGGCGGCCCAGCCCAGGAGCGCGCCGCCCTCCTCCAGGTGGCCCAGGGCGGGCAGGACCACGAGCATGGGGACCACGGCCAGGTCCTGGACGATGAGCATGCCGACCATGACCCGGCTGGACAGGGTGCCCATGACGCCCTGGCTTTCCATGGTCTTGAGGATGACCATGGTGCTGGACAGGGAGAGGATGGAGCCGAGCCAGAGCGACGCCTGCCAGTCCCAGCCCAGGAAGCGGCCCACGAGCCAGCCGAAGGCGATGACCAGCACGATCTGGATGGGCGTGCCGATGAGCGCGACCTTGCGCACGGGCTTGAGGTCGTTCAGGGAGAATTCCAGGCCGATGCCGAAGAGGAGCAGGGCCACGCCGATTTCGGCCAGTTTTTCGATTTCGTGGGCCGACGAGACGGTCAGGCCGCCGGTGAAGGGGCCGAGCAGCACGCCCGCCACGATGTAGCCGATGATGGGCGGCTGCTTGAGGCGGTAGGCCGCCAGGCCGCAGACCAGTCCGATGACCACGAGGATGACGATGTCCGCTGCGATGCCCATGACGGAAGAAGCTCCCTTGCGCCGGGAGGGTTCCCGGCTTGTTGCCATTGGTTAAGTCTACAGGCAGGGGCGATGATGCCAATGATTTTGGCGGGATTCAACGGTTTTCGCGGGCCGGTGGCGAAAATGGGTCACGCCCGAGCCAGGAGCATGGCGTAGATTTTCTTGAGCATGGCCGGGGGGATGTCCGCGTTCCAGTGGCCGGTGGCCTCGGCCCAGGCCCAGAAGAGCAGGAGCACGGCGGCCGAGCCGAGGGCCAGGATGTACCAGGGCAGGCGGACGCGGCCTGCGGCCCTGACCGAGAGGCAGCCCTCAACCGGGCAGTCGCCCACGCACTGCGCGCAGCCGATGCACTCGGGCGTGCGCACGGTCCGCTTGCGTTCCACCTCGATGCCCGCCGGGCAGCCGCGCGTGCATTTGCCGCAGTGGATGCAGGCGGACTCGTCGCGGACGACGGCGGCGGGTCCCAGCCAGGAGAAGAGGCCGAGCAGCGCGCCGTAGGGGCAGAGATAGCGGCACCAGAAGTTGCGCACCGCCAGGCCGAGCAGGGCGAGGGCGGCGATGACGGAGAGCGAAAGGGGGGACGGGTCGGTGAAGAAGGCGAGCATCCGGGCGTCGGCGGTCAGGTTGTAGGGCGAGGCCAGGAACGCCTGGACCGAGCGCAGGTCCATGCCGAAAAAGACGGAGTAGCCGAAGCCGAAGAGGCCGACGTACTTGATGCCGGTCAGGGCGAGGTCGAGCCTGCGCGGCGGGACCCTGGCCAGGCCGATGCGGCGGCCCGCCTTCTCCTGCAGGGACGAGAGGAAGCCCACGGGGCAGACGTAGGCGCAGAACCCCTTGCGGCAGAGGAAGGCCATGGCGATGACGGCCAGGAGGATGGTCAGCCCGGCGGGGTGGACATGGTCCCACAGGCCGGTGGCCAGCCACTGGCGCAGGCCGAGCAGGGCGCTGATGGGCAGGAATCCTTCCACCGCCCCGGGCCTGGCGGCCACCGCGTCGGACCGGTCCGTGGCCCAGGCCAGGAAGGCGGCGAAGCGGAAGCCGATGTGGACGCAGAACAGGGTGAACCCGGCCTGGATGAGCAGCCGGAGCCGGGCGGGGGTGAGTTTGTGCATGGCGGCGGGCCTACACCCGGCCCGGCCGGGAGGCAAGCATGTGCATGGGGGTTGCGGTTTTCGGGAATCAGCGCGGCGGGACGAACCAGGCGGGCACGTATTTGCCGCCGCGCGTCAACTCGCGTTCCAGCCGTTCCCAGTCGGGCTGGTGGCTGGCCACCAAGGCCCAGTAGGCGGGCGAGTGGTCGAGGTGGCGGGTGTGGCACAGCTCGTGGAGCAGGAGCTGGTCCACCAGCTCGGGCGGCAGGAAGAGGAGGCGGGCGTTGAGACTGATGGTCTTCCTGGCCGAGCAGCTGCCCCAGCGGGTGCGCTGGTGGCGCACGCGCAGGGCGGCGTAGGGCAGGCCGATGTTTCGGCTCAGGGCGTCCAGCCGGGGCAGGGCGAATTCGCGGGCGAGGGCCACGGTGAAGCGGCGCAGGGCCTCCAGCAGGGCCGGGGGGGCGTCCGCCGGGCCGCGCAGCAGCAGCCGGTCCGCGTTGGCCGTGACCGTGACCCGGCCGGGCCGGTCCAGCCGGTCCACGCGAAAGGTTCGGTCCATGGCCCGGTATTCCACCGTTTCCGGCAGTTCGGGCGTACGGCCCGAGAGGTCGATGCCGCGCTCGGCCAGGGCGTCGCGGGTGCGTTCGATCCAGGCCCGCTTTTCGGCCAGGACGCCCGGCACGGCGGAGCGGCGGAATCCCTTGGGCACCACCACTTCCAGCCCCCTGCCGGGCACGAGCTTGACCAGCACGCGCCGGGCGCGCGGGTGGACCTTGACGGTCAGGGGCAGCCCCGCGAACTCGGTCATCGGGAGGGGAGGGCCTCTTCGCTGCGCACGCGGATGCCGTTGCTGAGCAGCAGGTCCGCGAACACGCCGTTGCCCTCCACGCGGGTGGAGGTGAAGGTGCCGTCGTAGATCACGCCCTTGCCGCAGGACGGGGAGCGCGCCTTGAGCACCGCTTCCTCGCATCCGGCGAGCTTGGCCAGCCGCAGGCCTTCCTCGGCTCCCCGGCGGAATTCGGCGGTGCGGTCCGCGCCGGTGTTGTCGATGACCCGGCCGTCGGCCGCGATCTCGCACGGCGGGCGCGGGGTGGGCAGGCCGCCGTGGACCTCGGGGCAAAAGGGAATGGCCTCGCCGCGGCGGACCAGTTCCACCACGGATTCGGTGGTGTTGTAGGAACCGTTGTAGCTGCAATAGATTCCGGCCAGGCAGGCGCTGACCAGGATGGGTTTTGGCATCGTTTTCTCCGGTGAATGCGGGTTTCGGGCGCCCCGTACTCTACCCTTGATCTTCCGGGTGTCAAAGGCCTATTGTCCGCCCGTGACCGATACCTATACCAAGCGCGGGATGTATTTCTTCCTGCTTGTGCTGGCTGCGGGCAGCGCCGTGGCCTTTCAGGGCTGGCGCACGCTGCTCAACAACTTCGCCGTGGACGTGGGCGGGCTCTCGGGCCTGGACATGGGCATCGTCCAGTCCGTGCGCGAGGTTCCCGGCTTTCTGGCCCTGCTGGCCATCTACGTGATCCTGATCGTCCGCGAGCACCGGCTGGCCGCAGTGTCGGTCATCGTCCTGGGCATAGGCGTCTGCCTGGCGGGCGTGCTGCCGACCACGGCCGGGCTGGTCTTCACCACCCTGCTCATGAGCTTCGGGTTCCACTACTACGAGACCATGAACCAGTCGCTCACCCTGCAATACTTCAGCCTCACCGAGGCCCCGCTGGTCATGGCCCGGCTGCGCAGCGTCACCGCACTGGCCAACATCGCGGTCGGCGGGGCGATCTACGTCATGGCCCTGCGCCTGGGCTACGAGGCCCTGTTCGCGGCCCTGGGCGGGGTGGCCGTCGTCTGCGGCCTGTGGGCCTTGACCCGCGACCCGTCGAGCCCGGACGTGCCGGTCCAGCGCAAGAAGCTGGTCTTCCGCTCCCGCTACTGGCTCTTCTACGCCCTGACCTTCATGAGCGGCGCGCGCCGCCAGATATTCGTGGCCTTCGCCGTATACCTGCTGGTGTCCCGATTCGGCTACACCGTGCAGCAGGTGACCATGCTTTTCGTCATCAACAACGTCGTCAACTACTTCGCCAACCCGATCATCGGCCGGTCCGTGAACCGGTTCGGCGAGCGGACCGTGCTGACCGTCGAGTACGTGGTCCTGACCCTGGTCTTCCTGGGGTATGCCTACACCGAAAGCGCGCTGGTCGCCGGATGCCTCTACGTGGCGGACAACATCGTCTTCAATTTCGCCATGGGCATCAAGACCTTCTACCAGAAGATCGCGGACCCGCGCGACATCGC
>JAZHDH010000096.1:0-5250 GCA_036584335.1 Pseudodesulfovibrio sp. | reverse complement strand
TCATCTCCGCCACCCACGACTACAAGATGCTCAACGTGTCCGACCGCGTGGTCTGGGTGCGCGACGGCATGGTCGACCGCGTGGAGAAGCGCGAGGAGCTGAACATCACCGTGGGCGGCATCGGCGAGAAGCTGACCGGCCGCAAGCAGGGGCAGGGCGGGGCGTAACGCATGGCGCGGCGGCTGGTCATTCCCCTTTTCGCGGCCCTGGTCCTGGCCGTGGCCACCCTGGCCGCCCCGGCTCCGGCCCGGGCGGACGGGGCCGATTTCCTGCGTCGGCTGGCCGACCTGGGCGACCGCTCCGTGGGCGCCGGGGGCGCGGCAAAGGCCGCCGACATGGTCGAGGCCGAGTTCCGCCGCCTGTTCCCCGCCGCCACCGTGGGCCGCCAGTCCTTCCACGTGCCCGTCACCGTCCAGACCGGGGCCTCCCTGACCCTGGCCGGGTCCGGCCGCGTGATCGAACTCAAGCAGCTGCGCGCAAACGCCCTGTCCACGGGGGCCGTGGCCCCTCCGGGCGTCGACGGGCCGCTGATCTACGCCGCCCGGGGCCGCGTGGCCGATTTCAACGGCCTGGACGTGGAGGGGGCCGTGGTCCTGATGGACATGGACTCGGCCAAGAACTGGAACAACGCGGCCATGCTCGGCGCGCGCGCCCTGATCTTCGTCGGCAGCGGCGGCGACGGCGGCCCGGCCCCCCGGCCGCTTTTCGAGTCCAAGTTCGAGCTGACCCCGGTGGATTTCCCCATGTTCTGGATGCCGGGCGGGCAGGCCGCAGCCCTGCTCGGCGGGGACGGGCAGGGAGCCGGACCCCGGCCCGTGGGCGCGGCGCGCCTGACTTCGGGCTCGGCCTGGCGCAACGTGCGCGCCGACAACGTCTACTGCCTGATCCCGGGCGCGGACCCCGAGCTTTCCCGGCAGACCCTGGTGGCCGAGGCGTTCTACGACGCCACCGCGCTGGTGGCGGGCGAGGCCCCGGGCGCGGACGAGGCGGTCTCCATCGCCACGCTGATGGACGCGGCCGCCGGGTTCGCCCGGCACCCGCCCCGGCGGTCCGTGCTGCTGGTGGCCACGGCGGGCAAGGCGCGCGCCCAGGCGGGCATGCGCGAATTCACCTGGGCTCTGGTGACCAAGGGCAAGATTCTCAAGGCCCGGCGCGACGATCTGAAGGCGCGCAAGGCCGCCGCCTCGCGCGTCCTGGATATCCTCCGGTCCGGGGACCCGTTTTCCCCGGAGGTGATGGGCGCGGAGGCCGACCGGCTCCTGCTCAAGTCCGCGCTCAGGGTGGTGGTGCGCAACACCGAGGACGACCTGACGGGCGAACTGATGCGGCTGCGGCTGATGATGCCCGGCATGGGCGACCATATGACCCACGGCATGCGCCTGCGGGCGGGGCGCGGCATGGGCATGGAGGCCATGGACGAGGCGGCGCGCCAGACGCGCATCCGCCTGCTGGCCGACCAGCGCATCGCCCTCAAGCGGCTCAACTGGGTCAATTCCACCACGGCGGATTTCCCCCTGGGCGACGTCGAGCGCGAACACCTGCGCGCGTTCTTTCCCAAGGCGGTGAAGCACCAGGGCGAAATCCTGAAGGACGTCAAGGGCCAGCTCGGCGACGTGCAGTCCGCGCGCGACCTGCGCGACGCCGTGGGCGAGCGGTCCGTGGCGGCCCACGTCTCCCTGTATCTTTCCAGCCACGGCGACGGCGTGGGCGGATTCGACAAGGGGTGGCTCAACGACCTGACCCCGGCGGTGAACCGCACCGCCTTCTTCCGCCCCCTGGACGTGGTGATGAAGGCGGCGGTGGGCGGGCTGGAAGAATCGGACGCCGGGACGGCGGCCCTGTTCCAGGACACGCTGCGGCCCGGCAAGCGCGCCTGGCAGTCCTTTCTGCCCGATCGGCCCGAGCTGGGCGGCGAACCCATGGCCCTGGCCGGGTTCCCCGGCATCACCCTGGCCACGGTGCACGACCTGCGCCCGGCCTGGGGCACGCCCTACGACAAGCCCGGCCGCGTGAATTTCGGGTTCGTCCGGCAGCAGTCGCGCCTGGTGCGCGCGCTGCTGGCCGCCCTGGCCGAGCGCCCGCTGGAAGATCCGGGCGAGCGGGCCAAGAACCACTTCGTGACCATCGAGGGCCGCGCCAACCTGCTGCGCAAGGGCGAGGTCTTCCCGGATCGGCCCGGCACGGGCATGGTCGTCCTCGCCTTCCAGTGGCAGACCATGAATTACGGCATGGTCGACACGGCGGGGCGCTTTCGCATCCCCGGCCTGGCCAGCAAGAAGGTCAGCTACCACAAGGCGGTGGTCGAGGCCTTCAAGTTCAACGACGAAACCGGCCTGGCCGACTGGGCCATCGACAAGCCCAAGACCGGCAAGGACGCCTACCGCATCAAGCTGAGCCGCCGCGAGCAGGCCACGGACCTGATCCTCTTCTCCTGCACCCAGACCACGCTTTTCAACCTCTTCGACCCGCGCACCTTCAAGTTCCTGTACCGCCCGGCCCTCCTCGACGGCCGCACCGAGGCCCCCCCGGTCAGCTACTGGTACAGCCGCATGGATACCCGGCGCTCCACCCTGGGCACGCTCTTCCTGGAGCCGGACGTTCCGATCAAGCTGACGCTGTCCGACACCGTGCTCGACAAGAAGGTCCTGCTGCTCAACGCGGACGCGGCCCACCCCCAGGGGCTCGGGTTCATCGCCCGGCAATGGCCGGTCATCCCCCTGACCGAGTTCCGCGCCGCCCGCGACATGTGGACCCTGCTCACCCCGCGCATCGACAACCTGGAGGAGCGCGGCATCGTCAACGAGCGCATCCGCACCCTGCGCGGCCAGGGCGGCGACGACCTGAAGCGGGCCGAGGGCTTCCGCGAGACCCGGCAGTGGGACAAGTTCGTCGAGGCGGCCCGCTCCTCCCTGGCCAAGGCCAGCCGCGTATACAACGACGTGGACCGCACCCAGAAGGACGTGCTGGTCGGCGTGCTCTTCTACGTGGCGCTTTTCGTGCCCTTCGCCTACTGCATGGAGCGGCTCTTCTTCTCCTTCGTGGACATAAAAAAACGCATCGGCTCGTTCCTCGCCTTTCTGGCCGGCATCATCGGCGTGGTCTACTTCGTCCACCCCGCTTTCCAGCTGACCTACTCGCCGCTCGTGGTCATCCTGGCCTTCTTCATCCTCGCCCTGTCGCTTTTGGTCTCGCTGATCATCTTCTTCCGCTTCGAGCGCGAGATGGTGGAGCTGCAAAAACGCTCGGCCCACGTCAAGCTGACCGGCATCAGCCCCATGGCCGCCTTCGGCGCGGCCTTCGTCCTGGGCGTGGGCAACCTCAAGCGGCGGCCCGTGCGCACCTTCCTGACCTTCGTCACCCTGGTCATCCTGACCTTCACCATCATGAACTTCACCACGGTCAAGTCCGTGCGCGAGAAGGGATGGTCGCCGTTCAGCGACACGGCCACCTACACCGGCAGGCTGCTCAAGTACTTCAACTGGCAGGACGTGCCGCCCGAAGCCTTGTCCGTGGTCGAAAACGCCTACGAGGGCGGCGGCACGGTCGTGCCGCGCGCCTGGTACGACACCGGCATCACGGCCGACAAGTCCCGCGCCCCGCGCATCCCGGTCATCCTGGGCAAGGCCGAGGCCCCGGCGCGCGGCATGGTCGGCCTGTCCTGGCGCGAGCCCGAGGTCAGCGGGCTGGACCGCATCCTGGTCGAGGGCCGCTGGTTCCGGGAGGGCGAACGCTTCGCCATCCTCCTGCCCCGGCGCATGGCCACGGCCCTGAACGCCGACCCGGACGACCCGGCCCGCAACACCCTGAGCGTCTGGGGCCTGTCCTTCAAGCTCGTGGGCGTGTTCGCCGATTCCGGGCTGCGCGACAACCCGGACCTGGACGGCGAGCCGATCACCCCCATCGTTTTCCCCAACGACGCGGCCACCCAGCTCTCCGACGTGGAGGCCGAGGCCATCGAGGACGGCGAGGACGTCATCTCCGCCGAATCCCGCTACCAGCACATCCCGGGCGACGAAACCATCCTGGTCCCGGCCGAGATGCTGCTCTCGCTGGGCGCTGGCAAGCTCAAGGCCGTCGCCGTCAAGCCGCACCAGGGCTTCACCGAGACCTCGGGCGAGCTGGGCGACCGCTTCGGCATGCTCCTTTTCCGGGGCTCGTCCACAGGCACGGCCCTCTATTTCGCCAACGACGCGGTCAACTACTCGGGCATGGCCAACATCCTCATCCCGCTGGCCATCTCCATCCTCATCGTGCTCAACACCATGATCGGCTCGGTCTACGAGCGCAAATCCGAGATCGCGGTCTACACCTCGGTGGGCCTGGCCCCGCCGCACGTGGCCTTCCTGTTCATCGCCGAGGCCCTGGCGTTCGCCGTCATCTCCGTGGTGGTCGGCTACCTGCTGGCCCAGGTGGCGTCCGCCTTCCTGGCCGGGACCCCGCTGTGGGCGGGCATGACCGCCAACTATTCCTCCACCGCCGGCGTGGCCGCCATGGTCCTGGTCATCGGCGTGGTCCTGGTCTCGGCCATCTACCCGGCCAGGGTCGCGGCGCGCATCGCCATCCCGGACGTGAACCGCTCCTGGACCATGCCCAAGGCCGACGGCGACGACCTGACCGTCATCCTGCCGTTCCTGATCAAGCTTCACGAAATGGCCTCGGCCTGCGGCTTCCTCTATGAATACTACCTGGCGCACCACGACGTGTCCCACGGCGCGTTCTGCACCGACGACATGGCCTGCGCCTTCCTCGACACGGAGGAACGGGATTTGACGGCCGACCGGCGCGTCGCCATCCCGGACGACGTCTGCGTCACCCTGGACCTGCGCGTCTGGCTCGCCCCGTTCGACTTCGGCGTGCGCCAGAAGGTGCGCCTGGTCTTCTGCCCGTCCGACATCTACGCGGGTTTCCGGCAGATCAAGGTCGTCATCCACCGCGAGGCGGGCGAACACACGGCCTGGGAAAACCTGAACCGGACCTTCCTCAACGACCTGCGCAAACAGCTCCTGGCCTGGCGGTCCCTGGACGACGAGGCCGTGAACCACTACGCGGGCACCGTCAACCAGCAGATGGAAACCCTGGCCACCGGCCTGGTCAAGGAGGATGTGTTGTGAACGGACGGCTCCGCTTCCGGGCCATGGCGACCGGCCTGGCCATCGGCCTGTTCCTGTGCGTTTTCACACCCTGGAACAACACCCTCGGCCACAACACGCCCCTGGGCGGCGGCCACTTCCCCCTGGCCCCGTTCTTCAT
>JAZHDH010000095.1:0-5252 GCA_036584335.1 Pseudodesulfovibrio sp. | reverse complement strand
AAGGTGGCGGCCACGGTGTCCCACGGGTCCTGGGCCAGTTCCTTCATGGACAGGGAAATCTTGAGGCGGCCCTTGTCGTCGTGCTCAAGGCGGGTGATCTTGGCCTTGACCCGCTGGCCCACGCTGACGGCCTCGTCCGGGCTGCCGATGCGGGCGTGGGAGATCTGGGAGACGTGCACCAGGCCGTCCAGCCCGGGCATTATTTCCACAAAGGCGCCGAAGGGTGCGAGCCGGGTCACGGTTCCTTCCACCACGTCGCCCACCCGGGTCTCGGCGGTAAAGGTCTCCTGGGCCTGGGCGGACTCGCGTTCCAGCAGGGAGCGGCGGGAGACCACGATGTTGCGGCCGTGTTGCTCCAGCTTGGTGATGAGGAATTCCATGGTCTTGCCGACGTATTCCTCACCGTTCTCCACAAAGCGGTTGTCGATCTGGCTGACCGGGCAGAAGGCGCGGCGCTGCATGACCGTGACGTTGAACCCGCCCTTGCAGGTGGAATCCACGTGTCCCTCGACTGGCAGGCTGCCCGCCTTGGCCTCTTCCAGCATGGCCAGGCCGCCCACGCCGGACAGGGCGCGGGAAAGCTTGATGCCGCCCGAGTCGCGGCCCACCACGTACAGCTCCACGACGTCGCCTTCGGCCACGGTGCAGTTGCCCTCCGGGTCCAGCAGTTCCGCCTTCTCGACAATGCCGTCGAGCTTGGTGCCGGTGTCCACGAATACCGTGGACTCGCCCACCTGGATGACCTTGCCGGAAACCTTGTCGCCCACGTTCAGGTCGTCGCCGCCGCCGTCGCTGTACTGTTCAAACAGTTCGGCGAAGCTCGCCTCGCCTTCGTCGATGCCGTTACGCTCTTTGAATTCTTCGGACACGATGTCTACCATCTACTATTATAAGGTTACGTGAGCAGGGCCTTGGCGAAGTCCTTGCCGTTGAACGGCCGCAGGTCTTCCATCTTTTCGCCCAACCCCACAAAGGTGATCGGCAACTTGTTCTGCAGGGTCACGGCTACGACTACACCACCTTTGGCCGTGCCGTCGAGCTTGGTCAGGATGATTTCGTCCACGCCCACGGCCTCGTTGAAGAGCCTGGTCTGGGACAGGGCGTTCTGGCCGGTGGTGGCGTCGATGACCAGGACGCAGCGGTGGGGCGCGCCTTCGTGCTTCTTGCCCACCACCCGTTCGATCTTCTTCAGCTCCTCCATCAGGTTGACCTTGGTGTGCAGTCGGCCCGCAGTGTCGAGCAGGAGCAGGTCGTACCCTTCGCTGACCGCCTTGTCCATGGCTTCATAGGCCACGGCCGCCGGGTCGCTGCCCTCGGCCTTGGCGTAGAAGCCAGCGCCTACGCGCTTGGCCCAGACCTCGAGCTGCTCGATGGCTGCCGCGCGGAAGGTGTCGCCCGCTGCGATGAGCACCTTGCGGCCCTGCAGCCGGGCGCGGTAGGCCAGCTTGGCGATGGTCGTGGTCTTGCCCACGCCGTTGACGCCGACCATCATCAGCACCTCGGGCGGGTTCACGGCCTTGATGCGCGGCGGGACCTTGAAGATTTCCTCCAGTTCGTCGCGCAGCAGGTCCTTGAAATCGTCGGGGCTGTCGGTCCCGGCCTTGCGGGCGCGGGCCTTGAGATTTTCCATCAGCCGGGTTGCGGCTTCCATGCCCACGTCGGCCATGATCAGGATTTCCTCGAACTCCTCCCAGAATTCATCGCCCATCGAGGAGTGGGAGGAGAGCAGCCCGTCGATGCGTTTGGTGATCTGCTCGCGGGTCTTGGAGATGCCTTCGGAGAGCTTGAGGAAGAGGCGGTCACGTTCATCCTCTTCGTCTTCCAGTTCCAGGGCCAGGGTGAGGCGGTACTGCAACTCGGACTTGAATTCGGGCACGGCATGGTAGCCCATCGCGTCCAGCCACTTCGAGAAATCGGCGATGAACCGGTGCGCCTCTTCGTCCGGAGCGCCCAGAGCCTTGAACAGGAAGGCGAGCCGGTCCCACAGGGGCTGGCCTTTTCCCTCGACGCCCGCGACGATGATGTTCAGCCACTGGGAGAGCTTGGGTTCGGCCTGGCGCAGGGCCAGGGTCAGTCCGGCCTGCCAGTCCTCGCTGGGCGTGGGCGCGGCGTCGGTCATGGCCGGTTCGGGCGCGGGGGCTGCGGCCGGGGCTTTACCCTCGGGCGCGAGGCCCCGCTCCTGGCGGTATTCGTCCACGGCCTGCTGCGCCACGTCTTCCGGGCTTTGCCAGGCCTTCTTCAGTCTGCTAAAGAATCCCATCGGGACCTCATGGTAAGGATGTGTTGTCTTACGGGGGTTTTCTCATAGCTTACCTGCCCGCGAGAGGCAATAGACGAAATGGTCACGTCCATCCGTTGCCAATGGTCTGCATTCTGGCTAAAAGCGAGAAAAATATTCACCGAAAGGATTATTTCATGAAACGAACCAAGATAAAGCATGCGTTGAACGCCCAGTCGCCCGTTGACGACATTTTGATCAAGGGCTGGGTTCGCACCAAGCGCGACAGCAAGGGATTCTCGTTCGTGGAGCTCAACGACGGCTCCTGCCTGGGCAACATCCAGGCGGTCATCGACCATACGCCGGATATCGAGGGCGTGCTCGCAGGCGTGGGCACCGGCGCGGCCGTGGGCATCCGGGGCGCGCTCGTCGAATCCCCCGGCAAGGGGCAGCAGTGGGAGATCCGGGGCAGGGATATCGAACTGATCGGCCCCGCCGACCAGGAGACCTTCCCCCTCCAGAAGAAGCGCCACTCTGACGAGTTCCTGCGGACCATCGCCCATCTGCGGCCGCGCACCAACAAGTTCGGGGCCGTGTTCCGCATCCGTTCCGAGCTGGCCCAGGCCGTGCACAAGTTTTTCGCCGACAAGGACTTTTTCTACATCCACACGCCGATCCTCACCGGTTCGGACTGCGAGGGCGCGGGCGAAATGTTCCGTGTCACCAGCCTGCCTGCGGGTTCCAATCAGCCCGCGACCGAAGATTTCTTCGGCAAGCCCGCGCATCTGACCGTGTCCGGCCAACTGGACGTGGAGATGTTCGCCCTGTCGCTGGGCGACTGCTACACTTTCGGTCCCACCTTCCGGGCCGAAAATTCCAACACTGCCCGGCACGTGGCCGAGTTTTGGATGATAGAGCCGGAGATGGCCTTCGCCGACCTTTCCGACGACATGGACCTGGGTGAGGAGATGATCAAGCATCTGGTCACCCACATCCTCGACCGCTGCGCCGCCGACGTGGAGCTCTTTGCCAAATGGGTGGACAAGGACCTGATGTCCACCCTGGAAACGGTCCTGGCCCGGCCCTTCGAGCGGGTGCCCTACACCGAGGCCATCAATATATTGAAGGGAAGCCGGAAGGCGTTCGACTATCCGGTGGAGTGGGGCATGGATCTCCAGACCGAGCACGAACGGTTCCTGTGCGAGGAGCAGTTCAAGAAGCCGGTCTACGTCTACGACTATCCCAGGTCCCTCAAGCCGTTCTACATGCGGTGCAACGACGACGGCCGCACCGTGGCCGCCATGGACTGCCTGGTGCCGCGCATCGGCGAGATCATCGGCGGCAGCCAGCGCGAGGAGCGGCTCGATGTGCTCACCGCGCGCATGGACGAGATGCGGCTGAGCAAGGACGACTACTGGTGGTACCTCGATTCCCGTCGGTTCGGCAGTGCGCCTCACGCCGGGTTCGGCATGGGCTTCGAGCGCATGCTCATGCTGGTCACGGGCGTGGCCAACATCCGCGACGTCATGCCGTTCCCCCGGACGCCCAGCAGCCTGGAGTTCTAGCCCGATACATGCCATGGAAGCCGAAGGCCCGCCGCATCGATTGCGGCGGGCCTTTTTCCTATTTCAGCGGCAGGCAGACGTCGGTGAGCAACTCCTCGGGCGGCGTGGCGTCGGGGTGGTTCAGGTAGACCTCGAAGCAGGGCTTCGCGTCCTCGAACTCCCGGCCGCTTCGGGGGAGCCACTGGCCCATCAGCCGGGCGTAGACCCGCTCCAGGCCGGAATAAGGCCCCTTGTGCCGGAAAACGGCGTAGGGACCGCCGCCAATGGTCTGTATCCCTATCCGGCCCTCCGCCGTCACGTCTTCGTTCACGGTGATGCAGGCGTCGTAGCGTATCTTGTCGGGCGGCGTCACCTGCGGATCGTCATGGGACACGCCGATGTACCGGGTGTCATTCCGGCACAGTCCTCGGGGAGCCGCCCAGGCGCACAGCGTCTCCCAGGCCGGTCCGCACTGGGCGTAGGGGCCGGTGTGGCGGACGAAGATCCCCTTTGCGGCCGGTATGTTCTCGATTCGCACATCCATTGGAATTCCTCCTTGGGGGTTGATGGCCAGCCCGGCGCCGGATCCGTCGGGCTGGTAGTGAATGATGCCCGGGAGCCTCTGTTGCAGGGCTTCCCAGTGTTTCCTGCGATACCTGGAGGGAGCGCAGCCGAACATCCGGCTGAAGGCGCGGCTGAAGGATTCGACCGTCTCGTACCCGGCATCGAAGGCGGCTCCGGTGACCGAGCTTTGGCGGCAGATCAGCCGCATTGCGGCACGCTCCATGCGGATTCGCCGTACGTGTTCGGCCACGGTTTCCCCCATCATCCCTTTGAATATGCGGTGGAAATGGGTGGTGGAGAAGTGTGCGGTCGCCGCCAGCGACTCAAGCGACAGTTCGTCATCCAGGTGCACCTGGATGTGCGCAAGTACGCGGAGCATCCTTTCATAATAGATGTTTTGGGTCGTATCCCTCACGTTTCTCTCCTGGTTCATTTTGTACGGTATCCGTTCGGGCGGGCAATGACTTGACCGTTTTTGCCCTTTTCGGCGGGGTCCAGCCAGGGGTTTGTGGCCGAGAAGGGAAGAGGTGCGTGTGGAATGGACCCGTTCGGGAACCCTGCGGAGTGTCCAGAGAAAGGGATCGGGCGGATCTCATGCGAGAAATTGGTGAAAAATAATAGTTCTATTTCAGCATGTTGGAATAATTCGACCCGAAGAGGGCAATTTTCTTTAAAAAAGCGCTTGACCTCTGTGTGCGTTTCACCTAGAACCTCTTTCGCCGCACGGGGGAGCCCGACTGGACGCACCCGGCGGCTTGTTCTTTCTCAAACATACTGAACGGTTGGCTCTGAACGAAGCGAAGAAAAAGTTTCAAAAAAGAGTTGACAGGTAGACTCCAAAAATCTAGAGTGTACTTTCCGGCGTCATGCTGGGTGTTCTTTGAGAGAAGGACAATGGTCTTTGACAATTAAATAGCGAGTTGAGC
>JAZHDH010000094.1:0-5258 GCA_036584335.1 Pseudodesulfovibrio sp. | reverse complement strand
AGCTGGCCGCCTGCGACCTGGTGCTGGACAACGACGCCGGGCTGGACAAGCTGGCTGGCGAGGCGGACCGGCTGGCCCGCTGGGCGCGGGAGCGGTTCGAGGCGCGCAACCGGGAATTCGTGGGGTGGATGGAGGGGCTGTGGCCCCGCCTGGCCGGAGAGATCGAGGCGGAGGCCGGGGAATGATCCCCATCCGCGACAACGTGCCGCGCGTGACCCCGCCCCTGGCCGTGGTCGCGATCATCGTCCTCAACGTCGCCGCGTTTCTCTACGGCATGAGTCTGGGGCCGGGCTCCATGGTCGAACTGTATCACCGCTTCGGGGTGGTTCCGGCCCGGTTTTTCGAGCCCGCCTGGGCCACCTGGCAGGGCTATCCCCCGACCTTCGGCTGGCCGTTCGTGGCCTACATGTTCCTGCACGGCGGTTGGCTGCACCTGATCGTGAACATGTGGATGCTCTGGATCTTCGGCGACAACATCGAGGACGTCACCGGGCACGCGGGATTTTTCGCCTTCTACCTGCTGTGCGGGCTGGCCGCCGTGGGGCTGCACATGCTTTTCGAGCAGTCCTCGCGCATCCCGGTGGTCGGGGCGTCCGGGGCCATCGCCGGGGTCATGGGGGCCTACGTCATGCTCTATCCGCACGGCCGGGTGCTGACCCTGGTGCCCATCGTGTTCATCCCGCTTTTCTTCCGGCTGCCGTCCTACATTTTCCTGGGCCTGTGGTTCGCCATGCAGGTGGTCTACGGGCTGGCGGCCCAGAGCCGGGGAGCGCAGGATATCGCCTGGTGGGCGCACGTGGGCGGGTTTGCGGCCGGGATGCTGCTCATCCGGTTCTTCCGGCGGCCCGGCCACTGCAAGTACTGCTACAATCCGGACACCAAGGACTACGATCCCGAAACCGACCTGGAAAACCGGCCCTGAAGGTCCCACTCCTCCACCAGCGCGGCCACGGCGGGCGGCACCATGGAGCGGTATTCGCGCCCCTCGCGGATGGCGGCGCGCACGCCGGTGCCGGTCAGCCCCTTGTGCGCCGGGTCCCGCTTCCACATGACGTGGGTGGTCAGCCCCAGCGACTCGAACCGCCGTTTTTTTTCGCGGCCCCAGTCGTCGTAGATGGTCAGGTAGTAGACCGCGTCCCGGGGCGCGATGCGTGCGATCTCGCCGGGCAGGCAGATGGGGAAGGGCATAATCTCGAACTCGGCCTCGTCCACGCCCGCCTCGACCAGCGCGGCCCGGATCATGGCCTCGCGCTCCCCGTAGGTCAGGGGATTGTTGGCCTCGTCCGAGCGGTCGGGGTCCGAGGTCTCGATGGTCGTGCCGGCGGCGTCCGGGTTGGTCACGCCGATGAGCAGCCGGTCGCACAGGGCCTTGCCCGCCAGCAGGTAGCGCAGGTGGTCGTTGTGCAGCACCTGGAACCGCCCGTGGATGAAGCCGAGGGGGTGGGTCATCGCTCCTCCGGCTCGTGCAGCGAGAAGGCCTCGTAGTCGCCGGGCCAGTACTGGCGGCCCCAGGGCGTGTCGTTGATGCCCGCCAGGCAGGCGCGGTCCGTGTAGTTGAGAACCATGTGCATCAGCTCGTCGCCGCGCATGGTGCCCAGGCAGCCGCCCGCCACGCTGATCTCGTCGTAGCGGTCCACCGCGTCGCGGCGCACGCCCTCGCCCACGAACAGCAGCGGCACGGGCTCGCCCGAGTGGATGAGCGCGCCCATGCTCGGGGTGGAGTGGTCCGCCGTGACCACCAGGATGACGTCGTCGCGCAGCAGCTGCTTGACGGACGCGGCCAGCCCCCGGTCCAGGGATTCGATGGCGTTGAGCTTGGCGCGCGGGCTCTTGGTGTGGGCCGCGTGGTCCGGGGCCTTGGTGTGGATGTGGATGAAATCGTAGTCGGCCAGCGCCCGGACGGCCAGCTCCACGCGCTCGGCCAGGTCGTTGCCCGGGTCGCGCGTGTCCTTCATGCGCATGAAGTCCATGCCCAGGAATTTGGCCATGCCCCGGTACATCACGCCGCTGGCCAGGGAGAGACAGCGCATGCCGTAGCGAACATGCAGCGGGGTGACCGGGCACAGCCGCCCGGCCCGCTGGGTGATCAGGCCGTTGATGGGCGGGAGTTTCTGTTTGGCGCGGATCTGGTTGACCTCGGTCTTGGCCAGCAGGGCGAAGGCCCGGCGCAGGTAGGTGGAGAGTACGCGGGCGGTGCGCACGGCCGCCGGGTCGTCCTCGTGGCTGGCCAGGGGCCGGACCGCCGGGATGCGCCGCCCGTCGACCATGGGGTTGGAGTCGGTGATGAACGGCGAGACGTCGCCGTGCAGGGTCAGCACGCTGAACATGCCGCCGGTCTGGGTCAGCTCGATGCGCACGCCCTCGCTCTCGAAGGGACCCACGGCCTCGAACAGGGCGTCGGTCTCCTCGGGCGTGCCGCAGACCCGGTCGTAGCGCAGGATCAGCGTGCCGTTGAGGGTGGCCAGCACGCAGGCGAAGTGGGCGAGCAGGGCGACGTCGCCCTCGCCCAGTTTCACGCCCGCGCCCAGGGCTTCGAGCGCGCCGCGCCCGGGGAACTCGTCGGGCGCGCAGCCGAACAGGGCGAAGTGGGCGTTTTCGCTGGGCAGGGGGCAGCCGATCTTTCCGGCGTGGTAGAGGCCGGTGCTGCCCCGGGCCGCCAGTTGGTCCAGGCAGGGAGTCATGGCCGCCTGGAGCGGCGTGCGGTGGTTCAGTTGGGGGAGGGCGCGATCGCCCAGGCCGTCGAGCAGGATCAGTACGCATTTCTTGGTCACGGGACTCTCCGGCAGGGCGCAACCAGTGACGCGCCCCATGGTTTTAATAGATGGGTTCTATTATAAAGTGTCATCCGATCAGCAATACCACTTTGCAAAGGTCGCCCGCCTGGGGCACCATCGGATCATGCTCATCGATCTGCACGTCCACTCCGCCGTGTCCCCGTGTTCCTCGCTTTCCGTGGGCGAGATACTGGGGAGCGCGCGCTCTCTCGGGTTGGACGGGGTATGCATCACCGACCATGGCACTGTGGGTGTTCTCGCACAAATCAGGGAAGGTTTCCAGCCCGATGGGCTGCTGGTGTTGGTGGGAATGGAATATTCCACGCCCCAGGGTGATTTCCTGGTTTTCGGGCCGGTGGAGGATCTGGGTCCCGGCATGGACGGGAAGCGGCTGATCCGCACGGTCCTCGGGGCGGGCGGGGCGGTGGTGGCGGCCCATCCCTACCGGGCCTGGCGGCCTGTCGATGTCACCGTGCTGGACGCCCGCTGCGCCGTCGAGGTGGAGAACGGCCGCAACACCGACGCCGAGAACCGCTGCGCCGCCGAACTGGCCGCCCGGCTGAACGCGGTGGCGGTCTCCGGCTCCGACGCCCACATTCTGGGCGAGCTGGGGCGGCTGCCCACCCGGTTCACCGTGCCGGTGCGCTCCAGGGCCGATCTGGTCCAGGCCCTGCGCTGCGGGGCCTGCGCCCCCTTTCATCGGCTCGCCGACGCTATTTAGTCGGAATCAGAAACGACTTCACCTTGGTCACGCCCTTGATCGAAAGGGCCGTCTGGATCGCCAGCCGGGCGTCCGCCTGGGTGCGGACCATGCCGAGCAGGACCACTTCGCCGCCCATGGTCTCGGTTTCCACCTGGGTGGAGCTCAGCGCCTTCTCGGCGATGAGGGCCGCCCGGACCCTGACCGCGATCTCGGCGTCGTCCACGGTGGTGTCGCTTTCATCCACGAAATACGGGGTCACCTTCTGGACGTTTTCCACTCCTCCGGCCGTCATCACGGCAAAGGCGCGGTAGGCCGCGTTGTCCAGCGCCCCCACCAGGAAGACCTGGCGCAGGAAGCAATAGACGTGGACCTTGAGCGCCAGCTTGGCGTCGTGATCGGCCAGGTTGGCCTTGATGGTCAGGGAAATCTTCTTGTCGATGGTCTGGTCGGCCACGCTGCGCTCGTCGCGGGCGGATTCATAGATGGAGCCCCAGGGCGTCCAGGCGATACTTATCATGGCGAGGATGGCCAAAGTCAGGCACAAGGGGGTATGGGCGTTGGATTTCATGGTGCGGGCTCGCTTTTCATGGCTGTGGAAAACACTGTGGAAAAAAGACGGACAAGCCAAATCGCCGTCTTGACAGGCGCTGAAAGCATATTACCTTACAATCCTGAATCGATAAATGCTTTTTTGTCTCGTTAAAGGAACTGTGCAGGCATGGAATACAAAGACTATTACAAGCTTCTCGGGGTTTCCCGGTCCGCCGCCAAGGACGAGATCGGCAAGGCGTTCAAGAAGCTGGCCCGAAAGTACCACCCGGACCTCAATCCCAACGACCCGGCCGCCGAGGCCAAGTTCAAGGAGATCAACGAGGCCTACGAGGTGCTCAAGGACGAGAAGAAGCGCAAGCTCTACGACCAGTTCGGCTCGAACTGGGAGCACGGCCAGAACTTTCAGCCCCCGCCGGGCTACGAGAACGTGAACTTCGGCGGCGGCGGGTTCTCGGGCGGCGGCTTCTCCGATTTCTTCGAGACCATCTTCGGCGGCGCGGGCCAGGGCGGCGCGGGATTCAGGGGCGGTTTCTCCTCGGCCGGGTTCGGCGACGCGGGGTTCGGCGGTGGTGGATACCGGCAGCGCCCCCGGCGCGGTCCGGATTCCGAGGCCGTGTACGAGTTGACCCTGGACGAGGCCTACCGGGGCGGCGTCAAGTCCATCACCCTGCAGGAGCAGGTTTCCGGCCCGGACGGCATCCCGCGCATGACCACCAAGACCCTGGAGGTCAAGGTGCCTGCGGGCGTCAAGGACGGCCAGAAGATCCGCCTGGCGGGCCAGGGCAACCCCGGCATGGCGGGCGGGTCCAAGGGCGACCTCTACCTGAAGATCAAGCTCATGCCGCACCACCTGTTCAAGGTCAGCGAATCGGACGTGGTCCTCGACCTGCCGCTGGCCCCGTGGGAGGCCGTGCTCGGCGCGACCCTGCGCGTGCCCACCCTGGACGGCGCGGTGGAGATGAAGATTCCGCCGGGCATCGGTTCGGGCAAGAAGCTGCGGATCAAGGGCAAGGGGCTGGGGTCCGGCGGCCGCCGGGGCGACCAGTTCGTGCGCATCATGATCCAGGTCCCGGACCGGTTGAGCGGCGACGAGCGGCGGCTCTGGGAAGAGCTCCAGGCCAAGTCGGACTTTCAGCCGAGGAACTTTTAGGGAGCGGCCATGAAGACCAGGAAGATACAGGAACTGATGATGCGGCTGCCCGGCCTGAACCTGCCCGAGCGCAGCGAAT
>JAZHDH010000093.1:0-5270 GCA_036584335.1 Pseudodesulfovibrio sp. | reverse complement strand
ACTTTCTCGCACGACTTGCATGTGTTAAGCACGCCGCCAGCGTTCAATCTGAGCCAGGATCAAACTCTCCAGTTGATAAACTTGGAGATGATTTGATCACTTAGTCATCAAACTCGTCTTAAACGGGCTGTGATTTGTGATCTTGTTGCTCAACTCGCTATTTAATTGTCAAAGACCATTGTCCTTCTCTCAAAGAACACCCGCCGTCAGGCAGGAAGGGCAAGCTATTCTTTTGGCCCCTTGTCGTCAACACCTTTTTCAACTTTTTTTTCGTTGAAGCCGGGCTTCGACCCCGCCGTCAGGCAGGAAGGGGAACCTAAGTTCTTCGCTCGCTCCCGTCAACATCTTTTTGCACTTTTTTTTGAGTGCCTTGCTGATGCCAACTGCTCGAGATGCTTGAGAAAGAACAAGCCGCCGGGAGTGTCCGAAGGGGCAGTCCCTCGCGGCGAAGTGGAGTTCTAGGGGAAACCCCATCACAGGTCAAGCGGTTTTTTCGCAGGACTTGCATCTTTTTCAGAACATACAGGAATTACAGGGTTTATTTGTCTGATTTTCCACGCCTCCACGGGGCCGGGCACGCCTTCATCAGCCCATAATGAGGTCGCGCTCCGCAGCGTCACATGCTACAAGGCTCCGAAACGCCCCCCAAGGAGCCGCTCCCCGCATGCGCATCCCAGCCAAGTACGGACTGACCTTCGCCTTCTCCGGCCTGATCCTCGTCTTCGCCGTACTGCTCATCTTCTCCTCCTCCCTGACCTCGCGCTCGGTACTCTCCCGCCACGCCCGGACGATCATGGAGAACATCGCCTCCTACACCATAGACAAGGCCCAGAGTTACCTGGAGCCCGCGCGCAAGGCGGCCAGCCTGACCCGGTCCCTGTCCCAAAGCGGAATCGTCAGCAGCACCAGCTCGGCGACCATGGCCGCCTACTTCGGCCAGCAGCTCGCCCTCAACGCCCAGTTCTCGGGCATCTATTTCGGCGGCATCGAGGGCGAGTTCACCATGGTTTCGCGCTACGACGGGCTGATGAAGGACGGGCTGTTCACCAAATTCATCCGGATTCGCAACGGCGTGCGCAGTGTGGAGAAGGTCTACACCTCGCCCGACGCCCACCTGCTGCGCCGCGAACTGGACCCCACCGACCCCTACGACCCGCGGACACGGCCGTGGTTCACCCTGGCGCGCGACACCTCGGAGCTGATCTGGACCAAGCCCTACATCTTCTTCACCTCGCAAAAGCCCGGCATCACCACGGCCAGCCCGGTCTACCGGGGCCGCGAGTTCCTGGGCGTTGTCGGCGTGGACATCGAGATCGACGAGATATCCAACTTCCTCTCCCGGCTGCACGTCAGCGAACACGGCCGGGCCTTCATCCTGTCGCGCGACGGTTCGCTTATCGCCTACCCCGATCTGGGCAAGATCCGCCACAAGAACGGCAACGACAAGGCGCGGCTGGCGCACATCACCGAACTGGACGACCCGGTGGCGCGCCAGGCCTTCCGATCCCTGCGTCTCCCCGAGGAGACGCTCGGCCGGGACGGCCCGGTCTTCACCAGCTTCGACCTGGACGGCGAGCGGTACAACGCCATGTTCGCGCCCTTTTCCGACCCGCAATGGCCGTGGATCATCGGCATCTACATGCCCGAGGACGACTACCTCGGCGAGATCAAGGCCAACCGCTCGCTGAACATCCTGGTGGCCATGGTCGCCGTCGCCATCGCCTTCTTCATCGGCCTGCTCATCGCGCGCAAGCTGAACACGGCCCGCGAGACGGCCGAGGCCGCAGATCAGGCCAAGAGCCGTTTCCTGGCGCGCATGAGCCACGAAATCCGCACGCCCATGAACGCCATCCTCGGGGCGGGCGAACTGCTGGCCGAAACCCGGCTGGACGCGAACCAGCGGCAGTTGATCACCATGCTCAGGAACGCGGGCGAACACTTGCGCGAACTGGTGCGCGACATCCTGGACCTCTCGCGCTTCGAGGCGGGCAAGTTCCGGCTCTTCGAGACCGGGTTCGACCTGCGCGCCACCGTGGCCAAGACCTGCGACGTCTTCTTCCTGGAGGCCAAGGCCAAGGGGCTGGCCCTGTCCTGGACCGTGGACGACGGCGCGCCCGCCCACCTGCTGGGCGATTCCACCGCCCTGACCCAGGTGCTGGTCAACCTGCTGGGCAACGCCATGAAATTCACCCGCGAGGGGGCCATCACCCTGTCCGTGCGCCCGGTATCGCAGGCGGACGGGGCGGACGAACCGGACCGGGTCGTCCTGGAATTCGCCGTGGCCGACACCGGCATCGGCATCCCCGAAAACCTGCAGGAGGCCATCTTCGGCCACTTCACCCAGGCGGACGACTCCACCTCGCGCCAGTACGGCGGCACCGGGCTGGGCCTGGCCATCTGCCGCAGCCTGGTCACGGCCATGGGCGGCGAGATCGGCGTGCGGAGCGCGCCGGGCCGGGGGTCCACCTTCACCTTCTCCGCCCGGTTCACCGTGGACCACGCTCCCCAGGAAGCCCGGGACCCGGCCGACGCCTGTCCCGACCTCTTCCCGGACCTCTCCCGGGCAGGCCGCATCCTGCTGGTGGAGGACGACGAGCGCAACCGGCTGCTCTTCTCCCTCTTCCTCAAGGACACGCCCCACTCCCTGGACACGGCCGAAAGCGGCGCGCAGGCCCTGGCGCTGCATGAGAAGGCCCCTTACGACCTCATCCTGATGGATATCGAGATGCCCGGCATGGACGGCTACCAGACCACCGAGGCCATCCGCGCCCGGGAGCGGGAGGCCGGGCTGCGCCCCGTCCCCATCCTGGCCGTCACGGCCCACGCCCTGGCCGAATCCGAACGCCGCTGCCGCCAGAGCGGCTGCAACGGCTACCTGCCCAAACCCCTGACCAAGGTCATGCTCCGCCGGGCCGTGGCCGAATACCTCGGGCCGTCCACCGTCGCAGCCGACAACCCCCGTTAGCACGGCGCGGCCCGGCAGGCCGCGCACCCATGTCTAATATATATGGGGAAGCACCCAGCCGAGCCAGAAGGTGAGGATCAACGCCCCGGCCAGGTTGAGGACCAGACCGAGCAGGAGCATGCGCGGGGGCGCAGGACGCACCGCAACGTGCATAAGACGGATCGCCCGCAGAGCGCCTCGCACGGAAAAGCCACACCCGGAACGGCAGAACCGAACACACAAACCACAACCTGCGGGATTGAGGAGAGAAATCAACGACAGCAAATTGAGCCGACAATCGGGGAAAGACTATGCAAGAGAAACAACCGGGGACGGCGGAGCAGGGCGGGTGCCGATGCTCGCCCCCCCCTCCGGGCGACCCACGCAAATAAAAGTGGGCCGAACAAGATCCGGACTCTTTAATTGGTCTTCAGGCGTTGACGATTGGGCGTTCGCCCAACGGCGGCGACGAATCCCGATCAGCGCGGACCGGGAATAGCCAAAGGCTACGGCTTGAAAAAATTCCTTGCGCCCAACACCACGAAATCTTTCATGGCGTTAAACATGATGTGGCATTCCTGCTCATCAGCGTCAGGAGAACTCTCACCGCCGGGAGGAATCGCACCCATGGGAAGACCGTAGACCTTGGATACAGTACTGTCGAAAGATACCGCCGAAGAATGCCTCGGGATAGCAACCCGTCTCCGCGATTTAAGAGGTAGGTACTTCATTTTCATACAGATATAGCCTCTCCTTGTTTATCGGCCAGCCAATACAGTAGTATCTAGAGTCAGGTTTGTCTAGGTGTGGCGGCCACTTTTCGCTTCCGTACATCCCTCCCCATCTTGAGTTGGGACCAATAGGTAAAGAAATCATGCAACCGATGCGCCAGATATCCTCCGACATATTTCAAACGTTTCTTGTCGAACCGGCCGGTCTCGTGTGAATCGACTATGAATAGCCCGAAGGGGCATTCCCCGACGTCCTTCCCGGCATCAATCGGAGCTGAAATCAGGAAAACGGCCAAGCTGTTGTAAAATAATTCCCAATTCTCCGAGGTGCTGTAGTACGTCCCTTTTTTGCTCTGCTTCCTCAGGTTGTTGCCCACCCAATAATGCTCGCGCGTAAACGCGTAATTGTAGCCGCTGTTAACCTTGAGCGCGGCATCCGGCGGATAGTCGGACTTCAACTTCTCGATGTCATTCCAGAGTGTTGGTACGACCTTGAACTGCTCGTCATTGCGCCGTGCGGACAACTTCCCCGCATCGCGGCGCCGTCTTTCCTGACGGGACGGAGCCCGAACGTAGGTCTTGAGAACCGATTGCTCAAGCGAGACACAGGCTCCGCCACGCTCCTCGCTTTCAAACATTTTAATATGAACGGCGACGTCCACGCCCAGGGCGCAGGACAGGACCTGCTGGGCCTTGTTGACGATATCCCTGAATGACGACATCACATTGTCGGACCCTACCGTCAGGTCCGCATATCCCTTCATCCGGCTTTTCTTTTCGTGAAGCAGATGATGAAATTCGTGCAGGAGCTTGATGGCTTTCCATGCCGGGATCGGGTTCACCAGGGAAAGCAGCACTCTGTATTTTACGCAACACCCGTTACCAGCCAAGCCCCGTCTGACTCCGTAGAGGAAAGCCCACAAGAGGAAAACGATCGCCCCGCCCGCTATGGGCCGCCAGTCGGCCAAGGCAAAGACCGAAGGGTCGAACGAGCGTTGAACCCACGATTCCTTGACCGTTTTGACCAGCAATTCGCTTTCTAGGACACCCAAAGATGCCGCAACAGCACTCACGGCGAAAAACAACCCGCGAAGAATCCTGCCCGCAATCGTCAGCACACCTGAAATACATCTTGACATACAAGAGGATGGATATCCATGTCTACCTTATATGTCAACCTGAAAACCCATAAATATGGGGAAGCACCCAGCCGAGCCAGAAGGTGAGGATCAACGCCCCGGCCAGGTTGAGGACCAGACCGAGCAGGAGCATGCGCGCAAGCGAGACGCCGCGCATTTCCCCGAAAGCCAGGGCGTTGGTCGGGGTGGCGATGGGCGTCATGAAGGCGCAGGTCGAAGCCAGGCCGACGCCGATCATCAGGTACAGGGGGTCCATGCCGTGGACCCGGGCGGCCGCCACCGCAATGGCGAAGAAGGCGGCGACCACGGCGGTGTTGGACAAGACCTCGGTCAGGAATATCACGGCCAGGATGGTCAGGAAGTAGACCGCGCGCGGCCCCATGTCGCCCTGGAGCAGGGGACCGGCCAGGGCCACGGCCCGCTCGTCCAGCCGCAGCCAGTGGACCGCGCCGAAGA
>JAZHDH010000092.1:0-23787 GCA_036584335.1 Pseudodesulfovibrio sp. | reverse complement strand
TCCATGGTCAACTCTCGATCAGCCGCCGGTAGGGGCCGTCCTCGCGCATCATGTCGTCGTGGCGGCCGCGCTGCACGATCTTGCCACGCTCCATGACCACGATCTCGTCGCAGTCGCGGATGGTGGACAGCCGGTGGGCCACGATCAGGCAGGTGCAGCCGCGGCGGCGCAGGTTGTCGTCGATGATCTTCTCGGTCTCGGCGTCCAGGGCGCTGGTGGCCTCGTCCAGGACCAGGATGGCCGGGTCGCTGGCCAGGGCGCGGGCTATTTCGATGCGTTGCCGCTGGCCGCCCGAGAGGTTGGCCCCGTTTTCGTCCAGCGGGGCGGCGTAGCCTCCGGGCCGGGCCGCGATGACGTCGTGGATGCGGGCGTCCTTGGCCGCGCGCACCACCTGGGCCTGGGGGATGGCCGGATTCCACATGGTCAGGTTGTCGCGCACCGTGCCCTGGAAAAGCACGATCTCCTGGTCCACGAAGGAAAAGGAATTGAGGAAGACCTCGCGCGCGACCTCGCGCATGGGGCGGCCGTCGAAGAGGACGTCGCCCGTCCACGGTTCGTACAGCCCGCTGACGAGCTTGGCCACCGTGGATTTGCCCGAGCCCGATCCGCCCACCAGGGCCACGCGGCTGCCGGGCGCCAGCGTCAGGTCGAAGTCCTTGATGAGCGGCGGGTCGAGCCGGGAATAGCCGAAGGCCAGCCCCCGGATCTCCATGCGGCCCGAGAGCCGGATGCCCTTGTTCGCGTCGGCCCGGCTCCCGCTTTGATAGATCGGGTCCTCGCGGTGCTTCATCACGTCGTCGAGCCGGTTCATGTCGCCCTGCAGGGTCTGGAGCTCGGTGCCGAGCTGGACGATGGAGTTGAAGGGCGAAAGGAAGCTGGCCATGAGCGATTGGAAGGCCACGAGCGTGCCGATGGTCATCTGGCCGTCCATGACCTTGAGCGAGCCCAGGCCGAGGATGGCCGCCGTGCTCAGGCCCGAGACCAGCGCCGGGATGGGCATGACCAGGCTGGTCCAGCGGTTCATGTCCTGGAGCGCGTTGCGGAACTTGGCCACCTGGCCGGAGAAGCGGGCGAAGAAATCGGACTCGGAACTGGACGCCTTGATCGTCTCGATGAGCCGCAGGCCGCCCATGGCCGTGCCCGAGAGCTTGCCGTTCTCCTGGAGTACGCGTTGTTGCAGGTCGGCCCGCTTGCGGTTGACCCACCTGAGCACGACGATGTTGACCAGGGCGAAGAGTACGCCGATGGCCGTGAGCGTCGAGTCGTAGAGGAGCATGATCGCGGCGAAGAACACGGCGGTGACGATGGAGATGCAGGTGGAGGCGAGGGTGCCGGTCAAGAGCCCGGCCACGGTGTCGTTGAGGCCCACGCGGCTGCCTATTTCGCCGCCGTAGCGCTGGGAGAAGAAGCTCATGGGCAGCCGCAGGATGTGGCGGAAGAAATGGGCCGAGGAGATGACCGCCAGCTTGGTCTGCTGCCGGAGCAGGGCCTGGCCCTGGAGCCAGGTCAGGGCCGCGCGCAGCAGGCCGGTCAGGACCATGCCGAGCAGCAGCGGCTTCAGCCAGTCGCGGCTGCCGTTGACCAGCACGTTGTCCACGAACACCTTGGAGAATATGGGGATGACCAGCCCGGGCAGGACCATGGCCAGCCCGGCCAGCACGGCGAAGGCCATGCCAGCCCGGCCGATGGTCAGCCGTCTGCGCAGGGCGCGCAGCACGCTCGGCTTCTCGCCGCCGGTCCGGAAGTCCGGTCCGGGCTCCAGGACCAGGGTCACGCCGGTGAATGCCTGGTCGAACTCCTCCCAGGTCACGACCTTGGGTCCGGTGGCCGGGTCGTTGAGAAAGACCTTCTTGTTCCTGATCCCTTCGAGTACCACGAAGTGGTTGAAATTCCAGAAGAGGATGACCGGCAACTCCACGGTGTTCAGGTGGGACGGCTCCATTCGGTAGCCCACAGCCTGCATGCCCCGGGCGCGGGCGGCGCGCAGGATGTTGCCCGCCTTGCTGCCGTCGCGGTTGACGCCGCATTCCTCGCGCAGTTGCTCCAGGGGGACGAAGAGCCCGTGGTAGGCCAGGACGATGCAAAGGGCGGCGGCTCCGCATTCCAGAGCCTCCATCTGGATGACGGTGGGCGTCCGTACCCGCTTGTTCTTCCAGAGCGGCTTGTCTTCGGACATGCTACCGCGTCTCCCCGATGCCGAGGACGGTCTTCCTGAGGTAGGGAATGACCAGGCTGATCGGATGCTGCTCCTCGACCACGACTTCGGCCTGGCACAGGGTGCCGGACTGGAGCTTCACGGGCGCGCCCTTGCCCGACGTCCACTTGAAGCCGTTGATGGATCCGGCGTCCCTGATCAGCCGGGCGCGAACCTTGATCGGCGGGCCGTTCTTGGTCAGCATCTCCACCAGCTTCTCGTTTTCCAGCCGGTGCATCATGCCCCGGGGCGAGGCGGGGAAGGCGGACACGCTGACCACTTCGGCCACGAGCACGCCGTACTCCTCGCGCTTGGCCGTGGACGGGGCCACGAGCATGGTCATGCCCTTTTGGATGCGCTTGCCCTGGTCCGGGGCGAAGTAGGCGGTGACGTAGAAATTGTCGTCCGGCGAGAAGGTCTCCAGATTGAGGATGGCCTCTCCCGTGTGCAGGAACGAGCCGGGACCCTTGAATTTCTCGTTGATGCGGCCGGACTTGGGCGTGACCACCTGCGAGGCCATCTCCAGCTTGTCGTGCAGGGACGCCAGCACTTCTTCGGCGTGGATGATGCGCCGTTCGACGTCGATCTGCTCCTTGCGCCGCTCCGAGGTGGCCTGGAAGCTGGTGGTGGGCAGGGCGGCCAACTGCTCGCGGTACTTGAGCGTTTCCTGCAACACCTGGTTGTATTCGGCCTTGGCGTCGAGGTAGGTCTTGCGGGCCACGATGCCCTGCTTCAGCAGCACCTCGTGCTGCTCCACCCGCTCGTGCAGGTCGTCCAGCCGCGTTTCGGCCAGCTTGATGGAGTCGAGCAGGGTCTTGCGCTGCTGCTGGATGTGCTGGGTGCGCGAGGCGTGGATGTCGGACCCGAGCTTGTCCACGAAGGCGCGCTCCTCCAGGAGGTGGTCCAGGGTGCGCTGGGCCTCGGCCAGCTCGTGTTCGATCTCGGGCTGGCGGATGTGGGCGATGACCTGCCCGGCCTTCGCCTGTTCGTCCACCTCGACGAGTACGTCGAGGATCTGGCCTTCGCCCAGGCCGACCACATCGAAGAGCGCGCCGGTTTCCACCAGGATGCCCTGGCCCATGACCTTGGTCGGGATGGTGCCCAGCACGGACCAGATCCCGGCCATGGCGATGAGCAGGAGGCAGGCGGCCAGCGCGACCCAGCCCAGGGGCGAGGTGACGCGCATGACCTGGTCGAGCTGTTCGGGGGAGGAGAGGCGGTCCAGGGCCACTTTCCGGAAAATCTGCGACATGGCGGCTGCGTACCTCTCTACCGGCGGCTGTGGATCAGAAGATCGGGCGGCGGATGCCCGTGATGCACTCGTTCAGGGCGTGGATCACGAACCGGCCGCCGGACAGCGCGTCCAATGTGTCGTCATCCAGCCGGACCTTGGGGGCGGAGGCCACCAGCTGGTCCACGGTGACGCCCATGTGGTTGGCTTCGAGCCAGGCGTCCAGGTCGGCGTCGGCCAGGTCGCAGAATTCGTCGAGCTTGCCCGATTCGGTGAGCTGCCGCATGAAGCGGTCCCAGAGCGATTCCGTCATGTGAGGGTCCTTTTGTTTTTCGATAGAATGCCTCGAAACCCATAGCAAAGTAATGATCGGAGAGTAAGCCCCTTAGCAGGGGATGGATGAAAAAAAGCGGGGACCCCGGACGATCCGGGACCCCCTGGAGGGTCTGGAAGGGGTGGAACTACCTGGCTGCGGCTTCGCGGGCGGCGGCCAGCCACCGGTTCCACTGGTCCTGGTGCTTGGCGATCCACTCGTCGGCGTGGCGGGCGACGTCCTTGTCGGACTTCTCGCCGTCGTTCATCCGGGTGTTCTGCTCGCTGATGTCGGCCAGGGAGAGGGTGAACAGCTTGAGGAACCTGGCGGCGGCCGGGTTGGCGGCCAGGAACTGCTTGTTGGCCACGCAGCGGATGTCGGCGGCCACGAAGCCCGCCTTGAGCGGGTCGGACACCGCGCCCTCGACGCCCGCGACGGTCATGCGCTCCACGGAGTCCTTCTGGGCGTCGGAGGGGTTGATCTCGGGCACGTTGATCCACAGCACGTCCTTGCCGGGCTTGAACTTGTATACGGTCCAGTTGGGCGTCCAGGTGTAGAAGAACACCGGCTTGCCCGCCTTGTATTCGCCCATGGCCGAGGCCATGCCCGCCTCGTAGGAGGCCTTGACCGGGTTGATGTCGTCTTCAAGCCCGTAGGCCTGCATGTGATGGGCGATGACCTTCTCGCAGCCCCAGCCCGGCGGGCAGGCGATGAGGTCGGCCTTGCCGTCGCCGTTGGCGTCGAACGCCTTCTTCACTTCGGGCCGCTTGAAGTCGTCCAGGGACTTGATGCCGAACTTGTCCACGTCGCGCTTGGACACGAGGTAGCCGCCCATGCCGCCCGCCTTGGCCACATAGCCGATGCGCTCGGCCTTCTCGTCGAAGTTCTTGGGCAGCTGGGCGTCGTGCATCGGGAACCAGCCGTTGGCCCAGTAGTCCACGTCGCCCAGGGTCACGGACTTGTAGAAGATGGGGTTCTGCAGGTCCTTGGGTTTCTGGACGTCGTAGCCCAGCTCGGCCAGCCCCTTGTGGATCAGGGCTTCCTGGAAGAAGCCGGTGTTCCAGGTGGCGCGCGCGGGCCGGACGGTCACGCCCTTGCCGGGCTGCATGTCCAGGGCGAAGGCCGCGGTGGCCAGGAAGGCCGTCAGGGCGAAGGCGGGAATCAGTTGGGTTAATCTCATGGAACCTCCTAGGATTCTTGGTTACTTTCTTTTGGCCATGGACTGGGTGATGCGGTCGAGGACGATGGCCATGAGCACGATGCCCAGGCCGCCGACCACGGCGCGTCCGATGTCCAGGGTGTTCAGTCCGAGGATGACCGGGGAGCCCAGGCCGCCCGCGCCGATGAGCGCGGCGATGACGACCATGGACAGGGCCATCATGATCGTCTGGTTGAGCCCGGCCAGGATGGTGGGCATGGCCAGGGGAATCTGGACCTTGAGCAGCACCTGGCGCCGGGTGGCGCCGAAGGCCAGGGCGGCCTCCACCAGCTCCGGGTGCACGCCCCGGATGCCGAGGCTGGTCAGCCGGATGATGGGCGGCAGGGCGAAGATGATCGTGGCCAGCACGCCCGCCACGTTGCCCACGGAAAAGAGCATGACGATGGGCACCAGGTAGACGAAGGCCGGGGTGGTCTGCATGGCGTCGAGCACGGGGCGCAGGGCCGCCTCGAAGCGGTCGCCGCGTCCGGCCATGATCCCCAGCGGAACCCCGAGCACGGTGCAGATGACCACCGAGGACAGGACCATGGCCAGGGTGATCATGGTGTCCTCCCACAGGCCGAGGAACCCGACCAGCAGCATGGAGGCCAGGGAAAAGGCCGCCAGCCGCTTGCCCGAGAAACGCCAGGCCGCCAGGCAGACTGCGGCGATGATCACGGCCGGGTGCACGGCGTTCAGGCCATGCTCGAACCCGCCGAGCATCCGCTCCACCGGCCATTTGAGCATCTGGAAGAATTCGCGGTGGTTGTCCACCAGCCACTCGACGGAGTCCGAGACCCATTGGTCCAGGGGGATGACGTAGTTGTCGAACATCAGTTGCTCCTTTCCCCGTGGTTGAGTTCGGTGCGGTGCAGGGTGCGCAGGAACCGGTTTTTGGACACCACGCCCCGGTAGACGCCGTCCTCGTCCACCACGGGCACGGGCCATGGGCTGGATGCGACCATGGGCAGGATGTCCTGCATGGAGTCGGCCGCGCGTACGGCCTGGGCGTCGGGCAGGAAGGCCTGGCTCAGCGGGTTGCCGGGCCTGCCGGACTCCAGGGCCTCGCGGATGGAGTCGGTGGAGACCACGCCGAGGAAGCGGTGGCGGGCGTCCAGGGCGTAGCCGTGGTCGCGGTCGCTGCCGCTCAGGATCTCGTGGGCGGCGCGCAGGCTGCCCGCGCGGGTGACGACCAGGGTCGGATGGGTGTCGCGGACGATATCGCCCGCGCTGATGACGCCGGTGGGGTCCACGCCCCGGAAGAAGGCGCGGACATAGTCGTTGGCCGGGTTCTGGAGGATGTCGTCGGGCGTGCCCACCTGGACCACGCGGCCGCCCTCCATGATGGCGATGCGGTCGCCGATGCGCAGGGCCTCGTCCAGGTCGTGGGAGATGAAGACGATGGTCCGTTGGTGCTCAGCCTGGAGCTTGAGCAGCTCGTCCTGCATCTCGGTGCGGATCAGCGGGTCCAGGGCGGAGAACGCCTCGTCCATGAGCAGGATTTCCGGGTCCACGGCCAGGCCGCGCGCCAGGCCGACGCGCTGCTGCATGCCGCCCGAGAGCTGCTTGGGGTACTGGTCCTCCAGTCCGGCCAGCCCGACCTGGGCCAGGGCCTCGCGGGCGCGTTCGTGGCGTCTGGCCTTGTCCACCCCGGCCAGCTCCAGGCCGAAGGCGGCGTTGTCCAGCACGGTCTGGTGCGGCATGAGCGCAAAGGACTGGAAGACCATGCTCATGTTGTGCAGCCGGAACTTCACCAACTGCTCGGTGTTCATGGCGGTGACGTCCTCGCCGTCCACCAGCACCCGTCCGGCGGTGGGCTCGATCAGCCGGTTGAGCAGGCGGACGATGGTCGACTTGCCCGAGCCGGACAGCCCCATGATGACGAATATCTCGCCTGCTTCGATGCCGAAGGAGGCGTTGTCCACGCCCACGGTCATGCCGGTTTTCTTCTGGATCGACGCCTTGTCGAGTCCTTCCCGGAGCAGCGTCAGGGCGCTGCGTGGCTTGTTGCCGAAAATCTTGCAGAGGTTTTCTACGCGGATTTTTTCCATGGTTTCTCCGATGAATGTGACGGCAGACCCCGCCGCCTGGGCGGGGAGCCGGGTGAATGATGACAAAGAATGGAAGTTAGAACAGGGGGATGCGGTCACGCAGTCCGCAGGGAAGCGTGACCCTGGGACGTCCGTGGACCGGGGAGTTTTCGGGCCGGACCTGGCGCCTGGAAGGCGAAGGAATGCAGGATTCCTCATCCATATAGGGGGTGTATTCTTCCATCAATGTATCTTGGCAATTGTATGGTATTCTCGCGGTGCAACAGTAAAAAAATGATGTAGAAGTTGAATTCACATCAGATTTTACTTGGAATGATTGCGATGCAATTTCGATATGCAGCGAGAACTGGTGTTTTTCTAAAAAGACAATGTACACTAGAAAATAAATCCAGTGTTGTCAAATGGCATAATCGGCTGGTCAAAATGTAGATGAAGCTTTTGTGCCGATTGGCCGATTATTTGAGAGCTGACGGGAGCTGCCGCCCCGTGAGATTTGGCGCGCTTGCGGGCGTTCAGGCGCGGTCCGGGGCTGCGGGGGGCAGGGGAGGAGCCCACTGGTGGGCGGCCATGTCCACCGTGCCTGCCGGGGTGAAGCGGACGCCCTCCTTCTTCAGCAGGGCGCGCTGGCGGTCGCCGTCCACCCCGGGCAGGGAGATGCGGCCGCCGCAGCCCACCACCCGGTACCAGGGCAGCAGGTGGGCGCGCGACGAGGAGTGCAGCAGGCGGGCGATCTGCCGGGCCGCGCGCCGGTTGCCCGCCAGGGCCGCCATCTGGCCATAGGTGGCCACCATGCCCCGGGGGATGGCCCGGATCGCGGCGACGGCCCGTTCGGAAAAGGGAGAAAGCGGCATCATGACCCCATGCCCGGCGGCGGCCGGACGGTATTCCCCGCAAGCATTCCACGGACCGGCGTCGTTGTCGAGGCGGAGGCGCATGCTTTTTCTTGCATTTCCTCCTTATAATTCCTAGGTTACTCGGCGATTGTTCGATAACCGACTCCAGTGGACAGGGCGGCATGAGCGAAACGAACAGCAAACGCCGGGGCAATCCCCTGGCATCCCCCGAGGAACTCTCCCGGCGCATCACCATCGTGGACGCCAAGGGCAAGCTCGCAGTGGCTGCGGGCATCGTCCTGGCCGTGGTCCTGGTGGGCTGGAGCGTCTTCGGCTCCGTGCCCGAGATGATCCTGGGATCGGGCATTCTGGTGCCGCCCGACGGGCTGATGGACGTGGTCGCCCTGGGCCAGGGGCAGGTAACGGAGGTGGACGTGGCCCCCGGCGACACCGTGGCCAGCGGCGACATCCTGGCCCGCATCGCCATGCCCGAGCTGGAAACCGAGCGCCAGTCCATCCTGGCCAACCTGCGAAGCGCCAAGCTTTGGACCGAGGAGCGGGTCTCCTACTACCGCCAGACCATGGACGTGCAGGGCCGCAACAACGCGGAGCGCATCGAGCATCTGCGTTTTCGCATGGCCTACCTCCAGGAATATTTCGATTTTCTCAAGAAGCACGTCAAGGGTCTCGACGCCATGAACCAGGGGTACATCACCCCCAAGGAGGTCGAGACCACGCGCAAGAACATGCAGTCCGTGCTTTCGGAGATCAACGACTGCAAGCTCAAGATCGCCGAGGTCCAGGCCGCGCAGCTGGACCTCAAGAGCAAGTCCGACCAGGACATGCTGCAAAGCCGCAAGCAGGAGACCGAGCTGGAGCTGGCCCTGGAGAGCGTGGAGCGGCGGTTGCAGGTCTTTTCCAAGGTGCGCAGCCCCTACGACGGCGTGGTTGTGGACCTGGACGTGGAGCGGGGCGACTACGCTTCGCCGGGCGTGTCGCTGTGCACCCTGCGGCCGCTCGATTCGCCGCTGGAGGCTTCGCTGCTTTTCCCGGCGGACGCGGGCAAGAAGATCAAGCCCGGCATGGTCGCCTACGTCTATCCTTCCACCGCCTCCAAGGAGGAGTACGGCTGCATCTACGGCCTGGTCTCCTGGGTGGGCGAGTACCCCGCCTCGGCCGAGTCGCTGATGAAGTCCATCGGCTCGAAGCAGCTGATCGCCTCGCTGATGGAGCAGGGGGTGACGATCATGGCCCGCGTCTCGCTCCTGCGCGACCCGGACACGGCCACGGGCTTCAAGTGGTCTTCGTCGCACGGGCCGAAGAACGGGTCCATCGAGGCGGGCACGGTGTGCACGGGCAACGTGGTGCTCAGGCGCAGCCGCCCCATCGATCTCGTCTTTCCGAAATTTTCCCGCATGCTGGGGCTGGAGGAATGATGGGCAATACCGCATCCGCTTCCCCCGTCCTGAGCCAGGCCGTGTTCCAGCGGTTGTACCGGGACCATGCCGGGCAGCTCTGCGCCTTTCTCACCCGCTGCCTGCGCGGCGACGTGGCCGAGGCCGAGGGCATCGTCCAGGAGGCGTTCCTCAAGGCCTGGGAGAAGCGTGGCGACCTGCGCGAGGAGGCGGCCTTCAAGTCCTGGCTTTACACCATCGCGCTGAACGTGCTGCGGCAGCGCAAGCGCAAGCTGCGGCCCCTGGCTTCGGACACGGTGGACGCGGTCTGCGGCCGCCCCACGCCCGAACGGCAGGTGTCCGACCGGGAGGCTCTCTCCCGCGTGCTGGCCGCCCTCGACGCCCTGCCCGAGGAGCAGCGCGAGGCCGTGCTCCTGGTGCGCATGGAGAACCTCAAGTTCCGCGAGGCCGCCGAGGTGCTCGGCGTACCCGAAAACACGGTCAAGACCCGGGTCCGCCGGGGCCTGCTGGCCGTGGCCGCCGATATCGGGCTCTCCCTGTCCTGAACCCCGGATGACGAGAGGGCCGGAACTCTCCCGAAGAATCCCGGCCCCCACTGAGAGGAAGGTCGGGACGGGCATCGCGCCCGCCCCTGCACCTGTGATTCGTCGCGCGCCGAAAGGTTTCGGGCCGCTGGCGATTTTTCGTGCGGGCCTAGCCCTGGGCGATGTCGTCGGCGGTGATCTCCACGCCGACCACGGTGATGACGCCGCCCGCGTAGGTGACGGTGGAGTTGCCGGTTTCGGGGTCGTAGCTGATCTCGTAGCCTTCGCCGAGGGTGGAGCCGTCGAGCCGGATCTTGTCCTCGCCGGAGGTGAAGTCGGTGATGACGTCTTCGCCGCCGTCCGCGCCGAAGTAGAAGACGTCGCCGCCCGCGCCGCCGGTCAGGGTGTCGCTTCCCTCGCCGCCGTGGATGTAATCGTTGCCCGCTCCGCCGTCGATGACGTCGTTGCCGCCGGTGCTGGCCAGGGTGTCGTTGCCGTCGCCGCCGTCGAGGAAGTCGTCGCCGTCGCCGCTGACGAGCCGGTCGTCGCCGCCCTCGCCATGGATGTCGGCTCCGTGATCGCCGCCCAGAATGCCGTCATTGCCCATGCCGCCATGGATTTCGCCGCTCTGCCCCGAGAGATTGCGGTAGGCAATGTCCTCGCCGGTCAGTTCCACGCCGACGACGGTGATGGTGTTGCCGCCGTAGGAGATGACCGAGTTGCCGGTTTCGGGATCGTAGCTGACCTCGTAGCCGTCCGGGTCCTGGCCCATGAGGCGGATGGTGTCGTATCCCTGGTGGAAGTCGGTGATGACGTCGTCGCCGTCGTTCGGGCCGAAGTAGAAGATGTCCGCCCCTTCGCCGCCGGTCAGGGTGTCGTGGCCCTCGCCGCCGTAGAGCCGGTCGTCGTCGCGTCCGCCGTCCAGGCTGTCGTCGCCTTCTCCGCCGTAGAGGTAGTCCCTGTCTCGGCCGCCCTGCATGTCGTCGTCGCCTTCGCCGCCGTCCAGGTAGTCCCTGCCCCGGCCGCCTTCCATGTCGTCGTCGCCGCTGCCGCCCTCCATGTAGTCGTCGCCGCTGCCGCCCTGCATGTCGTCGTCGCCGCTGCCGCCGTACATGGAGTCGTCATCGCGGGTTCCGGACTGGGCTCCGGCCGCCGCAACGGCGCGCAATTCGTCTTCGGACAACTCCTGATCCAGCAGGGATGCGACCTGGGCCGCCAGGGCGGGGTTCTCTCGGGCCATGGACAGCAGTTCGGTCCTGGAAATGTCGCCGTTCTTGAATCGGTCGGCCAAGCTCATGGTCGTTTCTCCTGCGATTGAAAGGTTGTCGTATCCCTGTGACGCGCCGCCGCTCAAAAAGTTTCGCGGCCTCCTGCAACCGGTGCGCTACAGACAAAGCGTCTTGTGCGAGCCCATGGACCAGGCCAGTGCGGCGATGTCGCCCAAGCGCCGGATGCACAGGTCGCGCAGGGGCGCGTTGTCGTGTTCGATGCCCCAGGTCAGGTTCGGGATGCGGGTCCAGACCAGCCGGTCGATGGTGCGGACGATCAGGTCTGCGGCCAGACCCGTGCTGCGCAGGATGTCCGTGCGGACGAACACGTCGGTCATCCGCACGGTCTCGCGCGCGATGCGGTGCACGGTGATCCAGCCCGCGATCTCGCCGTGGCGGCGCAGGACAGGGCTCAGTTCCGGGGCGATCAGGTGTTGCTCGCGCAGGGGGTTGGCGGGGGGGGAATACCAGCCGGGGCACCCCTCCCGGGAGCGGATGAAAGCGAGGTCGTTCGGGGTCAGGTCGGCCCAGCGCGACAATTCGCAGCCGCGCGGCGTGGTGCGCAGGGAGCGGAAGGAATCGGCCCGCTTGCGGAACTCCCGGCCGAAAGGCCCGTCCAGGCGTTCGCGCAGCAGCAGGAGCCGTTTTCGCGGCTTTGACCAGCCGCGCTTGGCGAGCACGCGCTCGAAGGGGGCGGCTCCGGGCATGGACTCGGTCCAGGTGGCGTGCACCCCGTCCATGCCGCCCGCCAGCAGGAAGGTTTCGGCCAGGGCCAGCAGGCTCGCGCCCACGCCGCCCAGCCGGTGGAGCGGGGCCACGAACAGGGAGAGCAGCTCCGCCTCGGTCGGGGCGCGTCCCTGGGCGCACAGGGCCAACCCGCAGGGCTGCCCCCCGAACCACGCCCCGGCCGCCACGCATTCCCCGCCCAGCACCTTGCGATAGGCCGGGAAAGTCATGGCGTCGAAGCCGAGGGCCTCTTGGGCGGTGAGGATGGCGTAGCGGTAGCTCATGGTGATGGCGGCATGGGCCGCAGTCCGGGACCGTCCTAGAACATGCCCTGGTCGTTTGGTCCCTTGAAAGGGGTTCCCGCAGCGGCCAGCATGTCCAGGTCGTCGTCCGAGAGGGCCTCGTCCATCTTGCCCAGCGCGGTCTGGAGTTGCGGGGAAAGCGGCGGGGCCTGCGGGGCGGCTTTCCGCAGGCAGGCGGTAGCCTCCCATGCCTTTCGCAGCCGTTCCCGTTCTTCGGGGTTTTCGACGTCCCGGAGCAACTCCTCCAGAAGCGCCTTGTGGTTGTCGTCTCTGATGCCATTTGCCATATCGATACAGCCTTCCTTTGTCCGGGCGTCCCCGGACCGGTGTTTGCCACTGTCTCTTCCGTGATGCTTCGGGAGAGGAAAAGTTTCACCGGCAGGATCAAGCCGGTGTTTGACAAAAAGTACGCTCTGATACAGTTTGGGAAAACTGTCAACAAGGGCTTGGATTCGCATGAAGAGCAGGGGAAGCACGCAACGCGTCAGAACGCCCACCGTCCTCCAGATGGAGGCGGTGGAGTGCGGCGCGGCCGCGCTCGGCTCCGTACTCGGCTACCACGGCGCGCACATCCCGCTTTCCACCCTGCGCGAGGAGTGCGGGGTCAACCGCGACGGCTCGCGCGCGGCCAACGTGCTTCGGGCCGCCCGGCTGCACGGCCTCGACGGCAAGGGGTTCCGGCGCGACGCCGTCACCCTGCTCGAAAAGACGTCGCTCCCGGCCATCCTTTTCTGGCGCAATTCCCACTTTCTGGTTCTGGAGGGCGCGGACGCCAAACACGTGCACCTCAACGACCCGGCCAGCGGCCACCGCCGCGTCACCCGCGACGAACTGGCCCGCGACTATTCCGAGGTGGTGCTGGAATTTTCCCCCGGCCCGGAGTTTTGCAAGGGGGGCAGGCCCTACAGCCTGCTGGAGGGCCTCCGGGATCGGCTGGCGGGCGAGGGCGACGCCCTGTGGTTGATCGTGGGCCTTTCCCTGCTCCTGGTGCTGCCCGCCCTGGCCATCCCGGTCTTCTCCAAGATTTTCGTGGACAAGGTTCTGGTGGCCCGCCACCTGGACTGGGCCGGACCCCTGGTTTTCGCCATGCTGCTCACCCTGGTCATCCGCTGCTCGCTTTCCTGGATCCAGCAGCACTACATCCTGCGCATGCAGACCAAGCTGACCTTGACCTCGTCCAGCCGGTTCCTGTGGCACGTACTCAAGCTGCCGGCCCGGTTCTTCTCCCAGCGCTACGCCCCGGAGATCACCCAGCGCTGTCGCCTCAACGAGACCGTGGCCGGGCTGCTCTCGGCCCAGTTCACCACCGGCGTGCTCAACCTGATGCTGGCCTCGTTCTACGTGGTGGCCATGCTCTTTTACGACTGGCTGCTGACCCTGTTCGCCCTGCTGGTCATCGGGCTCAACGCGGTGGTGCTCAAGGTGGCGTCCCCGCGCCGCCATGACGAATTCATGCGCATGGCCCAGGAGCGCGGCAAGGTGGACGCCACGGCCATGGCCGTGCTTCAGACCGTGGACACGATCAAGGCCCAGGGCATGGAGGAGGACGTTTTCGCTTTCTGGGCGGGCAACCACGCGGGCGCGGTGCGGTCGGCCCAGAAGCTCGGCGCGCTCTCCAACCTGATGGGTCTGGCCCCTGCGGTGCTGACCTCCCTGGCCGGGGTGGGCATCCTCGGCGTCGGGGCGGCGCGCGTGATGCAGGGCAGCCTGACCCTGGGCGAACTGGTGGCCTTCCAGGCCTTCGCGGCCATGCTCTTCGACCCGGTGAGTGAGCTGACCGTTCTGGCCGGTTCGCTTCAGGACGCGGGCGCGTCCATGCGGCGGCTGGACGACGTGCTCAACCACCCGGCCGAGACCGACGCCGAGGCGCTGATGGCCGACGGCGAGACCGTGCTTTTCGGCGCCAGCGCGGTCAACGGCGGCCTGGAGCTGCGAGACATCACCTTCGGCTACAGCCCGCTGGCCCCGCCGCTGATCGAGCATTTCTCCCTGACCCTGGCCCCGGGGGCGCGCGTGGCCCTGGTCGGCGGCTCGGGATCGGGCAAGTCCACCCTGGCCAGGATCGTGGCCGGGCTGTACAAGCCGTGGTCCGGCGAGGTGCGCATCGACGGTACGCCCCGCGACGAACTGCCCGCCTACGTCACCCGAGACGCCGTGCAGATGGTGGACCAGCAGATTTTCCTCTTTTCGGGCACCGTGCGCGAGAACCTGACCCTGTGGGACCCGACCGTGGCCGACGAGGCCCTGGTCCGCGCCTGCCAGGACGCGGTCATCTACGACGTGGTGGCCGGGCTGCCCGGCGGCCTGGACGGCGTGCTGCTGGAGAACGGGGCCAACCTCTCCGGCGGCCAGCGCCAGTGCCTGGAGATAGCCCGCGCCCTGGTCTGCAATCCGGCCATCCTCATCCTGGACGAGGCGACCAATGCCCTGGACACGGTCAAGGAGGCCCAGGTGGACTTCAACATCCGCCAGCGCGGCTGCACCTGCCTGATCGTGGCCCACCGCCTCTCCACCATCCGCGACGCGGACGAGATCATCGTCCTGGAGTACGGCCGGGTGGTCGAGCGCGGCACCCATGAGGCGCTTATGGCCCTGGGCGGCCAATACAGCGAACTCGTCAATTCGGAGGGCCGGTAAATGGCGTACACGGCCCCCCGGCGGCGCATCGACCTTGACGACACGGGCATGGTCTGGCGCGTGGAGCGCGGCGCGGCCAGCGTCATGGTCGAACCCGCGCCCGAGGCGGGCCTGCCCCGCGCCTCGCGCACCCTGCTCACCGTGGAGGAGGGGGGCGTCATTTTCGGTTTTTCGTCGCAGGGCATGGCCGACCGCATGCGCGTGTTCCTCGAATCCTCGCCCGGCACCCGGCTCACGCCGATGATGGCCGAGGACTTCGTTGAGCAGTGCCGGGCCTATCCCGAGGAAGCCGCCAAACGGGTATCGGACGCCGTGCGCCAGGTGGCCTCTCACGTCAGCCCGCACATCCCGCCGCCTTCGGTGACCAAGATGCTCAAGCCCGGCGGCAATTTCCGCCTGCCTGCGGGGATCAAGGCGTCGGCCCTGTCCGAACTCTGGTTCCGCCTGGACGAGGGCTCCGCCACCTACGGCGGCGGCGAGGCCCTGGGCGGCCTGGACGGTTCCGTGTTCCGTCCGCTGGCGGGCAACCTGTGGGTGGAGATGGGCGAGAAGGGGCGGCTGATCTGCGTTTCCACCGAGGACGTGGTCCGCACCGGGGTTTTCTTCGCCGCCTTCGCCGCCTTCGCCGCCCTGGCCGTCGCCATGACCTACGAGACGTTTTCGGACCTGGCCCTGAGCAAGTTGCGCCAGCTCATGGACAGCTCGCGCCACCGCAGCGAGGAGTTCGCCAAGGCCCTGAACCGGGCGGCTGCGGTCATCGACCCGGAAGTCGAGGTCGGCGTCGGCGCGTCCGGCGCGTTCGAGGCCGTGCGGCTGGTGGGCGAGGCCGTGGGCGGCTCGGTCAAGGCGCCGCCCCGGCTGCGGCCCGACCTGGCGGGCCAGATCGAGGACGTGCTGGGCCACAACGGATTTTACGCCCGCGACGTGGACCTGGCGGGCCGGTGGTTCGAGGAGGACTCGGGGCCGCTGCTCGGATTCGTGGAAAAGGCGCAGGGCGCGGAGCCCGTGGCCCTGCTGCCCGTGCGCAGGGGCTACGTCCTGGTCGATCCCGCCACCGGGAACAGGACCCCGGTGGACGAGGCCGTGGCCGCGACCCTGGCGGGCAGGGCGCGCCAGTTGTACCCGCCCTTGCCCGACGGCGCGTCCGCGCCCCTGGCCCTGACCCGCTACGCCTTCCGCCGGTGCGGGCGCGAGCTGGCGCTGGTGGCGGCCATGGGGCTGCTCGGGGCGCTCAGCGGCTTCGGCCTGCCCATGGCCCTGTCCGCCACCGTGGACACGGTCATCACCAACGGCGAGTACGGCATGCTCGGCCAGATCGTGTTCGGCCTGCTGATGGTCGTTTTGGGCAGCGGCATCTTCCAACTGGTCAAGAACGCGGCCCTGCTCCGCGCCGAAACCCGTGCCCAGGTCCAGCTCCAGTCGTCCGTCTTCGGGCGGCTGCTGCGGCTGCCCGTGGACTTCTTCAAGAAATTTCCGGCGGGCGACCTGTCCAACCGGGTCATGGCCGTGGATTCCATCCGCCAGTCCCTGTCCGGGGCGGTGATGAGCGGGCTGCTCTCCTCGGTCTTCGCCCTGACCAACCTGGTGCTGCTGGCCCTGTATTCCTGGCAGCTCTCCCTGGCCGTGCTGGCCATCCTCGGGGCGACCCTGCTCTTCACCTACCTGCTGATGAAGAGCCAGATGCGCGCCCAGGCCACGGTCCAGAACGTCATCGGCAAGCTGGCCGGGCTCGAACTGCAATTGATCACCGGCATCAACAAGCTGCGCGCGGCCGGGGCCGAAACCAACGCCTTCGCCCGCTGGATGGAGAACTTCTCCGAGCTGCGCAAGATCACCTACGCCATCGGCAAGGGGCGCAACGTGGTCACGGTCTACACCTCCGGGCTGCCGCTCTTTTCGAGTTTTCTGGTCTTCGGGCTGTTCATCTTCGGCGGCATGTACAAGGACCTGTCGTTGGGCAGTTTCCTGTGCTTCAACTCCGCTCTGGGGCAGCTGACCGGCGCGGTGGCGACCCTGGCCCAGGTGGGGGTGTCGCTCATCTTCATCAAGCCCATGTACCAGCGGGCCAAGCCTATTCTGGAGGCCAAGCCCGAGAGCCACGCCGCCCTGGAGGACCCGGGCAGGCTGATGGGCGCGGTGGAGACCGTGGGCCTGAGCTTCGCCTACGAGGGCGCGAACCGGCCAACCCTGCGCCAGATCAATTTCAAGGCCGCGCCCGGCGAGTTCGTGGCCGTGGTCGGGCCGAGCGGGTCGGGCAAGTCCACGCTGCTCAAGCTGCTGCTCGGGTTCCACCAGCCCTCGGCCGGGGCCGTGCTCTACGACGGCAAGCCCCTGCGCCGCCTGGACCCGGTCAAGGTCCGCCGCCAGATCGGTTCGGTCATCCAGAACGGCGAACTGATCCAGGGCAACATCTTTTTCAACATCATGGGCGCCACGGCCGAAGCCGACGAGGAGGACGCCTGGGAGGCGGCCCGGCTGGCGGCCGTGGACGAGGACATCCGGCGCATGCCCATGGGCATGCACACCTTCGTGCCCCACGGCGGCTCCACTTTTTCCGGCGGGCAGAAGCAGCGGATCATGATCGCCCGCGCCCTGTCCAAGAAGCCGAGCGTCTTCCTGCTCGACGAGGCCACCTCCAACCTGGACAACACCAGCCAGGCCCGGGTCATGGCCAACCTGCGCCAGCTCAACGCCACGCGCATCGTGATCGCCCACCGGCTGTCCACCATCCGGGACGCGGACCGCATCTACGTCATGGACCAGGGCGCGGTGGTCGAGTCGGGCGCATTCGGCGAACTGATGGAGAAGGGAGGCCTGTTTTCGCGGCTGGCCTCGCGTCAGTTGGACGGAGGCGGCCGATGAAGGGGCTGGCGGCCTGGATCGTCTTCGGCCTGGCGGTGGTCGTCTGCCTGTCCTGGATCGGGTTCGGCGTGCGCGACGACCTGCGCGAGGACCACGTCTTCCACTACGTCATCCAGAAACGCATCGACCTGGCCGAAGGGGCGGGCAAGGAGATTCACATCGGCCTGGCCGGGGACTGGAAGGAGCACTGCGACGTCCTGCGCGGGGCCGAACTGGCCGCAGCCATGCTCAACGAGAACGGCGGCGTGCTCGGGCGCAAGGTGGTCATCGAGCAGCGCGACGACCGCGGCACGGTGGAAGGCGCGCTGGCGGTGGCCCAGGCATTCGCCTCGCGGCCGGAGGTTCCCTTCGTCGTCGGCCATACGCGGCTGCCGTTGCTGGCGGCCGTGGCCCAGAACTACGAATTCTACGGCGTGCTGGTCCTGGCGCCCGTCTCCTCGGGCATGGGGTCCACGGTCAACGCCTTCTCCCTGCTTTTCGAGAACGGGATTCCCGCCGTCCAGACCAGCCGGGCCGCCCTGGATCTGGCCCGGCGCAAGGGGTGGAAACGGCTCGGTCTGATCTATTCCAAGAGCGACCACGGGCGGCGGCAGGCGCGCGAGTTCGAGTCCGTGGCCAACCAGCAGGGCATCCGCGTGGCTTTGTCCTTCGGCTACGAGGGGCGCGGCTCGGGCGTGTCCCTGCACATGGCGCGGTGGAAGCGGGAACTGGCCCTGGACGCCATGGTCCTGGCCGTGCGCGACAGGGACGAACTGCCCCTGATCTCGGCCTGCCGGGCCGTGGGCATCGACTGCCCGTTCGTCGTCATCGGCGAGCGGCCTGCCGACTTCACCCCGGAAAACCGCCACCTGCTCGGCCAGCTCTATTTCCTGGAACGGCAGGAGCCGCCGGGTTACGACGCCTTCGCCCGGCGCTATGCGGCGCGGTTCCAGGCCGATCCTTCCGCCGATTCGGTCTGCGGCTACGACGCCGTGCACCTGCTGGCGGGCGCGGTGCGCAAGGCCGGGAGCTTCGTCCCGGCCGACGTGGCCAAGGCCCTCTCCGACGGGGTGGCCGACTCCCTGTCCGGAACGATACGCTTTGACGAACACGGCAGCGCGGTCAAGGCCCCGCCCCGGTTCATCGCCCGCTGACCTTTCGGCCCGGCGCACGCCCTTCAATCCGGCGCGGAATTTACAAAAGTGGCCGCAGGGGCTATCGTGGCGTACGATACCGGGAGGTATGCCATGAAAGCGATGATGCTGGAGCGGTTCGGCAAGGACTTTTCCTTCGCCCTCCGCTACATCGAGCGGCCGGAGCCTCGGCCCGGCGAGGTCCTGATCCGCGTGGCCGGGTCCAGCCTCAACCCCATCGACAACAAGATCGCCACGCTGGGCGATCGCCTCGGTTTCGCCCCGAAGCTGCCCGCCGTTCCCGGCATGGACGTGGCGGGCGTGGTCGAGGACATCCCCCATTCCATGTCCCGTTTCCAGCCGGGTGACCGGGTCTTCGGCTGCGCTGGCGGGCTGGGCGCCATGCCCGGCGCCCTGGCCGAGTTCATGGTCGCCGACGAGCGGCTCCTGGCCCCCGCGCCCGCCTGCATGGACCTGGCCGACTCGGCCGCGCTCCCCCTGGTTTCCATCACCGCATGGCTCGCCCTGTTCGGCCGGGCTCGGCTCAAGCCCTGCCGCACCCTGCTGGTGCATGGCGGCGCAGGCGGGGTGGGGCATGTGGCCGTGCAGTTGGCGGTCCATGCCGGGGCCAAGGTCTTCGCCACGGTTTCCACGGACGACAAGGCGGCCGTGGTCGAGAGCCTGGGCGCCACGCCCATCTTTTACCGCGAGACCCCGGTGGCCGACTACGTGGCCGAGTGTACGGACGGCGAGGGGTTCGATGTGGTCTTCGACACCGTGGGCGGCGCTTGCCTGGACCGGTCCTTCGAGGCCGCAGCCATCGGCGGCCAGGTGGTTTCCACCTCCACCCGTTCGACGCACGACCTGGGACCGGTGCACGCCAAGGGGCTGACCCTGCACGTGGTCTTCATGCTCCTGCCGTTGATCACCGGCGACGGGCGGCCGCAGTACGGCAAGATCCTTCAGGAAATCGCCGGGATGGTCGACGACGACAACCTGGCCGTACTCTTGGACGGGCAGCGGTTCGACTTCACGGACGTGGCGGCGGCCCACCGCCGCTGGGCCAGCGGCGAGGCCCTGGGGAAGATCGTGCTGACCGTGGGGGCGTGATCCGCCGGGACATCCTGTACAATCTCCGCCTGCAAAGCTGTGGAAAACGGCCAAACCAATCGGGATTGCTGGCATAAATCCCAAATGAAACTTGACAAAAACCCATCGCCGGTCAAAAGTTGGGAGTGGTTGTATAAGGTGGGATGGACGGTGCGCTCCGGAGCGTGCCGGTCCGGCTGCCTCCGACAGGGACGAAGTGGGACGTATGGCTCCAGAAGAGAAGAATATCCGTCAGGAAAATCAGGATGGCAAAGCCCGGGCGTCCGAACGGGAGGCGCAGCGGGCCGCCGCTCCGTCGGGTCCCGCGCCCGGCCCGCAGCCCGGCCCGCAGCCCGGCCCGGACATGGACAACGACGAGCGCCTTTCGCCCAAGGACATCGATTTCCAGCCTCCCCTGGTCATCTGCCTCTCCATCATCAGCCGACTGATGGGCAAGCCGGTCTCCTCGGCCACTCTCAAGGCGGGCATCCCGCAGCAGGAGGGGGTCATTACCGCCGCCTCCATCGTCCGCGCGGCCGAGCGCATCGGCATCCTGGCCAAAACCGTGTACCGCGAGCATCTGCGCCAGATCACCAAGCTGGTCATGCCGTGCATCCTGCTGCTGCGCGGCGGCAACGCCTGCGTCCTGCTCGATACCGACGACCTCACCGCGCGGGTGGTCATCCCCGGGCACGGCATGGACGAGGTGGAGATACCCATCGCCCAGCTGGAGGAGGAGTACACCGGCTACGCCATCTTCTGCCATCGCAAGTCGCGCCTGGACAAGCGCGCCAGCGAATTCAAGCTGGTCAAGACCAAGCGCTGGTTCTGGGGCGTCATCCTCCGCTTCTGGCCCATCTACCGCCATGTCATCGGCGCGTCGATCATGACCAACCTGATCATCATCGCCTCGCCGCTCTTCGTGATGAACGTCTATGACCGGGTCATCCCGAACAACGCCACCGATACGCTCTGGGCCTTGGCCATCGGCATCGGCATCGCCTACCTCTTCGATTTCCTGCTCAAGAACCTGCGCTCCTATTTCGTGGACGTGGCGGGCCGCAACGCCGACGTGCTCATCGGCAGCCGCATCATGCAGCACCTGATGTCCGCCCGGCTCGACCACATGCCCGAGTCGGCGGGCGCGGTGGCCAACAACGTGCGCGAATTCGAGTCCCTGCGCGAATTCTTCAGTTCCACCTCGCTGGTGGCGCTCATCGACATGCCGTTCCTGTTCCTGTTCATCGGCATCATCTACTACATCGGCGGAGCCCTGGCCTGGCCGGTGTTCGTGGCCGTGCCCGTGGTCATCCTCTTCGGCCTGTTCCTCCAGGTCCCGTTCCAGCACATCATCGAAAGCCACTACAAGGAATCCACCCAGAAGAACGCGCTGCTCTTCGAGATCGTGCAGGGACTGGAGACCATCAAGACCTCCATGGCCGAGGGGAGGATGCAGGCGCGCTGGGAGAACGTGGTCGGCATGTCGGCCATGTCCAACAGCCGGGCCAAGATCATGGCCAACGTTTCGGTCACCTTCTCGGTGTTCATCACCCAGATGGTGTCGGTGGCGATCATCATCATCGGCGTCTACCTGATCGGCAAGGGCGAGCTGACCGTGGGCGGGCTCATCGCCTGCAACATCCTGGCCGGGCGGTCCATGGCCCCGCTTTCGGCCGTGGCCGGGCTCCTGGCCCGCTTTCAGCAGTCGCGCATGGCGCTCCAGGCCCTGGACATGCTCATGGAAATGCCCTCCGAGCGGCCAGAGGACAAGGAGACCTTCCACTACGGCGACATGGAGGCCTCCATCCAGGTGGAGAACGTCTCCTTCAGCTATCCCGGCACGGACAAGGCCGTGCTCACCGAGGTCAACCTGAGCATCCGGCCGGGCGAGAAGGTCGGCATCGTCGGCCGCACCGGCGCGGGCAAGTCCTCCCTGGGCAAGCTCTGCGTCGGGCTCTACCAGCCGGTGCAGGGCTCGGTGAAGGTGGGCAACATCGACCTGCGCCAGCTCGATACCGCAGTACTCCGGCGCAAGGTCGGCTATATCTCGCAGGATTCGCTTCTGTTCTATGGCACGCTCAAGGACAACATCGCCTTCGGCCTGCCCGAGGCGGACGACCAGTCCATCAAGTTCGCGGCGGACATCGCCGGGGTCACGGACTTCGTGCGGGACCATCCCGCCGGGTACGGCATGATGGTGGGCGAGCGCGGTTCCTCGCTTTCAGGCGGGCAGCGCCAGGCCGTGTCGATCGCCAGGGCCATCCTGCCCGATCCCGAGATCCTGATCATGGACGAGCCCTCCAGCAACATGGACAACCAGTCCGAATACCGGTTCAAGGCCAAGATGGAGCCGTACATCAAGGACAAGACGGTCATCGTCATCACCCACCGCCACTCCATGCTCGACCTGGTGGAACGGCTGGTGATCATGGACCGGGGCCGCGTGGTGGTGGACGGGCCGAAGCAGAAGGTGCTTGACGGGCTGCGCACCGGCAAGATCAGGGTTTCCATGTGAGGTGGACATGAGCAAGGAAAAGTTTGAAAGGGAGGCGCTGCTGTTCATGTCCGAGGTGGACCAGGCCATGTACGGCCGGGGCCGCCGCATGGCCTACATGATGTCCACCGCCATCCTGTTCATGCTGCTCGGGTTCCTGCTCTGGGCCAGGCTGGCCGTGCTCGACGAGGTCACGCGCGGCTTCGGCAAGGTCATCCCCTCGCAGCGGGTGCAGGAAATCCAGAACCTGGAGGGCGGCATCCTGAGCGAAATCTTCGTCCACGAGGGCCAGGTGGTGGAGAAGGACGCGCTCCTGTGCCGCCTGCGCAACGAGCAGGCCGCCAGCTTTTTTCGCGACGCCAAGAGCAAGGCCCTGGAACACCGGGCGGCCATCGCCCGGCTCGCCGCCGTGGTCGAGAACCACGATCCGGTCTTCGATGACGAACTGAAGGAGAGTTCTCCCCAGCTCCTGGAGGACCAGCTGCGCATCTTTATCGCCCAGAAACGGCAACTGGAGATCGAACTGAGCGTGTTGCAGGACCAGTACGAGCAGAAACAGTCCGAGGTGGGCGAGATGGAAGGGCGGCGCAGGCAGCTCAAGAAATCCCTTGAGGTCGCCCAGAAGCAGCGGAACATCGCCAAGCCTCTCGTGGAGAAGCACATCCACTCCGAACTGGACTACCTGGCCCTGGAGCAGAAGGTGCTGGAGCTCAAGGGGGATGTGGAGGCCCTGACGCTCGGCATTCCCCGCGTCCAGCGCGCGGCCAAGGAGGCGCAGAGCCGCGTGGAGCAGCGCCAGGCCGAGTTTCGCAGCCAGGCTCTGGAAGAGATCAACGAGCGGCGGCGCGAACTGATGTCCATCCAGGAAACCCTGACGGCGGGCGGCGACCGCGTCACGCGCACCGACGTCCGCTCCCCGGTCAAGGGCATCGTCAAGCACATCCTGGTCAACACCCTGGGCGGCGTGGTCCAGCCGGGCGAGTCGATCATGGAGGTCGTGCCCCTGGACGACTCCCTGCTCATCGAGGCCAACGTCAAACCGGCGGATATCGCTTTTCTGCATCCGCAGCAAAGGGCCATGGTCAAGATCACGGCCTACGATTTCTCCATCTACGGCGGCCTGGAGGGCCTGGTGGAGAACATCAGCGCCGACACCATCCTGAACGCCGAGGGCGAGAACTTCTATCTGGTCAAGGTGCGGACCAACAGCAACGCCATCGTCTATCGCGGCGAGCGGTTGCCGATCATGCCGGGCATGACCGCCCAGGTGGACATCCTCACCGGCAAGAAATCCGTGCTCGCCTACCTGCTCAAGCCTATCCTCAAGGCCAAACAGAACGCCCTTCGGGAGCGATGACGGGTCAGCCCGGCATGGTCCAGGCCCCTTTCATACACGAGGCTGCGGCCGGTGCGCTCTGCGCCCTGCTGCTGGTTCTGTGCCTGGCTCCGCGTTTTTCCGCCAAGGCGGTTTCGCCGGCGACGTGCGTCTGGCCGACGCTGACAACCGGAACATAGCCATCCGGCATGTAAAGGTCAAC